>JAJZPI010000049.1 GCA_021811275.1 Deltaproteobacteria bacterium
CGCGCATCTCGAACATGGCCTGTTGGGCGGAACGCTCCATGTCGTTGGCCAGGGCCACTTCGGGCACGAACTCCTTGGCCAGGCGCGCGGCGTCGGAGCCCACGCGGTGCATGTCGAAGACCGCAAGGCCTCCCAAGGCCAGGGCGACGACGATGAGCAAGCCGAATCCCAGTGAAATCTTTCCCGCAAGCTTAATGTTTCTCATGGTGGAAAAACTCCTGTACGACAATGGGGGCAGGAAAAATGCGAAACCAGCGAACCGGGCAGGGCAAGACCGATCCGTCCAATCGCCGCGAGACGGGACCTTTGGCAAATCCCGGGGTCCTAGTCACGGGGATTGAAAGAGTCCTGGCGATACCTTCCATAGCTCCATAGCTGCTAAGGCCGGGCCTCCCTCGTGCAAAGGGTGGGCAAAGGGCCCGGGGCGGATTTCCCCTCAAAGTTGATCATATGGCGTCACCTCACTTAAAGCAGAACGCTTGGCCTGATGAGCCACCGTCAGGCGCGGTTGGAAGATGGGGCCGTCTACACCCAAAAATACATGCGTGGTTCCCCGCCAGGAAAGTATCGGCAAATGTTCCGTGGGCGGGGCTTGTTTGATCGAGTTCAACAAAGCATATCGCATGCCAATGGCGACCGGAAGATTGTTATTATTTTATCAAGGATTTTGAAGCCGGCGCACAGGGAGGAGCCAATGATATCCCGGCGTAGTCTTGTGGCGTAAGACAGGCCGCGCGGTTCTGTCCCGCCAGGCGATACAGACCGCCCAAGAGCCCCGGACCGCGCGAGGAACCGCGCGGTCCGGACAAGGGCCTTGGTTGGGGCGGTTTTTCAGGCCAAAATCTGCTCGCGCAGCCGGAAGCGCTGAATCTTGCCGGTGGCGGTCTTGGGCAGCGCATCGACGATGTTTATCCAGCGGGGATACTTGTAGGGAGCCAGGCCCTTCTTGCAGAGCTTGAGAAGCTCCTCCCGCAGGAGGTCATAGGACTCCAAGGCCCTCTTCAGAACGACGTAGGCTGCGGGCTTGACCAGGCCGTTCTCGTCGCTTTGGCCCACCACCGCCGCCTCCAGCACTTCGGGGTGTTCGATGATCTTGGACTCGATCTCAAAGGGCGAGCACCATATGCCACCCACCTTGAGCATGTCGTCATTGCGCCCACAATAGTGGAAATAGCCGTCGGCGTCGCGGCAATAGGTGTCGCCGGTGTCCAGCCAGCCGTCGTCCAGCATGGTGCCGGCGGTCTTGGCGGGGTTGTTCCAGTAGTACTTGGCCGTGGAGCCGCCGCGAACGCAGAGCCTGCCCGCCGAGCCATCCGCCAGCTCTTGTCCGTTGCCGTCGAGGATGCGGGCCTCGTAGCCATCCACCAGGCGTCCGCTGGAGCCTGGCATAGTCTGGCCCGGGCGGTTGCAGATGAAGATGTGCAGGACCTCGGTGGAACCGATGCCGTCCAAGATTTCCAGGCCGGTGTGCGTCTGCCAACGCCGGAGGATGTCGGCCGGCAGGGCCTCGCCGGCCGAGACGCAGGCGCGCAGAGAAGACAGGTCGCGCGGAGCAGCGTCCAGGGACGCCAACTGGGAGGCGTAGAGGGTGGGCACCCCGAAGAAAAGGCTTGGCCGGAACTGCTCTATGACCGCGAAGGTCGATTCCGGGGTGGGGCGGGCCGCCGAAAGAACCGCCGTGCCCCCGGCCCAGAGGGGGAAGTACATGCCGTTGCCCAGGCCATAGGCGAAGAACAGCTTGGCCGCCGAGAAGAAGATGTCCTCCGGACCGACTCCCAGGATGCCTCGGGCGAAACAATGACTGGTGACCACCATGTCGCGATGGGAGTGCACGGTCCCCTTGGGCGCGCCGGTCGAACCGGAGGAATAAAGCCAGAAGCACTCCTGGTCGGGGCCTGCGGGGCAGGGCTTCAGTTCATCGGATGCCTGGGCCATGAGCCTGCTCAGAGTTCCCCCCTCGCCCTCGGTGCGCAGGGCGTGGGGCGGGGCGGGCGCGGCTTGCTTGAGGGCCGCCTCCACCTCGGAGGCGTATTCCGGCGAATATACCGCCGCCGCGCAGCCCGAATCCTCCAGCATGAACTTGTAGTCCTTGGCCCGCAGAATGGTGTTGATGGGCACCGGCACCAGGCCGGCCTTGATGGCTCCCCAGAAGACATAGAAGAACTCCGGCGCGTCCTTGATCATCATCAAGACACGCCCTCCACGTTTGATTCCCAGGCCCAGGAAGGCCTGTCCGCAACGGTTGACCCGGCGGGCCAGCTGGGCGTAGGTCACGCTTTGGCCGGCGTCGGTGCGGATGGCCACCCGCTCGGCGCGTCCCTCGCGCAAGTGGCGGTCGATGAAGTGGCTGGCGACATTGAAGGTGGGCGTAAAAACCAATTTGCCGGACTCGGGATCGATCTGAAAGGCATGGTCGTCCATGGGAACTCTCCACTCCTGGCCGGTGGCCGCTTCCGCTCGCGGGCCTTCTCCGCTGGCCCCAACGGCCAACAAGGAGAGCAAGTGTTGTGCCATGGCCCCCGGCCAGGGTGCGATGTTGTTAAGCGGCTTAATTATTGATATTTCAGGTGCGGGTTGGGGCCACGCCCCCTGGGCGGGAGAAAAACTGTAAAGCTATTTTGCAGGCCCGGCTGGCTGGGTTTCCAAATTTTTTACCAGATTGCTATTTGCTTCCCTTGACCAGCATGCCGTAACCCAGCATGCGCTTGCGCAGGGTGGGGCGGGAAATGCCCAGAGCGCGGGCGGTGGCCGAGTAGTTCCAACCGGTGGCGGTCAGGGCGGCCAGGACGCGCTCCTTGTCCGCCTGGCCCGCCGGGGGCAGGGGCAATGGCGCGGACGGCCGGGGGGCGGGACTGGCCAACGCGGCCTGCACCGTCTCGGCGAGCAGCACCGCGCCCCGGGAGTCGAGCACGGCCTTGGTCAGCACGTTCTTCAGCTCGCGCACGTTGCCGGGCCAGTCGTGGGCCATGAGGGCGGCCATCACCCCCTTTTCCACTCTGGCCACCCTGGTCGAAAGCTCCTGGTTCAGGCGCGAGATGAAGTATTCCACCATCTCCGGGATGTCCTCCTTGCGCTCGCGCAGGGGCGGGACCAGTATGCTGACCACCTTCAGGCGGTAGAGCAGGTCCGGGCGGAAACGCCCGCGGCCGACCAGGTCGACGAGGTCGCGGTTGGAGGCGGCGATGATGCGAGCGGCCGAGCGCAGCACCTGGGTGCCGCCCACCCGGCTGAACTCGCGGTACTCCAGGAAGCGCAAGAGTTTGGCTTGCAGGGCCGAGGGCAGCTCGCCGATCTCGTCGAAGAAGATAGCGCCTTCGCCGGCCAGCTCCAGGCGCCCCGGCTTGCTCTCGGTGGCGCCGGTGAATGCCCCGCGCTCATGCCCGAAAAGCTCCGACTCCAACAGGTTCTCCACCAGGGTGGTGCAATCGACGGTCACGAAGGGTTGCCCTGAGGGCAACGAGGATTGGTGGATGACCTTGGCGATGAGTTCCTTGCCGGTTCCGGTCTCGCCCTCGATGAGCACCGTGGCCCGGTTGCGGGCCAGAAGCCCCACGGTCTTGAAGATGGAGCGCATGGCCGGGGTGCGCCCCACCAGGCGCGGGGCGGCGGCGGTCTCTCCGGCCGGCCTGGAAAGGACGCGCGAGCCGCACAGGGCCTCGTTCATGCGCATGGCCCTGGACACGGCCTGCTCCAGCTCGTCTACGTCCAGGGGTTTGTTCAGAAAGTCGTAGGCGCCCTGGCGCATGGCGGCGATGGTCGAGTCCATGTCGTGGAAGGCGGTTATGATGATCACGTTGGCCTCGGGGTCCTTGGCGATGATCTTCTTGAGCACCTCCAGGCCGGAGATGTCCGGCAGGCGCACGTCCAAGACCACCACCCGTGGGCGGTGGCGGTTCCAGAGCGTCAGCCCCTCCGCGCCGCTGGCGGCCAGGCGCACCCTGTAGCCCTTCTCGCGCAGGAACATGTCCAGCGACTCGCGGATGGAGGCCTCGTCGTCCACCACCAGGATGCTCTTCAGGGCAGGCATGGCAACCTCAGAGCGAAGGACGCCCCCCGGCCGGATCGGCTGTGTACCACCACGCTGCCGCCGTGGGCCTCGATGATCCGCTTCACGTTGAGCAGCCCCAGGCCGGTGCCCTGCTGCTTGCGGGTGAAAAAGGGCTTAAAGAGCTGGGGCAGGTCGGCGGCGGCGATGCCCGGGCCCTCGTCGCGCACCCCGATCTCCAGGAAGGCCTCGCCGTGGGCCCGGCCCCGGCGGGTCCAGACCGCGATGCGTCCCCCCCTGGGCGAGGCCTCCAAGGCGTTGAGCAGGAGGTTCTGCAAGGCCTGTTGGAGGCTCGCCGCGTCGCCCATGGCAGGGGGCAGGTTGCGAGCGTGGCGCTGGCTTGCCTGGACGGCGTTTTCGAGCAGCCGGGGCTCCAAGAGCTCGAGGGAGCTCTTGACCAGGGCGGCCAGGTCCACGGGCGCGCGTTCCAGGCTCAAGGGGCGCACGGTGTCCAGGAGCTGCCGCATGATCATCTCCAGGCGGGTCACCTCCTGGGCCGTGATGTCCAGCCGCCGGCGGTCGAAGCCGTCCAGCTCCAGCTTGCGGCTCAATATCTGCATGTTCATCTTGATGGCCGAGAGCGGATTGCGTATCTCGTGGCTGAGGGAGGCGGTCAACTGGCCCAGGTAGGCCAGGCGCTCTTGCTCGCGGACCTTGGCCTCCATGGCCAGGCGCTCGCTGATGTCTCGGCAGATTCCGATGACGACCCGCCCTTGGCCCAGGTCCACCTGCCGGGCCCTCATCTCGGTGACGGCTCGCTCAAGCGGGCGAGCCAGGCGGTGATACTCCAGGCCGCGCGCGACCTCCCGCCCGGCCGGGGCATGGCGCAAGGCCTCGCGCACCAGGGGACGGGAGGCCGGGGCCACGAAATCCAGAAAGGGCCGGCCTTCGGCCTCTCCCCGTCTCACGCCGTGCATCCGGCAAAAGGCGGGGTTGGCGAAATGGATCATGTCTCGCGCGATAACGAAGAAGCCGTCGCTGATCTCCTCCACCAGGGTCTTGTAGCGACGGCGTTCGTCAGCCAGCTCGGCGGTGCGCTCCCGGACCTGTCGCTCCAGCTCCAGGGCGTGGCTGTTAACCACCCGATCGTGCATCAGCTGGAAGTGATCGGAGAAGCCGTGGATGGTATGGGAAAGGCAGGCGTTAAGGGGCCGTATCGCCCTGGAAAGAAGGTGGCGGTTGACGGGCTCCCGCAGGCGGTCGATGACGATGGCGCGGAACAGTTCAAAGGCTTTCTGCACGTCGGAAAGGGGAAAGCCCGTCTTCAGGCGTTTGCGGGTGATGTAGCCGATGAACTTGTCAATGCGGTCCATCCGCCCCGTGGCCAATGCCTCGCGGTAGGCCAGAAAGGCTCCGCGCACGGTGTGGCGCAGCTCCGAGGGCGGACGCTGGGCATAGCGGCAAGAAACGTCGGGCAGGCCTTCCACCCATTGGCGCAGGATGTCGGTTTTGTTGGCGTCCAGCCACGCCAGGAATTCGGGAGGCGGCAGATGCTCGGGAGCCTTCCCGGAAGATGAAACGGACCGTGATGCGCGGGGAGCCATGCCTTGAACCCCATCATGCCGGTCGTGGGTGAGGCGTGTCGCATTACAAGCATATCAGAAAGAGCCGCGAGATGGTCCGGGACCGGCTCCGGGGCGGGAGGGGCCGCGCCACCAGCCCTCGGGGCCTGGACTGACCGGCGACGGCAGATGTCAAGGTCAGCCTCGGGGCCTGCCGCCATCTTCCCCTGGACAAGCCAGCCACTTCACATCCACCATATGAATAGGATATAAAGAGTACATTAATGCCTCGGCCGCACACCAGTAGACCAAGCAGCTTGCCGGCGTGGCGCGAGAGCACGCATTTTCGCGCTCTCTGACCGATGTTTTCGGCCTGCTGACCCTTTGCCCCGGGGCGTCAGATGCTCAAACTTGCCAACGATCATTCCGCCAGGCCTCCAGCGAAAATGCCGGCAGCCGCCCCGGCAAGATGCCTCTACCCTTGGCCGTTGGCCTTGATGCATTTGATGGGTTGGTGATTATGCGCCAGGCGGCCCGGGCCCGACCGGCTTCGCCGGACCACGCGTGCCGGTCCGGGGAGTCGGCCGCGGCAGCGCCGGCGCCGGAAGACAACAACTCTCTGCTTGGTGCCCATTCCAGAGAAAGGTCGGACGACAACGCCATCGACAACGGCCTTGGGAACCCTGGCGGTCTGATTTGCGGAGGGTGGAAAATGGCAAGGATTCGCGTGGGCGTGGGGCAAAGCAAGCAGGAGGATTCATCACGTGCCGGAGAGGAAGCCGCCCGTGCCGCCTTGTCCCGGCTGGACGGTCCGGCGGACGTGCTGGTGGTGTTCGTGGACCCGCGCTTCAATCACCGCCAGCTTTTGGCGGGAGTTGAAGCCGCCGCCGGTAAGATCCCCATGGTCGGGGGCACCACCGCTGGCGAAATATCTTCCCATGGCTTTTCCACGGGTTCGGTGGTGGTCATGGCCATCGCTTCGTCGGAATTGGCCTTTATCACGGGAGTAGGCCAATACATGAGCCGAGACGAGGCTGCCTGCGCCGCCAGCCTGTCCCAAGACCTTTTGGACAAGCTGGACGGAAGGCAGCCGCTGTCCCTGCTGGTGTTTCCCAATGGCATGGGCGGAGACGGAGTGAAGGTCATCGAAGGGCTGCACTCGGTGCTGGGCCAGAGCTTCGAGATAGTGGGAGGATACCTGGGTGACGGACTGAATTTCGGTCCCACATACCAATTCCACAACGGCAGGGTTTTCAAGGACGCCATAGCGGGCCTGCTCATATGCCACCGGAATGGTTTTCGCACCAGCGTGGGAGTGCGAAGCGGGTTTGAATCCCTGGGCAACCGTTTCGTTTGCACGCGCGCGCAGGGCAACGTGGCGCTGGAGTTCGACGGTAAGCCGGCCCTGGAGTTCTACCGGGATATCCTGGGAGAGGATCGATCCGGAAGATTGCCGGAAATAGCCTTGATGTACCCCTTCGGCCTGATCGACGAGACGGTTTCCATCCAGGGCCAGGAATATTTCCAGCTCCGTTGCGCGTTGGCGATTGATGAACAATTGAGTTCGCTGACCCTTGCCGGTTCGATTCCCGCCGGCAGGGCCATCACCATCACCACCGCCTCGCGGGGTGAACTGATCCAGGGGGCCGCCCTGGCGGCCGAACAGGCAATGGCCAGTTTAGAGGGGGCCAAGCCAGTGGCCATTCTCATGTTCAGTTGCGTTGGCCGTCGGATGGTGCTGGGCCGCCGCACGAGCGAGGAGGTGGAGGCGGTGCAGAAGGTTCTGGGGGCCGAGGTCCCCCTGGTAGGATTTTACAGCTATGGTGAAATCGGGCCCATCGACAAATCGTGCGAGCCCCTGAGCGTATGCAAATTCCATAACGAAACCGTAGTGCTATGGGTCCTGGGCGAGGTCTGAGCGGGTCACGCAACAAATTAGCCCCTGGGGATGGACATGGACCGCCTGCCAACCGGCCAGCCAAGCGAAATTATCGCCGAGCTTGAAGCGCAGATATGCAACTTGCGGGAGGAGGTCAAGAATGCGAGATTCCGGCTGGACGAACTGGCCAGACAATGTGAGCAGCTTCGCGAGCAGAATAAAAAACTCGTTCGCAAATCGATTGACTTGGCGGATGTCAAAATTGAACTGGATGACAAGAACTTCGAGTTGGAGCTGATAAAGGGCGATTTGGAACGCCGGGTGGAGGAGAGAACCGAGGAGACCAGAAAAAAGAATGAATACCTGAAGCAGCATATCGCGCTGCGGCATCAGGCCGAGGCCAAGCTACGGGAGACGGCCAAGGAGCAGGGGCGCCTGCTGCAGGAGACAGCCCGGGCCCGCGATGAGTTGCAGATCAGGGAGCAATGGTACCGCACCACCTTCGAGCATACCGGCACGGCCATGATGGTTTTGGAATCAGACGCCACGGTCGGCATGGTCAACAGCCGTTTCGAAATAATCAGTGGCTACAGCCGCCAGGAGGTTGAAGGCAAGAAAAAATGGACCGAGTTCGTGGACCCCGAGGATCTGGACCGCTTGCTGGAATACCAGCGGGACCAGCAAAGGCATGGGGCGTTACCATCCAGTTATGAATTTCTGCTTTTGAACCGTCAGGGGTATCACCGCTACATTTTCGCCATAGTCAAGCCGATTCCGGGTACGGACAAGTATATCGCCTCCCTGCTGGACATCACCGAGCGCAAGCTGGCCGAACAGGCCCTGCAGCGCGAAAAGGAGCGCTTCCAGCTCCTGGTGGAGAACGCCCCGCTGGCGGTTTTGCTTCTGCGCCAGGACGGGGTCTTCGAATATGCAAACCAACGCTTCACCGAGATATTCGGCTATACCCAAAGCGAGATAACTTGCGGCCGTGAATGGTTCCGCAAGGCCTTCCCCGACCCGGAAAACCGTCACCGGGTCATCTCCCACTGGATTGCCGACCAGCAGGCCATCCGAGAAGGAAGGCACTCCGACTACACTTATGAGGTGATCTGCCGCGACGGCTCTCAAAAGATCGTGCTGTTCCGGCCCGTGGCGCTGCCCGGAGATAGTGGCCATCTGGTCATCATGGAGGATATCAGCGAGAGGAAGCGGGCCGAGTCGGCCTTGCGCGAGAGCGAGGAGCGTCACCGCACCCTTTTGGAAGAAATGCCTTACCCGGTCGTGGTCTACGATATGAAGGGGCAGGCCATACTTATCAATGCCGCCTTCGAGCAAACCTTCGGCTGGAACCGGGACGAACTGTTGGGCAAGGCGGTGTCGTTCGTGCCGCAAGAGGCTAAAGAGGAAACACGTCTGCGGGTCAAGAGCATGCTGCGCGGACAGCCGGTGCGCGGTTTTTCCACCAAGCGCCTCACCAAGGCCGGCGATATCCTTGACGTCGAAATCAGCTCGGCCCCCTTCTATAATCAGCTTGGACAGCAGCAAGGCAATATCATCCTTTTGCAGGACGTGACCGACCTCAAGCGGGCCGAGATCGCCATCCGCGAATCAGAGAACAAGTACCGCCTCCTGGCCGAAAACGTCAGCGACGTCCTTTGGGTGCTGGATATCGAAAGGCTCGTGTTCACCCATGTCAGTCCGTCGGTCGTGCGCCAGTGGGGTTTCAGCCCCGAGGAAGCCATAGCTCGCCCCCTGGCCCATTCCTTGACTCCTCCCTCCCTGGAGTTGGCGGCGCGCACCCTGTCCGAGGAATTGGAGCGGGAAAACGATCCCGAGGCCGATCCCGCCCGGACCCGCACCCTGGATGTGGAGATAATACGCAAGGACGGGACCACGATATGGGCCGAGATCACCTGCAGCTTCATGCGCGGCCAGGACGGCCGGCCCAATGCCTTGATCGGCGTGTCCCGCGACATCAGCGAACGCCGGAGCGCTCTGGAGCAGGCCAGGCAGAACGAGGAAAAGTACCGGCTGGTGCTGGAAGTCTCGCCCGACCCCGTGGTGCTTTATGACATGGAGGGCAAGGTTCTTTACCTCAACCCCGCCTTTACCCGGGTATTTGGCTGGACCCTGGATGAATTGTTGGGGTGCAATATAGACTACGTCCCCCCGGAGGAATGGCCGCGCACCCGAGAGATGCTGGAGGTGATGAAGCAGGGCCGGGTCTTGTTCGGCTTCGAGACGCGGCGCTTCAACAAGCGGGGCGACATCCTGGACATCGCCTTGAGCTGGTCGGTATGGCGCGACCGTCAAGGCCAGCCGGCAGGCAGCATCATTATCCTGCGCGATATCACGGAAACTAAAAAGCTTCAGGCCCAGCTGGAGCAAGCGCGCAAGATGGAGGCCATAGGCACCCTGGCCGGCGGCATTGCCCACGATTTGAACAATGTCCTGCAGGCCATTTCCGGCAACGTGCAACTGCTCCTCATCAAGGCCGATCTGGAGCGGGTCAGCCGGGACTGCCTGGTGGACATGGACAGATTGATCCAGCGCGCGGCCGACACCATACAGCAATTGCTGACCATGAGCCGCAAGAAGGCCTCCCGGCTTGAGCCCATGTCTGTGAACCAGGAGATCAATCACGTTTTGCGCCTGTTGGAGCGCATTCTGCCTAAGATGATCACCGTGGAAGTTAACTTGGCCTCGGACCTGGATTTGATAAATGGCGATCCGGCCCAGATGGAGCAGATCGTCCTGAACCTGGCCGGCAACGCCGTGGATGCCATGCCGGATGGCGGCAGGCTGATGTTGGAGACGGCCAATCTGGACCTGGACGAGGTTTTTTGCCGCACCCATCCCGAGACGAGGCCCGGCCCCTATGTGCTCATCCAGGTCGCCGACACAGGCCAAGGCATTGAACCCCAGGCATTGGAACACATTTTCGAGCCGTTCTTCACCACCAAGCCCCTCGGTCAGGGCACCGGTCTGGGGTTGTCCACCGTTTACAGCATAGTCAAGGCTCACCAGGGCTTGATCTCCTGCTACAGCCTGCCGGGCCAGGGCACGGTATTCAAGATATACCTGCCGGCCTTTAAAGGATCCGCCCTGTCAGACGGGAGGGAGAGGGCCGCGGCGCAAGAACTGCGGGGCGGGGGCGAGACCATATTGCTGGTGGATGACGAGCCGGACATACTGCGCATTGGCTGCGAGATACTCGAGATATTCGGCTACCAGGTTCTTCAGGCGGTCAGCGGCGAGGAGGCGCTGGCCATCTGCCAGGAGCGGCCAGGCGGGGTTGACTTGGTGATCCTGGACTTGAACATGCCGGGCATGGGTGGATTGCGCTGCCTGGAGCAACTGCTAAAGCTTGTTCCGCCGGTGAGGGTGGTCATCTCCAGCGGCTACCCCACGGACAACATTGCCCAGGACCTGCGCTCCGCCGGGGCCGCGGGCTTCATAGGCAAACCCTACCGGCTAAACGACATGGTGGCCCGGGTTAGGCAAATCCTCGATAGCGGCCAGGCGACATAGCGAACCAATCCAAACATCTCGGAAGAAAGCCGACCGCCGCCAAACCATAGCTGTCCGCGAGGCGGCCGCCTGCCGCGCGACGGGCAGGCAGCCATCAGCGGCGCCCACGCCAAGCGCCGCCCTGAACGGAACCAGTGACTGCTGGCCGGACCGGACGCCTATACTGGCCAACCACCGGCACGGCTGCCGGGGTTCCGGCGGGGCGCGCGCTATTGACAATCACCGAGTGAAAAACTAAGGTGCCAGATATGTCATTGGTGACATATTCATCGTGGAGCAAGGATTCGGCATGGCCAGCCCCGGCATTCCGGCGACAACAGCCCGATCGGCGCCTTGTCCCTCCCAGTCACCGCAGCCGAGCCGGCGGACGAATCAGTTCCGCCCCGCGGCCCTGGCCCCCGACGGATCGGTGCGGCAGGTTCAGGCCCTCCGCCTGGGCGCGCCGGAGACTCGTGATCTGGCCGAAACCGTGGCTTGCGAGGCCCCCCTGGAATTGCGTCTGAACGGCCGTTCCCACACCATCCTCATGGCCAGCCCTTGCCAGTTGGAGGAACTCGCCCTGGGCTATTGCCTGAGCGAAGGCGTGGTCGACCAGGCCGAACAGGTGGAGGGAGTGCGCGCCGGGCAAGCCGAATTGCCCGCCCTTGGCCTGGCGCATTGGGTGGACATTGCCGTGAGTCCCGAACTGGCACGCCGGGCGAAACTGCGCCGCATGGCCCCGGCTGCCACTTCGTGCTCCCTGTGCGGGCTGGAATCCCTGAAGGACCTGCCCGGCCGCCTGGTCCCGGTGGCCGACTCCGGGTTGGTGGTGGGCCTGGATTCCGTTTTCCGGCTGCTTGAGGCCATGGAATCCGCGCAGGGCGTTTTCGCCCGCACGGGCGGGGCCCATGCCGCGGCCCTGGGAACGCCCCAGGGAGAGGTCATCGGCGTGGCCGAGGACATAGGGCGGCACAACGCCCTGGACAAGGCTTTGGGAATTGCCCTGCGTGAGCAAGGGCGACGATTTGATCCCGGGAACTGCCTGGCGGTCCTGAGTGGCCGCTTGAGCTACGAAATGGCCCTCAAGGTGGCCAGGATCGGGATCCCTGTGGTGGCCTCGGTCTCAGCGCCCACCGGGTTGTGCGTCCGCCTGCTGGAACGCCTTAACGTCACCCTGATTGCCTTCTGCCGGCCGCCGCGGGCCACCGTCTACGCACACGCCAAAAGGGTCGTCTGCCCGGCCCCACCCAAGCCCTAGCGCAGGGCGAAGGCCGACGGTCAGCCGACCTGGTTCCAGGCGCACCAGGCCGCCGGAGTCAGCCCTCTCTGCTGGGCCAGCAAGTCCAGGTGGACCAACCCCAGCGCAGCCACCTCCCAGACCGGCGGCTTGTCCTGGCCCCGCGCGTCCAGGGTGATCAGGTAGTTGCGGCATTGCCGGCAGGAATCCACGCGCTCGCTCTCGCGGCCTTCGGCGTAGAAGAACTCCAGCTGGTTCTGATCCTCATTGCCGCAAACCGGGCAGGCGGTGCGCGAAAAGCGCCAGTGGTGGGCGCATAGCGAGCAGCGCAGCCAGCGCTGTCCGCCGGTCCCCTCCAGGTAGGCCATCTCCGGCAGCGAGCCGCACACCGGGCAGGAGCCCTGCCGCCAATCCAGCCCTTCAAGCAAGAGCCCCAGGGATTCGGCCCGTCTCTCCAGCAGGGGCTTGGCCAACTGCAACAGCATGAACCCCAGGGAAGCGGGGCTCAGGCCGGCTTGGCTCGCCCTCCGCTCGAAATCGTCCTGCCGCCCCGCCAGCAGAGCTTCCAGGGAGGACGCGGCGTCCAGGCCCTTTTTCTCCAAGGCCGCGCGCAGGGCCGTAACATCCGCCGCCAGGGCGGGGAAGCCCGTTTCCAGGGCGGGCAGCAAGGCCTGGGCGGCGCGCTCCAGAAAGGCCGGCAGGTCCAGCCCCGCGCAGGCCAGGAAGTCGCCGGTGGAGGCCAGGGGCTCGCCCTGGGCCAGGCGCGCGGGATCGAGTCCCGGCATGGGTGAATCCAGCGCGGGCAGGCTGGCCTTCAAGGCGGCCTGCCCCTCCTTGAGCGGGCGGAAGGCCGCCATGATCTCGCGCAGGGCCGGCGTCTGCCGCGCCATGGCCTCCAGGGCCTGGCGGACTTTTTCGGCGGCTTCGGTAGGGGAGATGTCTTGCTGCATGGCGGCTCCGCTGGATGAATGGTTCAAATAACCAGGAGGGAACCCCGCGATTCCCCCCTGGCATTACCTCACTTGGGCAAACTTCTCAAGCCTCGGCGTACTTGTGGTACTTCTCCGGCTCGTCGGTTACGATGAAGATCACCCGCACGTCGTCGGCGTTCAGGGCCTTGGCCTTTGGGAAGTCCTTCTTCAATTCGGCCACCCGGGCCTCGACCTTTTTGAGTATCTCCCCACGCTCGCCGAATTGGACCGAGCCGGTGGGGCAGGAAAGCGCGCAGGCCGGGATCATGTTGGCCCGCAGGCGGTCAATGCACATGTTGCATTTCTTGATCAGCTTTGTCTTGGTGTCCTGGCGGGGAACGTCATAGGGACATCCGCCGTGGACCTTCTTGTAGTCAAGGTTTTTGGTGGCGGCGGTGTAGATCACCGCCCCGGTCTGCTTGTCCTGGACTATTTCGTCCTTCTTGTTGCCCTCCATGCAGCCTGGCGAGAGACAGTGCCGGCACATGTCGGAAAAGAAGTACCAGTAGGGTTTGCCGTTACTCGCCTTGCCCTCGGAGAAGCGCACCAGCTTCCAGGTGTCGGCCGAAAAATCGGGGGGGTTCTGATAGGTCCCCGTCTGCTTGGTCTTGGTTCCCGGATGCCCGTGCCACTGCTTGCAGGCCACCTGGCAGCCGCGGCAGGCCGTGCAGCGGGAGGTGTCCACCATTATCGACTTGCCATCAGACATGCTTCACCTCCTAGGCCTTGGCCACGTTGACCATGAACGCCTTGTACTCAGGGGTCATGGTGTTGGCGTCGCCCACCGTGGGGGTGAGCAGATTGGCGCTGTCGCCGCAGTCGTTCGGGAAGCGCCAGCCGTAGTTGAAGGTCATGCCCACCTGGTGCACTTCCTTACCCTGCACCTTGAAGGGCCGCAGGCGGTGAGTGACCATGGCCACGGCCTCCAAGCCGCCGCGGGTGGAGGACACGCGCACCTTGTCGCCGTTTTTGATGCCCTTGAGGGCGGCCAGTTCCTGGCTCATCTCCACGTAGACATGGGGCATGGCCTCGGTGAGCCAGGACATCCAGCGGGTGCCGCCGCCGGTGCACCAATGCTCGGTGCAGGTGTAGGTGGAGCAGACCAGGGGGAAGCGCTCGTCGGCGCTGGCGAACCTGTCCGCCTCGCCCTTGAACACCTTGACCGCCGGGTTGATGCGCTGGCCGGACATGGGGTTGGCGGCCAGGGGGCTCTCCAGCGGCTCGTAGTGCTCGGGGAAGGGGCCCTCTGCCAGGGCTGGTCCGAAGAGGAAGGAGACGCCGGCGGGCTTCATGATGAAGGGCAGCTTGCCCTTTTCTTTGTCGGCCATGGGCGGCCAGGGGCCGTCGGGCACGTCGCCCACCCACTTGCCGCCGGTCCACTTGAGCAGAGGACGGGCCGGGTTGTAGGGCTGGCCGTTTACGTCCACCGAGGCCCGGTTGTAGATGATGCGCCGGTTCACCGGCCAGCACCAGGCCCACTCGGGGTAGAGGCCCAGGCCGGTGGGATCAGACTTGCCCCGGCGGGCCGAGAGGTTCTTGCCGTCGGCGGTGAACATGCCGCAATGCAGCCAGTTGCCGGAACTGGTCTTGCCGTCGTCCTGCAACAGGGCGAAGCCGGGGACGTTATCCCCCTTCTTGTAGCTCTTGCCGCCTATGGTCACGTCTTCCAGGAAGTAGCCGTTCATGACCTTGGCCACGGCCAGGGGGTCGAAGGCGCCCTTGGCGTCGGCGTAGTCCCACTTGAGGGCCTTGATGGGCTCGGCGGCGTTGCCGCCCTCCTTGGCGTAAAGGTCCTTGATCTTGGCCATGAGGCGGTAGACCATGTCACCCACGCTGATGGCGTCGCCCGGAGGCTGGGCCGCCACGTACTTCCAGTGCACCCAGCGCCCGCTGTTGGTCATGGAGCCGCCCTTTTCCATGGAGGCGGCGGCGGGCAGCAGGAAGACCTCGGTCTTGATCTTCTTGGGGTCCACGCCCGGGCCGTGCCAGAAGGAGGCGGTCTCGTTGTCGAAGATGTTGGCGTGCACCAGCCAGTCCAACTTGCCCAGGGAGGCGCGGACCTTGTTCGCGTTGGGCAGGCTGCAGGCCGGATTCTGCCCTAGGCAGATGTAGCCCTTGAGCTTGCCTTCGTACATGGCGTCGAA
The DNA here is from genome assembly GCA_021811275.1 of Deltaproteobacteria bacterium. Lineage (GTDB taxonomy): Bacteria > Desulfobacterota > Desulfarculia > Desulfarculales > Desulfarculaceae > JACRDC01. The sequence continues at coordinate 15,289 of JAJZPI010000049.1, forward strand.
GGTGTTCAGAATGGAGGTGTTCTGGCCGTCGTCCAGCTTGGGCAGGTAGTTGTAGCCGAAGTCGTTGGCGGCCGTGGCTGAATCGCCGAACCAGGCCTTCAAGAGGCTCACGGCGTATTTGGGCAGGTTCTGGGGCCAGTTGGCCGCTTGGGGCTCCTTGGTCTTGGGCGTGATCTGCTCCAGGTAGTTCTTTAGACCCTGGGCCTTGGCCCAGGGAGCGGCCAGATAGCCGGGCAGGATGTGGTAGAGGATGGCCTGGTCCGTGGAACCCTGCACATTGGGCTCGCCCCGCAGGGCGTTGACCCCGCCGCCGGCGACGCCGATGTTTCCCAGCAGGAGCTGGATCATGGCCATGGTGCGGATGTTCTGCGAGCCCACGGTGTGCTGGGTCCAGCCCAGGGCATACAGGATGGTTCCGGCCTTGTCCGGGCGGCCGGTGGCGGCGTACATGTCGTAGACGGCCTTCAGGTCTTCCACCGGGGTGCCGGTGATGGAGGAAACCTGCTCCAGGGTGTAGCGGGAGTAGTGCTTTTTGAGTAGTTGGAAGACCGTGCGCGAATCCTGCAGGGTGGGGTCCTTCAAAATCACGCCCTGGGCGTCCTTCTTGAAGGTCCAGGAGGCCTTGTCGTAGATCTTGGTTTGGGGGTTGTAGCCGCTGAAGAGCCCGTCGGCAAAGCCGAAGCGGTCATCCACCAGGAAGGCGGCGTTGGTGTAGTTGTATACGTAGTCCTTGAAGTACTTCTCCTGGGTCAGGATGTAGTTGATCATGCCGCCCAGGAATGCGATGTCCGTGCCCGAGCGCAGGGGCGCGTAATAATCGGCCCGGGCCGAGGTGCGGGTGAAGCGGGGATCGACGCTGATAATCTTGGCGCCCTTGTCCTTTGCCCGCAAAACCCACTTGAAGCTGATGGGGTGGTTCTCGGCAGCGTTGCTGCCCATGATGAGAACGCAATCGCTGTTCTTGATGTCGATCCAGTGATTGGTCATGGCCCCGCGTCCGAACGACTCTCCCAGAGCCGCTACCGTGGGACCGTGTCAGACCCTGGCCTGATGGTCTATGTGAACCAGGCCCAAGGCGCGGGCCATGGTGATGATTGCCCAGCACTCCTCATTGTCCAGCTTGGAGGAGCCCATGTGGCCGATGGTCTCCAGCCGGTTGACCATCTGCCCCTTGTCATTCTTGAAAATGAAGTCCTGATCGCGCACGTCCTTGATTTTGCGGGCGATGCGCTCGATGGCCCAGTCCCAGCTCTTTACCTCCCACTTGGCGGCGTGGGGCGCGCGGTAGAGCACCTTGGTCAGACGGTGCTCGTTGTTGGCGCTCATCTGGAACATGGCCGCGCCTTTGGCGCACAAGGCTCCCTCGTTGACCGGGTGCTCGGGATCGCCCTCGATGTTGATGATCTTGCCCGTTTTGGTATCGGTGGAGCACAACAGGCCGCAGGAAACCGAACAGTGGTAACAGGTTGATATGGTGGTCTTGGCCGTTTTGATGCGGTCGGCTTTGGTCAGTTCCTGGGCGAAGGCCTTGACCGATCCCAGGGGTATCCCCAAGGAGGACAAGGCCAGCCCGCCGGCAAAGATGCCGGTGGCTGCCAGGAATTCTCGTCGGGAACATTTTTTCATGCAGACCTCCCAGGTTATGAGCCTCATGACAAATTATGTTAAAAATAACATGTAGATGCCAACATATGTCATTCTAGGCATACGATAGGCCCCTGGCCATGTCAAGATAGGAATTCAACCGCGGCTAACGGCGCGCCTGGGAGGTGGCGCAAAAATCGACGAGGTTTTGGGGTGTTGTCGGACCGATCGCCTGGTCAGGCCCATGATCCGCGTAATACCAATTAGCGTTCCAACGAATAATTTTTGCGCTAGTTGGCAAGCGGGCCAAGGATGACCCGATTGCCAACTAAGCGTCCAAAGTTATCCTTTGAACGCTTAGTTGGTATAATTGCTTGCTCCCCTAGCTGGGTTCATCCACGTTCGTGCCAGGGTCACTCGGCCTTGATCTCGATCTTCTTGGCCTGTGCCTGCTCGGCCTTGGGCAACACCAGCTTGAGCACGCCGTCCTTGTGGGTGGCCTTCAGCTTGGCCTGGTCCACCTCCACCGGCAGGCGGAAACTGCGCTGGAAGCTGCCGAAGCGGCGCTCGACCAAGTGATAATTCTCCTTCTTCTCTTCGCGCGCTTCCTTTTTTTCGCCTTTGATGGTCAATATTTGGCCGGCGAGGGTGACATCTATCTCTTCGGGCTTCATGCCTGGCACTTCCACTTCGATCTCCAATGCCTCGGCGGTTTCATTGATATCCACCACCGGGGCGAACCGCAGGCGTTCCCCCCTCTCCCTAACGGCCCCCGGCAGGTCGAAAAAGCGTGACCACAGGTCGTCCATTTCATCCCGCAAGCGCATGAGCGACCCGAAACCCGAGTGGGGAATCAACTCAAACATGGCCTTCCCTCCTTGTATTCAGCGCTTCAACTCTTGGGACATAGCCGGGGAGCCCCGCGCGCACCGAAGGGCCCTTCCTCCTGTCTGCCCCGGTTGTGAGGAAGGGACGCCCGGCCGCGTCAGGGCCGCCGGCCAAGGACAAGCTGCCCACTACTTGGGCGGGCAGTAGCGCTTGGCACCCTTGGGAGGCACGTATTTGGGGAACTTACGCGCCTTTTTCCTGGCCTCGGCCTTTTGCCCATCGCTAACATCACGCGGCACCTGGAGAACCCAGCCCTCCTTGATGCGGTTGGGGTTCCTGATCTTGTCCCGGTTGGCCTGCCAGAGCAACGGCCAGAGCCAGGGGTTGTGGTATATCTCGGGCCGCGCGGCAATGCTCCAGAGGTCGTCGCAACGATCGACCACGTATGTGGTGGGCAGGGCCGGGGCCGTCGCGGGGGCCTCGCTCGCCGGGGCGGGAGCCCCCTCCCATTTCTTGGGCGGAGGAGGCAAGGCCGCCGACTCCTGCTCCACCCCGCAAACCGCCGCGCATCCGGACAACAGGACCATGCCCGCCAATCCCTGCAGGCAAAGCGCCCAAAGATTCCCTCGCTTCATGACTTGCTCCTTCCCACGGGCGCGGCGTCAGACGCTTTTCGCGCCCATTGGTTGGCAATCCTTGATGAACAGGCAATCGTTTTGGGCGCAGTCGGTGATCTGCTGAAAGCAGGGCGAATTGCCCTCGGCTTTTTGCACGGCCCGGATCAACTCGGTTTTCCGTAGCTGGGTAAAATTGGAAACGCCGAGGGATCTGGCCATGCTGCGGATTTCCAGCAAGTTGGGCATCGACTTTCCTCCTTGGGAAAAGTTCCGCGCCCAGGCGGAAGGCTGTTTCCTAACCGTACTCGGGTGGGTTCCGCTCCTGGGGTGGCGCCTGGGTTTCGGCCACCTCATCCATCTCCATCATCATCTCCTGCATTTCCAGGGCCTCGCCGGGCAAGGCGATGTCGCGCCATCCCTTGCTCAGGTCCGGAGGCACCGTCTCGGCGACGCTTTCCGAGAGTTCCGGCCCCACGCGGGCCTTGATTAGGCTGATAATCACCTTGGCCACCTTGTCGGCCTCGGCCATGCTCTTGATCCCCGTGCGCCGCATGACCTCTTGCAGAAACTCCTTCCTGGTTTCGAACATCGCTTCCCTCCATGTCAAAGAGAGCGTTGATCACGGCCTTCCTCTATCCCGGCGCTGGGCCGGACAAAAATGACCCGGGCGCTCGCGCGCGGGGTGCAGGCGGAATCCGAACCGCCGCAGGTCGGGAAATTGTCCCTGGTCGGCGGCGGCTAACCACCTGGCCGGGAGCGCGCGGAAAAAAGGCCGACTGGTCGCGGGGCACGGGTTGGAAGAAAGGGATTGGGAGGCTCGACCTTTTAAACGACATTCCGTTTCCTCCAGGGCGCGCCGCCAACCGGGGACCGAATATCTGTTTAAGGTCTTGTGCTGATCAAATGAAGTGAAGGTATTTTCTTTTCATGTTAATAGCCAAATTTGCGCATTGCAATAAGGCATGCGGCTCAATTGGGCAAGGGCATGGGCCCCAGTTGGGGGATGGGCCTTGGGAAAGCAGCGCTTTCCGCGCCGGTGATGGCGTGTCTGGGCGACTGCGGGCCTATCGATCCTCGCGGGTTCCCGGCCAATCCGGTTGGACAAATCCAAGGCGCCAGAGGAGTGCCGCGACCTATTCCCGGGGTTCAAACAAGATGCCCCTGTCCCCGGGGAAGGGGTGGCAGTGCTCGACCTCGTTGCCGAGGATGGTCAGCGGTATGCCTTGGGGAAAGGCGGCGCAACGATCCTCGCCAAGGTAGTGGCGGCAGGACTCGCATTGGCAGGAACCTGTCAGATCTTCCTGGCCGCGTGCGTTGTCCATGGGCATGGCAACCCTCCTGGCTTTTGGTCTCGCCCGGCCGGTCCATTGTTGGGCCCGCCCTTGTTTAGCGTGGTCAGGCCGCTCGTCCGGGGCGCCTTTACCGGGACTACATGGATTTTTCCTGGGTGGCGGTCACCGCCCGGTCCAACTCGGCCTGCAGCAGGGGATGCAGGCCGGGAACCTCCACCTTGAGGAAGCCGCGCACGATGGTGGATACGGCCTCCTCCTCGTCCAACCCACGGGCCATTAGGTAGTTGATCTCCTCCTGGGCGATCTTGCCTACCGCGGCCTCGTGGCTCATCTCCACGCCGTCGGCGTGGCCCTCCAATTCGGGCACGGCCAGCATGGCCCCGCCCCCCATGATCAGCCCCCGGCACTCCAGGTGGGCCTTGATGCCGGTGGCCTTCCCGATAAGCTGGCCGCGGGCCATGATCCTGCCGCCGTTGGTGATGGCACGGGAGACGATCTCGGCCCGGCAGCCGGGCTCTTCCAACACCACCCGGCCTCCCAGGTCGATGTCGCTGACGGGGCTGCCCGCCAGGATGCTGTAGAAGCGGGCAACCGACCCGGGGCCTGCTAGACAGGCCGTGGGGTAGCCTTGCAGGGAGCGCACCGGTTTCAGGCAGACGTAATTGCTCACGAACAGACCGCTCTCCTCCACCCGCGCCGCCGATCGGGGTCGCACGGCCATGTCCTCGGTCCAGTTGTGGATCATGGTGAAGGTGAGCTTGGCGCCCTTTTTCACGAAGAACTCCGTTACCCCCACGTGCAGGCCGCCACGCAGGCGGGTAGAGGTCGTGCAGCCAGAAATGACGTGCAGTTCCGAGCCCTCCTCGGCGATGACTATATTGTGCACGTTTTGCTGCAGTCCCTCCCGGTCCAGGTAAAGGCAGGCCTGCATGGGATGGATGCTCCGGCTGCCGGGCAGGGCGCGGATGAGAAAACCGTCGTGCAGGTCCAACTCGGCCGAGGCCGTGTACTTGTCGGCGTCCACCTCCACCAGCTTCCAGTAATAGTCGCCTAGCCACGCCAGGCTCTCCAGGGCGCCGGTGAGTGGGGTGACCTCCACCCCCTCCTGTTGGCTGCTGCAGTGCAGCACCGAGGTGTCCACCAACAGATAGGTGCCGCAGCGGTCACGGCCGTTCAGGTCCACCCCGGCCAGCAGCATGCGCTGGCGGTCGGCGGTGGGCAGAGAGCGGAGTTCGGAGGCTGATAGCATTGGACGGGGCGGCGAGGCTTTCTCGTAGCGGTTTAGGTCCAGGTCCGCGCCCAACTTGGCCGGCTTGTCCAGGGCCGCCAGGGCCCGGGCCCTCAGCCCGTCGCGGTCAAGCATCGCAGGCACTCCTCGTAGCCGAAGCGGCCAATGCAGCCCAGTATCTCGCGGGGATTGCCCAGGCAGCACAGCTGGCCGTCGAAAAGCACGTGGCCCCGGTCAGCCTCCAGGTAGTTCAGGATGTGGCCGGTGTGGGTGATGATAAGCCCCATCTTGGTCCGCTGCCGGCGCGATTCGCGCAATGGCGGGGGTTCGCCCTGGGCGGGCTCCACGTCCTTTTGCAGCATCCAGGCCACCGTTTTCCCCACCAGGGCAATGTTTTCCAGGTCCACGCCGGACTCGGGCTCGTCGAACAGCAGGAGATCGGGGTCCTGGGCCATGAGCTGCAACAGCTCCGAGCGCTTGATCTCCCCGCCCGATAATCCGGCGTTGACCTCCCGCTCCAACAGGTGCTCCATGTTTATGCGCCGGGCGAGGGAGGCCGCATCCACCTTGCCCCGCGCGCAAAGCTCCACTATCTGCCGGGTCTTGAGGCCGTGCATGGTGGGCGGCCGCTGGAAGGACATGCCCAGGCCCAGGCGGGCCCGCTCATGGATGGGCAAGCCGGTGATCTCGCGGCCCATGAAATAGATGTGGCCGCCGCGCACCATGTAATTGGGGAAGCCCATGATGGCCATGAGCAGGGAGGTCTTGCCCGAGCCGTTGGGTCCGAAGAGTATATGGGTCTCGCCGGGCTTGATCTCCAAGTCGATCCGCTTGAGCAGCATCCTTCCGCCCACCTCGACTTGGAGGCCTTCGATGACCAGCATGGCTGATCCCTTCAAACTTGGGCGCTGACTCGCGGGGCGCTAGGAATTCATATTAATTATAGTTGCATTATGGCATAAAAATACCTTGCGGCGAACCTGCGCATCACCCCCGGGCGGAGGCCCGCCGGCCGGTCCTGGGGTAGACTTGGCCGCAGGCTAGCTTCACGCCGGGCGTCGGCCTCCAGCCGGCTCGGCGCCTGCCTGGAGCGGCGATCCCAGGGGCCCCGACCAGGAGCGGCTCGTGACCTTCCGTCTTCATCACGGCCCTTTCCGCCGAAGTTTTTTCCAGGTTTGGCCGGCTCACCAGATACCAATATGCGATCAACGCCATCCATGGCTTTGATCGCCAATCGGCAGGGCCAAAGCGTGGTTCGACCCCATAAAGCAAGCTTTGTGGAGACCCCCGGTTTTGCCCTGCCTCGCGGGTGCTTGCGCGCTCGGCGGGCCATCTCCCGGGGTTCCCAGCCAACTTGTTGGCTGGGGTGGATCCTGGCCCGCATGCCAATTGGCGCTCATACTACTCGTTTGAACGCTAATTGGTATTAGGAGAATGCCTGCCTTGCCCTGCCCCTCAACAGCTCAGGAAACAGTGCTGCCGGCAACCCCGGGGTGGTCCTAGAGAGGTGCGGTTCATCGTTGTGGGTTAAACAGGAGGCCGGGCATGCCCCAAAGGAAAACCCCCGGCATCAGGCCGGGGGCTCGCTACCGACAGCTCTTCCGGCGAGCTTGATCTAGGCGGTCTGCCGGGTGGCGGTGAAGGCCACGATGCTCACCACGATCCAGAAGCACGCGGCGCCCAGGCCTCCCAATATAACGTCCAACATGTCACCCTCCCCACTGTGGTTCCTCGCTTGATCGGCGCCATACTAATATAATTCTTGAAGTTACGCCACGAACTTTTTCAAGCGGGCCGGCCGGGCCCGCCAGGGACGAAAGGCAGGACAACGCCATGGAACTCAAGGAGGCGCGCAAAGTCGCCAAGGAAAAGATGAAGGGATTTTGCCAGGTTTGTCCGGTCTGCGACGGGCGGGCATGCGCGGGGCAGGTTCCGGGCATGGGCGGCATCGGCACCGGCGCCGGTTTCGCGGCCAACCTGCGCTCGCTGGCCGGTCGACGCTTCAAGATGCGGCTGATCCACGAGGTGAGCGCGCCCAAGACCAGCGTCGAGCTGCTCGGCAAAACCCTGGCCATGCCGGTTCTGGCCGCGCCCATCGGGGGTGTCTCTTTCAATATGGGGGGCGGGGTGAGCGAGCGGGAATACATCTCCGCCGTCTTGGGCGGCTGCGCTGAAAAGGGCGTGCTTGGCTGCACCGGCGACGGCATTCCGCCCTTCATCATCGACGCGGCCATGGAGGCCCTGCATGAGAACGGCGGGGCGGGGATGGCCTTCATCAAACCGTGGGGCGACAAGGAGCTTTACGAAAAGTTGGGGAGAGCGCGCCAGGCCGGGGCCTTCATGGCCGGAATGGACCTGGACGCCGCCGGGCTCATTACGCTCTCGCTGATGGGCAGGCCGGTCTCGCCCAAGCCCCTGGCCAAGCTCAAGCGCATAATCGCCGACGCGGGCATGCCCATGGCGCTCAAGGGAGTCATGACCGCCGAGGATGCGGTGCTGGCCGTGGAGGCCGGGGCCCAGGCCATCGTGGTCAGCAACCACGGCGGCAGAGTGCTGGACCACACCCCGGGAGCGGCCGAGGTGCTGCCGGAAGTGGCGGCCGCGGTAAAGGGCCGCATCGCCATCCTGGCCGACGGCGGAGTGCGCACCGGCGGGGACGTGCTCAAGATGCTGGCCCTGGGCGCGGACGCGGTGATGATAGGCCGGCCGGTTTCCGTGGCCGCCGTGGGTGGTCTCAAGGAAGGGGTCATGGCCTACCTGGACCAGATCAAGTCCGAGCTGACCACGGCCATGATCCTCACCGGAACGGCCCACGCCGCAAAGGTTTCCCCAGATATCCTGCTTTAGGCGGCGGTGGGAGCGTGGGGCCGGCCGCGCCCCCGTCTTAGCGGGTGGCCTTGAAGGATTGGGACTGCACCAGCGCTCGCAGCGCCGCCAGGTCGTCGTCGCAGAGCGCCGCCACCCCCCGTTTGCGTCCCAAGGAAAGCTCCATGGACCTGATCGAGTTGTTCATGCGGGAAAGCCGCGTGATCTCGGCGTGGGTCTTCATTAACGCAATTATATACTTGACAAACGCACGGCTCCTTGCGATGATTAAGTCATACAAGGAGTTGAACCATGGCACCCGCCCTCTTCACAGACAAGCGCTTCACCGACGACGATGCAGCCCGCCAGCACCTTGAGGCTATTCGCTGGCCCGAAGGCCCTGTGTGCCCCCACTGCGGCGCGGTGGACCGCCAGAGCAAGCTAGAGGGCAAGAGCCACCGCCCCGGCCTGCACTTCTGCGGCCATTGTCGCAAGCAGTACACCGTCACCGTCGGCACCGTGTTCGAGCGCAGCAAGGTCGCTCTCCATAAATGGGTTCTGGCGACGCACCTGATTTGCTCCTCCAAGAAGGGCATGAGCGCCCACCAACTGCACCGCCTGCTTGGCGTGACCTACAAGACCGCCTGGTTCATGGCCCATCGCATCCGCGAGGCCATGGCTGATGCTCCCAATGGACCCCTGGGGGCCGGCGGTGGTACGGTTGAAGCCGACGAAACCTATTGGGGCAACAACGGCAAGCAGCGCCCAGGTGCTCGCGGTGGCGATCACAAGATGAAGGTCTTTAGCTTGGTCGAGCGTGACGGCGAAGTGCGTAGCTTCCATGTTCCCAACGTGACCGCCAAGACGCTTAGCGAAGTTCTCGAGAATCAAGTGGCGCAAGATGCCCACCTGATGACTGATGATGCCGGGCAGTACAAGAAGGTGGGCCAGCAGTTTGCCAGCCATGAGGTTGTGAACCACAGCGCCGGGGAATACTCTCGCGGCAACGCCCACACCAATACGATAGAGGGCTTTTTCAGCATCTTGAAGCGCGGCTTGGTCGGAACTTTTCATCATGTTGGTGAGCAGCACCTTCAAAGATACGTTCACGAATTTGACTTCCGCTACAACACCCGCAAGGTTTCTGATGCTGAGCGCTCCGAAAATGCTTTGAAGGGCATTACGGGCAAGCGCCTTACTTATCGGCGGCCTTGTGCGGGGCAAACACCATGAGCGAAAACGATAAATATAATTATAATGA
>JAJZPI010000050.1 GCA_021811275.1 Deltaproteobacteria bacterium
AAGGCTCGCGCCAGCCTCGCCTCGGTTCGCCCAATCTCCAAGCCGGCCAGCACCGGCGTGGGCTCCCTCCCACCCGGGAGGATCAAGTCCGGCGGCAGCCAGGCGGCGACCTCTTTGGCCCAGGCGGCATGGCGGGCCAGGGCCAGCAGACGGCGCAGGGGCCGGCCGCCCCTGAGCGCCAAGAGCGCGGCCAGGCCCTCCCGGCACCAGAGTCCGGGCGGATCGCCGGGACGGGCCCCTGCCAGCGTCAACAATTGCTCCGCGCGCAAGGCCAGTTCACGGCCCAGGGCCATGGTTTCCTCTTCGGCGGGAAAAAAGAGCCAGTCCCCGGCGGCCTCCAGGGCCGTATCCGAGGCCGCGCCCAAGGCCTCCAGCACCTTCCCCAGGGCGGCGGGATCAGACAGACGGCGGCGGTTCAGCTCCGCCCGGGCGGCGCGGGCCGGGCCGGAGTCGTCCCCGGCGGCCATTTCCACCAAGGCGGGGTATCTCAAGCGTGACCAGGAGAGGGCGGGCATCAGGGCACAAAAAGATCCACCAGCTGGAAGGCGTTGACATCCACCAAGCCGCGGTCGGTGAGCTTGAGCTGGGGGATGACCGGAAGGCTCAGGAAAGAGAGGGCCATGAAGGGCTCGGGCGAGCGGCAGACCCGGCCGGCGGCCCGGCGCAGGTCCTCCATCTGCGCCAGCACCCGCGCCAGAGGCTGGTCGCTCATGAGCCCGGCCAGGGGCAGGGGCAGCTCGCCCAGGACCTCGCCTCTGAGGGCCGCGCAGAGCCCGCCGCCCATGGCGGCCACTCTACGCGCGGCGGTGAGCATGGACTCCCCGTCCATGCCGGCCACGGCCAGATTGTGGCTGTCGTGCGCCACCGAGCTGGCCAGGGCGCCCTGGAAAAGCCCCAAGCCGCGCACCAGGCCGTGTCCCACCCGACCGGTGCCTTGGTGGCGTTCGATGACGCTCAGGCGGGCCAGGCCCCGCTCGCTGTCGGCGGCCAGGAAGCCGTCAACCTGGGGGGCATCCTCCAACAGGCTCCGGGTGGTGATCTGCCCAGGCTCCAGCTCGATGATCCGCGCGCGCGGCCCGGCCACGGGCAGGCGGAATGTCTCCGGCCCCAGTGGCCCGGTGTGCATGGTCCCTCGCGCCCCCGCCGGAAACGGCGTGGCGCAGGGGTGCAGGCATCGGCCGTCGGCGGCCACCAGCTTGCCCGCCTGCCAGACCCGGCGTGCCTTGAAGCCGCGCAGATCCTCGATTGCCACCAGATCGGCGGACCAGCCCGGCGCGATGGCCCCCCGCCGGCCCAGGCCGAAGCGCCGGGCGGGATTCAGGCTCACCAGGCGCAGGGCGATGACGGGGTCCAGGCCCTGGGCCACGGCCAGGCGCAGTAGGTCGTCCAGATGGCCGTCGGCGGCCAGGGTGTCGGGGTGACGGTCGTCGCTGACCAAAAGGCAGCGTCGCTCGGTCAGGGGGGTGACCAGGGGCAGCAGGTCGACGAGGTTGTGAGCGCTGGTACCCTGCCGGATCATCACCCACATGCCGCGCGAGAGCTTTTCGGCGGCCTCCTCAAGCTTGAGGCATTCATGGTCGCTATCGGGTCCGGCGACGAGATAGGCGTTGAGCCGACGCCCGCCCAAAAGGGGGGAGTGGCCGTCGATGGGCCGGCCGGCAAAGGCCATGATCTTGTCCAGAACGCCGGGGTCGCCGTCCAGGGCGCCGGGGAAGTTCATCACCTCGGCCAGGCCCAGCAGACGGGGGTGGCCCGCCAGCTTGAGCAGGTCGGCGGCCTTTAGCACCGCGCCGGAATCTTCCAGGGGAGTGGCTGGCACGCAGGAGGGGGCGTTGAAGTAATAGGTCACGGGCAAATCCTTCGAGGCGGCCAGCATGGCCTCGATGCCCATGAGGCCCAGGACGTTGGCGATCTCGTGAGGATCAGCGACGATGGCCGAGGTCCCCCGGGGGGCCACGGCGCGGGCCAGCTCGGCCGGCGCGAGCAGGGTGGACTCCACGTGCAGATGGCCTTCGATGAATCCGGGGCAGAGAAAGAGCCCGGCCAGGTCCACCCGCTCGCGGCCCTGGTAGGAGCCCAGGCCCACCACCTGGCCGTCATGCACGGCCACGTCGGTGTCTTCCACCTTGCCGCTGAAGATGTTCACCACCCGTCCCCCGGCCAGGACCAGGTCCGCCGGGGTCTCGCCCCGAGCCGCGGCCAGGCGCCCCTGCAAGCGCTCGCGCTCATTCATGGCGGTCCTCCCGGCGGCCCATGGCCTTGAGCCGCTCCAGGATGGGATCCAGCTTTTCCGGCAGCTTGGCTCCGCCATCGACGATCATCCCATGCTCGGTCAACAGCGGCCCGGCGTCTTCCCAGGCGGCGGCCTGCACCGCCGTCAGCTCGCTACGGCCGTCGCTCATGGAGCCGCCCTTGGCCTGGCGCGCGGCCAGGCGTTCGGCGACCACCTCCGCCGAGGCGCGCACCTCCACGAACAGGGCCCGCGCGCCATGGCGGCGGGCGAGTTCCAGAAACAGCCGGCGGCGAGCCTCCTCGCGGAAGGAGGCGTCCACGACCACGCTTGCCCCTTGGGCCAGGCGGGCCTCGGCCCCTTCGTAGAGGGCCTGGTAGGTGGCCTCGGTGACGTCCGGGCCGTAAAGCCCACGGCCCCAGGCGTCATAGCTGCGTTGCTGGGTGGCCATGCCGGCCAGCTGCTTGCGCAGGGCGTCGGAATGCACCGCCACCCAGCCCGTGGCCCCCGCCAGCTTGCGGGCCAGATAGGTCTTGCCCGTGCCCATGAGCCCCATCATGCAGACCATGAAATAAGGCGGCTCGCCCCCGGCGTAGCGGGCCGCCAGCCGGAAATAGGCCCGTGCCTTGGTGATGTCGGTGAACTTCTCGCGGCCGTGCACACCGTCGTCGTCGAACATGAAGCCGAAGACCTTGGCCCGCACCACCGCCCGGTAGCACTTGTAGAAATCCATGAGCGCGCCCAGCTCAGCATCGCCGCTGGCCTTGATGTAGGCTTCCACCAGCACCTTGGCCAAGTCCTCGCGCCCGTGGAAATCCAAGTCCATGGCCAAAAAGGCCAAGTCCGCGGCCGCGTCCTGATAGCGGAAGCGCTCGTTGAACTCTATGCAGTCGAAGATCAGGGGCCGGCCCCCGGCGGGCAGGTTGATGTTGCCCGAATGCAGGTCGCCGTGACCGTCGCGTATGCGGCCCTCGGCCACCCGGCGTTCCAGCAGGGGGCGCTCCCGGGCCAGAAAACTCAGGCTGTAGTCCCGGATGGCCCGCCAGCGCGCCGTGGATACGGAAACCTCCTGGTAGCTCTCGGTCTGGCGGAAGTTCTCCTCCACGTTTATGCGCACCTGCTCGGGCCGGCCATGGAAATCCACCGTCGGCCCGCCCTCGGCCCGGGCGAAGAAGTCGGCCAGCACCTTGGCCAGCTCCCGCACCTGGGCGGGGCCCACCTCGCCCTGGTCCAATAGCCTGTCCATCATGCGCCCGCTGTCCATCTGGGCCATCTTTAGGCAGAACTCCAGGGCGTCATCCCCGGCTTGCTCCAGGGGAGCCAGGGTCAGCCCCTCCGGCCCCCGGGCCACCGCCAACACCTCCAGATAGAGCTCAGGGCAGAGCCTGCGGTTGAGCCTGAGTTCCTCCAGGCAAAACCGCCGGCGGGCCTCGAGGCTGCTGAAGTCCAGGAAGCCCAGGTCCACCGGCTTCTTCACCTTGTAGGCATGGGAGCCGGTGAGGAATATGTGGCTGATATGGGTCTGCAGATATTCCACCCCCGCCACCGGGTGTGGGTAGAACTCCGGCTTCATGAAGACGGAGAGGATTGGATCGTCCGAGGCCGGCAACATCACCCTTCCCTACCCGGCCGGCACGGCCGAGGTTCGCCCTATTTAGCCTGGGCTGACCCGATAGCGCAACCCCGTCACTTGTGGCGCCGGCAGCTATAGAATATCATGCTGCCTATGCTTGTATTTTCGCGCAAGCCCCTATGGTGGGCACTCTTGATCTGCCTGGCCTGGCTCCCTTGCGTGGCGGCCCTTGCCCAGGACGCCGAGGCTCCGCCGGCCCCCGAGACCTGGCGCATCGGCGCGCTGCGTCTGCACGGCTTCGAGGCCATAGGCGCGGCGCAGGCCCAGGCCGTGATGGAGACCAAGCTGCCCCCGGTCTTCTCGCTGCGCGAGGGCCCCCCGCTGGATATCCCCCAACTGGACCGCGACCGCCTGCATATCCGCCAGCTATACCAGGAGAATGGATTCTTCGGGGCCGAGATTGACTACGAGATTGAGCGCAACGCTGACACCGGCGCGGCCATCGTGACCTTCATCGCCAAGGAAGGGCGACCCGCCCTGGTGAGCGAAGTGCAGGTGGTGCTGACCGATGCCGTCACAGAGGGGATATGGGGCAAGCGCTTGCGTGAAAAAGTCTCCACCCGGGCGGGCCAGGCCTTCAATCTCTCGCGCTACGAGCAGGACAAAGCCGCCTTGGGCCAGGTGCTGGCCAACGACTCCCACCCCGTCTACCGGCTCGACGGCCAAGTGCGGGTCTACCCGGCCGAGGAGCGGGTGGTCATCGTCTTCCAGGTCGACCCCGGACCCCGCATTCTCTTCGGCCCGGTGGTGATGACGGGCAAGCCCCGCCGGGACGCCGGCTTCATCCTGCGCCAAATCCCCTTCGTGCGCGGCCAACCCTTCAACCAGGCCGAGCTCGCCAGGGCCCAGCGCACCATACTTGACACCGGCTTCTACAGCACGGTCAACCTGAACCCCGACTTCGACCACGTGCAGGACGGCCAGGTTCCCATAACTCTAGAGGTCAAGGAGGCCAAGCATCACAGCATGCGTATGGGCCTGGGCTGGGGCAACGAGGACCAGTTCCGGCTGCGCATCCTGCAGGTCAACCGCGACATGCTTGGCCTCAACGACACCCTGACCTTCGAAGGCAAGATCAGTTATATCTACATGGGGCTCATCGGCCGGCTCAAGCTGCCGGAACTGCCCAGCCGGCTCACCGATACCGTCATCACCGGCGGGGTGGAGCAGAAAGAGAACGAGGCCTTCACCAACCGTCGATTCTTCGTCAACCCCATGTTTGAATACCGCCTGCAGGAGAAATGGTCCTGGTTCCTGGGTTACAACGTGGAGAAGGACCGCATGGTCGAATTGAAGGCGGCGGTGCCGGACCCGGAGGCTGAAAAGCGGCAGCTTTACATCTCCTCGGTGCCCGTGGGCCTCAAGTACGATTCCCGCGACTCCCTGCTGGACGCCAAACGGGGAACCCTTTTCCAGCTTGACGTGGAAACCGCCTCGGACGCCATCGGTTCGGAGGTGGAGTTTTTTCGGCCTCAAGCCGAGGTGCGCCACGTGGACCCACTGCCCCGGCTGCCGGGCTGGTTCCTGGCCAGCCGGGCCAAGGCCGGTCTGGCCTATCCCCTTCCCGGCACCGACCGCGTCCCCCTGGTTCGCCGGTTCTTCATCGGCGGGGCCGACAGCGTTCGCGGCTATGCCTACCAGAGCCTTGGCCCCCTGGATTCGGGGGGCAAGCCGCTGGGCGGCGAGGCCATGTTCGAGGCCAGCGTGGAGCTGCGCTTCCCTCTCTGGGGCGACCTGGGCGGGGTGACCTTCGTTGACGCGGGCAACGCCTACGAGAGCGTGACCACCGAGATGGGCGCCCTGCGCTACACCAGCGGCGTGGGGCTCCGCTACCAAACCCCGGTGGGGCCCATACGTCTGGACTTCGGCTATCAGCTCAACCCCCCTGACAACTCACCCCTTTCGCGCTACGAGGTCTACTTGAGCGTTGGACAGGCCTTCTGATGGCGAACCGGACGCTGAAAATGGCCCTTGGGGGTCTGGGCCTGGCCCTGGTCCTGGCCGCCGCCCTGCTCCTGGCGGCCTGGTTCTACGCCGGCAGCCAAAGCGGTCTCTCTCTGGCCCGGGATCTGGCCCGCGCGCAAGCGGCCAAGGCCTTGGAGGCCGAGCTCAGGATTGAATCGCTGGAGGGCAACCCTTTGACCTCGCTGGTGGCCAAAGGCGTGAGCCTGACCCGCCAAGGACGGGTCCTGGCCCGGGCCGAGGAACTGGAGCTGAGCCTCAACCCCTTGGCCATGCTCGGCGGCCGCCTGCGTTTGGGGCGGCTGCGCCTTATCAGGCCGGAGATTGACCTGCCCCTGGAGTTGGCGCGCCCGGAGGAGTCCCCGGCGACCGCGAGTCTGGCCCTGACCATTTCCAGCCTGGAGGTTCAGGAAGGCGCCTTGCGCGCTGGCGGACAGCTGGGCCCCGTGGAATCCCTGGAGGGGGTGGACCTCAAGGCAGGCTTGACCCTGGACAGCCGGGGCCTGCTGCTGGACCTCAATTTGGCGAGGGCAAGGGCGCGCCTGAGCGGGACCGCCAAGGCCCTGGAGATCAGCGGAGAGGCCGAGATGCAGGGCCAACACCTGCGGGTCAAGGCCCTGGCCATCGCCTCCGGTGGCAACCGGTTGGCCGGGGAGGGCGACCTGGAGTGGGCCAAGGCTCCCCGCCTGGCCTTGTCCGGGCGGGCGGAAATCAACCAGGTCCGCGACCTGCCCTGGGCCTGGCCGTCGCCTTGGCCGGGGGGCAATCCGCCCTCCGCTCCCATAGCGCTGGAGGTGCGCGCCCAGGGCGGCTTGGAGCAGGCCGATATCTCGGCCAACCTCGGGCAGGGCGGGGGCAGCCTGGAGATCAAGGGCCAGCTAAACTGGCTGGGCCGTGTTTTCAAGGGCCGCGGCCGCCTGGCCAACCTCGACCTGGCTGCCCTGGGGCTCTCGCCCTGGCCCACCAAACTGGGAGGGGGCCTGGAAATCGAGGCCGCGGGGGAGCGGGACCGGCTATTGCCCCGGAGCGCCCGCCTGAGCCTGGACCTGGATCAGGTGAGCCTGGCCGGTCAGCCCGGACAGAGGGCCGGTCTGCGCGCGGCCTGGGAAAAGGGGCTGCTGAGCGTCTCCGCCCTGGAAATCAAGGCGCCCTGGGGCTCCCTGGAGGGTTCCGGCCAGGCGGCCTGGAGCGGACCGGCCGGCCAGCCGCCGGAGATCAAGGCATCATTAGCCTTCAGCGAGTTGGGCGCGCCGCCGGCGCTCCTGCCCGCCTGGCTGGCCCAGGCCCGCCTGCGGGGCAGGCTGGAGGCCAGGGGGCAACCGGCCGACCTGGCCCTCGAGCTGAACCTGGAGCCCTCGCCGCTCCTGCCGGGGCTGGAGCTAGGGCACCTGGCGGCCCGGGGCGGACTGCGCGAGGGGGCCTGGCGTCTGGAATCACTGGAATGCGCGGCCCCGGGGCTGGAAGTGAGCGCCCAGGGCCGGGCTGACGCCGCCGGGGCGGACCTGGGCTTCTCCCTGCGGGCCGAGCGCATCCAAGCCTTGGCCGATCCGCTGCGCGCCGCCGGCTTGGAACTGCCCTCGCCCTGGACGGGCGCGGTCTCCGCCCAAGGCCGCCTGCAAGGCCCCTGGAGCGGACCCGGCCTGAGCGTAAGGGCGCAGGCCAAAGAACTGGAGCTGCCCTGGGCTTCCGCCGGCGAGGCCGACCTGCAGCTCGACACCCCACGCCTGGCCTTGCCCGCCCAGGGCCAACTGAAGTTGACCGTACAGCGCCACCAGCACGGCGACTGGTATTTCTACAAGGCCCAAGTGGAGGCCCAGGCTGGGCCCGGGGGCTCGCAGTTGCAGGCCTCGGCCCAGGGTCCGGCGCTTAGGACCGC
Organism: Deltaproteobacteria bacterium; assembly: GCA_021811275.1. Classification (GTDB taxonomy): domain Bacteria; phylum Desulfobacterota; class Desulfarculia; order Desulfarculales; family Desulfarculaceae; genus JACRDC01. The sequence continues at coordinate 7,702 of JAJZPI010000050.1, forward strand.
CTTCCGGCTGAGCGGCCCCTCCAACCCTGCCCTGCCCCTGGAACTGCGCCTGGAGGGCCTCGCTCTGGCCCTGGCTGGACGGGCCTCCTGGCAGCAAACCGGCCGGGCCGGCCTCAGCCTGGGTCCCAATGGCCTGGCGGTGCAGGGCCTGAGCCTGGCCCAAGGCCCGCAACGTCTGGAGTTGGACGCGGGCTTGAGCCAAAAGGGCGACTTGTCGGGCAACTTGGTCCTGGCGGGTATCAAGCTCGACCCCTGGCTGCCCAAGCCGGGCCTCGCCCCCAAGGCCACCTTGGAGGCCCAGGTCCGCCTGGGCGGCAGCCTCTCAGCCCCCACCTTGTCTCTGCGAGGCAAGATCGCGGACCTGGACTGGGCCCAGCTGCCACCCAGCGAGGTGAGCTTCCAGGGCGGCTACCAGGACGGCCAGCTCACCCTGCAGGGCCAAGCTCTCACCCGGGGGGCCCCCAGCATGGAGATGAACGCCTCCCTGGGCCTGGACTTGACCCTGGGGCCGCCGCTGCTGCACCTGAACCAGCGCGGCCTGCATCTGCGCGTCCGCGCCCATGACCAGCCCCTGGCCTTGCTGGAACCGGCGCTGCCCATGCTCTCCGGCGTTGGCGGCCTGCTGGACCTGGAGCTGGGCGCCGAGGGCTCCCTGGAATCCCCCCAACTGAGCGGCCATCTGGCCCTCAAGAACGGGGCCTTCACCATCAACGCCACCAGCCAGTCCTTCAGCGAGGTCAACGCCCGCTTCAGGCTGGAGGGCAGGGATATTTCGGTGGAGCGGTTCGAACTGGCCAGCGGGGGGCCGGTGCGCCTGGCCGGCCGGCTGGTCCTGCCCATCGGCGGACCGGGTATGGCCGACCTGAGCCTGGAAGCGCGTCAGTTCCGGCTCTCCCTGGCCGCCCTGGGCGAGGTGGTCCTAGACGCCAGGCTTAAGCTGGCCGGCGACCTGGAGCGGCCCCTGCTCACCGGCATGCTCACCCCCCGGCGCGCCATCATCCAGCCCCGTCTGGCCACCCCCTCGATCATGGACGACGTGGTGGTGCTGGGCCCCGGCCAGCAGCCACCGCCGGTGCGACGCGAGCGCCGGCAAGCTCCCCGCATCGCGCCAGCGGGCCTGCTGGGACGTCTGGCCATCGACGTGAAGATGGAGATGACCCCCGACCTGAAGGTGCGGGTGGGCGAGGGCTTCCTGGAGATGCTGGGCCTAGCCGAGGTGCGCAAGGAGCCGGGGGGGGCCCTGATCTACTACGGCGGGTCGAAGGTGCCCAGAGGGGTCATCATCGTGCAGGGCAAGCGCTTCGAGATATCCGACGGGTCCACCGATTTGGCCGGCAAGGACCGCCCCGACCCCGACCTCAAGGCCCTGGCCAGTATGCGCGTGGGCAACGCCCTGATCCTGGTCAACGTCTCGGGTACGTCCTATGACACCGTGCTGAACTTCAGCTCCGAGCCGCCCATGAGCCAGGCCGATATCCTGAGCACCATCATCTTCGGCCGGCCCGTGGCTTCATTGAGCGCGGGCGAGTCGAGGGAACTCTCGGCACAGGCCCTGGCCCTCATGGGTCAGCGCGGCAAGCGGGAGATAGAGCGCCTGCTGGGACCGGCCCTGGCCCCGGACGTGGTTACCGTGCACACCGAGGCTCAGACCGGCTCCTCGCTCGAGGCCGGCAAGTACCTCAGCCAGGACCTCTACCTGCGCTACCGCCGCAATCTTGGCCCGGAGGGCGGCGAGAACGTGGGCCTGGAACTAAGGTTGAACCCCTACCTCTCCCTGGAAAGCCAGGTGGGCACCACCCGCGACAACGGCGTGGACGTCATATTCAGCTACGACTTCGACTGAGGCGCATGATGCCCCCTTGGTTGCCTCCCGCCGCCGTACTGCTCCTGGCCGGTCTGCTCTTGGCCGAGGCCAAACAGAGCCGCGCGGCCATGGTCTCGCTCAAGGGCCTGCTCTCGGCGCTCTTCGTGCTCACGGCGCTGTTGTCGGAGCCGTCCCGCCCGGACTATCACGCCCTGATACTGGCCGGCCTGGTCCTGGGCCTGGTGGGCGATGTCTGCCTGGCCCTGCCCGGGGCCGGGGCCTTCCGGGCCGGCCTGGGGGCCTTCCTGGTGGGGCACCTGCTCTACCTGGCGGCCTTCGCCCGGCTGGCTCCCTTTTCGTTTTGGATCAACATGGGCCTGGGCGGGCTGGCGGTGATGGGGCTGGCGGTCTACCGCTGGTTGCGGCCCCGAGCGGGGCGGCTGCTTTTGCCGGTGACGGCCTACATCGTGGCCATCAGTCTGATGCTAGACGGCGCCTGGGCCGTCTTCACCTGGGGCGGGCTGCCTCCGGCCGGGGCCTGGTGCGTTCTCCTGGGCTCCCTGTTCTTCTACCTCTCCGACTTGTCGGTGGCCCGGGACCGTTTCGTGCGCCGGCAGTTTTTGAATCGGCTCCTGGGCCTGCCCCTCTACTACGCGGGCCAGTTTTTGCTGGCCTGGTCCACGGGTCTGACGGGCTGATCGCGCAAGCGCTTGCGAGACAGGGCAAAACCACGCTTTGGCCAGACCGACAAGCATTCAAAGCCATTCATGGCTTTGAATGCTTGTCGGTATAAGGCCCGCCACCGCCGGGCCAGCCCGGGGCTAGGGCATAAACTTCATGAGCATGGGGGATACCTCCAGGGCCGAACGCACCTGGGAGACCCCCTCCACCTCCTCGGCCAGGGCCACCGTCCGCTCCAAATCCTGCCGGCTGCCCAAGTAGCCGCTGAGCACCACCTGATCGCCCTGGGCCTCTACCTGCAAGGCGTGCACGTCGACCTCCTCTACCACGCGCCGGCGAACCCGCGCGGCCAGCACCATGTCGGACAGCACCCGTTCGGTCTCCGATGAAATCTGGTACTCGGCATGGGCGGCCAGGTCCAGCACCGTCAGCACCGCTTGCTCCAGGGACATGCGCCCCAGGTTGAGCACCAGGTCGTAGGCCAGGGGCGAGGCCCAGTCCGCCCCGAAAATATGGGCTATATAGGCCCGGCGCTGCTGGTCTATGACCGTGGCGAGCTGGCGGGCTCGGTCCAGGTCCAGCCCCTCGCGGTTGGCCAGGCGCTGGGCCCGCAGCTCCAGGGGAGCCACAGTGCGCACCATGAGCGCCCCGGGCACCAGACGCAAAAGAAAATTGGCCCCGCGGCCAACCAACACCACATTGCCACGCTGGCAGTATTGCAGCACCACCGATTCCAGCAGCGCCGCGAAGACCCGTCGGCGGCGGTTGCCCATATCCAGCATGGCCGGTCCCTGCTCGGCCAGGAGCTGGTGCTCCTCGCGGGTGATCTCCACCAAGCCCTGGACCGACTCCATGAGGGTGCGGCGGTCCACCAATTCCATGCCTCCGCGCTGGCAAAGCTCCCGTGCCAACTCGCTGCGCAGGGCGCCCGTCTCGCCTGATACTGTGATGATGCTCATCCCGCTTGCCTCCCGCTCAAGAAGAGTAGGACGAACGCGCGGTGTCGCGCCTTTATTTCAGGGTAGCACAACCGCGACCCCGCCAGGAAGGCAAGGGGGATTTATGAGGCTGAGGGCTAGAGGCGACCCGAATTGCCCAGCACCTGGGCCTGGGTGCGCTCCTGCAATCCTTTGAGAGCGGAGGTAATCTCCACCGCCGCCCTCGCCGGAGACTCCAGGCGGCGGCAAGCCTCGGGCAGCGCGGCCAGCTGTTCCTGGAAACGCCGGCGGGCCTGCCGCCAGTGCTCCCTGGGGCCGATCCGGCGGCCCCCGGCCATGACCTGGGCCAGCAAGGGCTGGCCGGGCTGGTTCTCGCCGCGCAGGCCAAGCAGGTCGTGGGCCAGCTTGCCCTGGGCGTCCAGCTGGCGCCACACCTGCTTGGCGCTGACCCAAGTGCGCTTGCCCGCGCTGAGCTTCAGGGTGGGGCGTTCGTTGTAGCTGACCAACTTGTAGGCAATGTCGAAATAGGGCGCGTCGGCCGAGCAGACCACCTTGGTGCCCACGGCCAGGAGGTCCACCTTAGCCCCTTGGGCCAGCATCTCTGCCACCCGGTATTCGTCCAGGCTGCCGGAAACCACCACCAGGGAATCCTCCAAGCCGGCTTGGTCGAGCATCTCCCGGGCCTGCCGGCTCAGGGCCACCATGTCCCCGGAGTCCAAGCGCACTCCCACCAGCTTGTGGCCCTGCGCCTTGAGCTCGCCGGCTACCTGGACCGCGCGCTGAAGCCCGGCCACGCTGTCGTAGGTGTCCACCAGTATCACGGTGTGATCGGGGAAGATGCTGGCGAAGGCCCTGAAGGAGGCGATCTCGTCGCCGAAGGCCTCCACGAAGGAGTGGGCCATGGTGCCCACCGGGGGCAGGCCCAGCTCGCGCGCGGCGGCCACGTTGCTGGTGCCGGCGAATCCCACCAGGGCCGCGGCCCTGGCGGCGGCCATGCCCGCGTCCGGGCCTTGGGTGCGCCGCAGGCCGAAGTCCACCAGCGCGCGGCCCTGGGCCGCCAGCACCGACCGGGCGGCCTTGCTGGCCAGCATGCTGTGCAGGTTGACCAGATTAATGATCATGGTCTCCACCAGCTGGGCCTCGATAATGGGCGCGGTAACCTCCAGCAATGGTTCGTCGGCGAAACAAATGCTGCCCTCGGGCAGCGCCCACACCTCACCGGTGAAGCGTACCCCACCCAGGTAGTCCAGGAACCCTGGCGTGAAGCGGTCCAGGCCGCGCAGGTAGTCGATGTCCTCGCCGCTGAAGGAGAAGCCCTCCAGGTAGTCCAGCACCTGCTCCAGCCCGGCGGCCACGATGAAACCTCGCTGGGGAGGCAGATCACGGATGAAAAGGCTGAAGGTAGCCTCGCCGTTCATGTCGTGAGCGTGGTAGGCCGCGGACATGGTAATCTCGTAGAAGTCGGTGGTCAGGGCCTGGGAACCTGTGATCATCGCTAGCCTCTCTCGCCGGCCGATAGAAAAATTGGCTCAAACCTAGAACGAAACCCTCGGGAAGTCAACGCCGCCCCGCGCCCCATGGTTGACAGTGGGCCAAAAGGTTGGCAATAACAATGGGAAGTCTTTCCCAACATGGGCGGCCGGCGTGATGAATCATTTAAAAATTTTGGTAATAGACGACGAAGCCGTCATGCGCGACGCCTGCCGCGAGACGCTCGCCCGCGCCGGCCACGACGTGGAACTGGCCGAGACCGGGCTAACCGGCCTGGGTCTGGTCTCCCGCTGGGCGTACGATGTCATCCTCCTTGACCTGCGGCTGCCCGACGTCGACGGCCTGACCGTCCTCAGTCAGATACGCGGGCAGGACCCGGAGGCAGTGGTCATCGTCATCACCGGCCACGGCTCCATCGAATCGGCGGTGGAAAGCATGAAGCGGGGGGCCTTCGACTTCCTGCCCAAGCCCTTCACCCCCGCGGAGCTGCGGCAGGCGGTGGAGATGGCCCAGCAGAAGCGACAGCTGTCCCTGGAGAACGCCTATCTCAAAGAGGAGCTGAAGCGCCGCACCGCGCCCGGCGACATCATCGCCAACTCCCCGGCCATGCAAAGGGTCCTGGACGTGCTCCAGCGCGCCGCACCCACCGACACCACGGTGCTGCTTACCGGCGAAAGTGGTACCGGCAAGGGGCTCCTGGCCAGTCGTTTGCACGAGCTTTCGCTGCGCCGCGAACACCCTTTCGTGGCCGTGGACTGCTCTACCCTGGTGCCCACCCTCTTCGAGTCGGAGCTTTTCGGCCACGTCAAGGGCGCCTACACCGGTGCCGATTCCCATAAGACCGGCAAGTTCGAGCTGGCCGGCGGCGGCACCCTCTTCCTGGACGAGGTGGCCAACATCTCCTTGGAGATACAAGCCAAGCTCCTGAGGGCGGTGGAAGAGCGCACCATCACCAAGGTGGGCAGCAACCGGGTGGTGCGGGTGGACACCAGGCTGGTGGCCGCCACCAACCAGGACCTGCGCCAGGCCGTGCGCGCCGGCGCCTTCCGCGAGGACCTATTTTATCGCCTCAACGTGCTGCACGTTCACCTGCCGCCCCTGCGCGAGCGCCGCGAGGACGTGCCGGTCCTGGCCCAGGCCTTCCTACAGCGCTACCGCGGCTTAGGCCCTTCGCGCCTGCAGGGCTTCACCCCCGCCGCCCTGGACCTGCTCGCCCGCCACTCCTGGCCCGGCAACGTGCGTGAACTGATGAACGTGGTACAGCGCATGGTCCTGTTGGCGCGCGGGCCCCGCGTGGAGGCATCGGATGTCGAGTCGGCCGGGGCGCGGCCGGCGGGCCAACAGGACGAGGAGGGGCCCCTGCTGCTGGCCGAGGTGGAGCGTCGGCACATCCTGCGCGTCCTGCGGGCCAAGGGCGGCAGGCGCGGAGACACCGCCCTGGCCCTGGGCATTGACCGCAAGACCCTGCGCCAGAAGCTGGCCAAATACCATATCGAGGATTGATACCAATAAGCTTTCAAAGGATAACTTTGAACGCTTATTTGGTATGCGTGCCAAGGCTCACCCCGGCCAACAAGTTGGCTGGGGAACCCGGGGATGGCCCGCCGGATGCGAAAGCATCCGGGAGGTCGGGCAAAACCACGCTTTGGCCAGACCGGCAAGCATTCAAGGCCACGGACGGCTTTGCATGCGACTTGGTATCAGGCGTCCAGGGCTTGCCGGATCATGGTGAGCAGCTGCGTCATGTCATAGGGTTTGCGCAGAATTCCCAAGGTGTCCTTGAGCAGCCGGTCGCGCTCGTTCGGGTCGCCGCCATGGCCGGTGGTCACCAGCACCCGCGCCGCGGGGTCAAGTTCCAACAAGCGCTCCAGGCATTCGCGCCCGTCCATCACCGGCATGGCCAAGTCCAGCAGCACCAGCCGGAAGGGACTCCCTTCCTCCAGGGCGGCCCGGTATTTCATGAGGGCCTCGCGGCCGTCGGCGGCCTGGGCCACCCGATAGCCCAGCATGGTGAGCATCTCGTCTGCGATCTCCCGAAGCTGGGCCTCGTCGTCCACCACCAGGATGTCTTCGCCCCGGCCGGCCGGCACCTCCGGCAATGGCGCCGCAGCGGGCCGGAAGACCTCCCTGGTCTCGGCCCGGGGCAGATAGACGGTGAAGACGCTGCCCTGGCCGGGCTGGCTGCGCAGCGCGATGTGCCCTTGGTGGCTCTTGACGATGGAGTAGGCCACCGAAAGCCCCAGGCCCGTGCCCCGGCCCGGCTCCTTGGTGGTGAAGAAGGGATCGAAGACGCGCTCCTGAATCTCCTGCGGCATGCCCTCGCCGGTGTCACTGACCTCCATGGTCAGGTAGGGGCCGGGGCTGGCCCAGGGGTGGGACTCGGCGAACTCCTCATCAAGCTCCACCAAAGACGTCGCCACGGTTATCCTGTCTCCGGGGCGTGAGGCGTCGCGTGCGTTCAGCACAAGATTCAAGAGCACCTGCTCCAGCTGCTGGGCGTTGCCCAGGGCCGGCGGAAGTCCCTCGTCCAGTTCCATGACCAATTCTATCCTGGGCGGCAATGTCTGGCGGATTACCCCCCAGACCTCCCTGGCCACCAGGTTGATCTCCACCGCGCTTTTATCGCCGCTTTCCATGCGAGTGAAGGTTAGCATCTTGTTGGTGAGTTCAGCCGCCCGTTGGCAGCCCAGGTCTATCTTGGCCAGGAGGTCGCCGGCCGCCCCGCCCTTTTCGGTGTTCAAGGCTAGAAGCTGGGAGTAACCCCGAATGGCCATGAGGGCATTGTTGAATTCGTGGGCCACCCCGCCGGCCAGGGTGCCCACCGCCTCCATCTTCTGGGCGTGGCGGAGCTGGGCTTCCAACGCAATCTGGCCGCTGACATCCTTGAGCAGCCCCACCATGCCGACCACCTGGCCGCTGGGGTCAAGATTGGGTCCGCCGCTCATGATGAAATGACGAGGCCGGCCCTGGCGGTCGAGCAGGATGCCGTTGACTCCGGCCATGGTCTTGCGCTCGTCGCGTATGAGCCGAAAGGAGTGGGCCATGTCCTTGGCCGCCTCGCTTTGCGCGAACTCCACGAAGGCTCGCCCCAGGACCTGGGCAGGCTTGAAGCCCAGGATCCTCTCCCAGGCGGGATTGACATAGGTGAGCGCGCCTCGGCGGTCCAGGGTGAAGATGATGTCCGGGGCGTTCTCGGCCACAGAGCGAAAGCGCTCCTCGCTCTGACGCAGGGCCTCCTGAGCGTGCTGGTGCTGGAGGATTTTCCACATGGCGTCCATGAGCAGGTTGACCTGGCGCACGTCGGATTCGTCGTAAGGCTCGCGCTTGTTGCCCACCCCGGCCACGGCCACGATGCGCGAGCCTTCGAAAATCGGAAGGTTCATGTGGCGGGTGATGGGTATATGCCCTTCGGGCAGACCCTTTTTCAGCGGGCTGGCCGGATAGTCGTTGGTGATGACCGGCCGGCGCTGACGCACCGCCTCGCCCCAAAGGCCGATGTTGCGCAGTTCGTAGACCACGGGCCTTGCGGAAACCTGGCATCCTTTCAGGGAGTCGGCCGAGCGGATCTTGATCGTCATCGCGGTCTCGTCCTCGCTCATGAACCCTAGGTAGCCCACCGCACTCCTGGTAAGCCTGACCGCCTCTTCCATGGCGTAGCGCATCACCGCCTTGGGCGGGTCCTGGTGCATCTGGCCCAACTCGACCAGCACCTCCAGACGCTCCTCGTCCAAACGCAGGAGTTCCTCGGCTTGCTTGCGCTCGGTGATGTCGAAGGCCGTGCCCAGCATGGCCGGCTGGCCCTGGTGATCAAGGAACCCGGCCGCAAAATCGACCCAACGCTCGCAGCCGTCGGCCCGAAGCAGCTTGAACTCGTAGTGGTTGGGGATATCCTCGCCCCGTTGCCGGGCCAGGCCCCGCAAGCGCACCATTTCCCTGAAATCAGGGTGGACCACCTCCCAGAATTCCATGGCGTAGAGCTGGTCCAGCTCATAGCCTGTGATGCGCACTCCGGCGGGGTTCATGTAGACGAAACGCGAGCCCTGGATAATAAAGATGCCGCAGTCGGCGGTTTCGGTCAGGGTGCGGAACTGGGCCTCACTTTGGCGCAGGGCCTCCTGCATGCTCCGCTGCTCGGTCACGTCCCGGCAAACCGCGATCACGCAGTCCCGCCCGTCTATCTCCACCACCTCGGCGGAAATCAGCATGCTCAGGCCGCGCCTGCCCTTTACGGCGGCTCGGGTTTCATAGTTGAGCAGGTGTCCCTGGCTTTTGCTTAAAGCGCGGGCGAACCGCTGGCGCTCCCCGGGATCCTCCCAGAATCCCGCCTCCCTGGTGGTGCGCCCCAGACATTCCTCCCGGGTGTAGCCGGTAAGGTCCCCGAAGGCGTCGTTCATATCGATGATGCGCCCTTCGTCCAGGGTGGTTATGACCACCGCCGAGGGATTGGAGAGAAAGAGCCGGGCGAACCTTTCCTCCGACTGCTTGAGGGCCCTCTCCGTATGCTGGCGGGCGGTGAGGTCCAGGATGGTGATAAGCCGGTTCTCCTTGTCCCATGCCTGCTGCCGCACCTCCATGAAACGCCGTTTGCCGTCTCCAGTGCGCACCTGCATGCGGCGCACCGATTGGCCGCCGCGCTTGTCGGCAACCCAGATTGCGGCGGCCTTGCCGCGCTGGTCGGGGTCGGCCAGCGCCCTTTCGAGCCAGGTCTTCACATCCGGCACGTCCCGGCGGTTGTAGCCAATCATGCTGCGAGCGCGCTGGTTGATAAACCTGACCCGGTCCTGGCCGTCGATAACGGCCAGCCCCAGGGGAAGGCCCTCCAGGACCCGCAGCAAGGAGGGATTCAATATCCCGGCCTCGCCGGCCCCGGACGGGGCCGTCTTGCGGCCTCGGGCCGGACAGGACGGCCCCTCATCTGGGGAAGCATTGCCTTGGTAGTCACGCATGGGCAGGCGGACCATTTCGTTTGTAGGCGGTGGAGATCTTTGTTATGGCGATAAATTATCTCATGCCGGCCTTTTGCACAAGCAGTCTGCGACGGGGGTTCGATACGCCTCTCATTCGTTCGCCAAATAATGCCGGGCCAGTCGCACCCGGTTGCGCCCCGCCTGCTTGGCCTGGTAGAGCGCGGCGTCGGCGGCGGCCACCGCCCGTTGGAGGGCCAGGTCGGCGTTCGGCACCAGCGAAGTCACGCCCAGGCTGACCGTCACCACCCCGCCCGCCGGGGCCTCGCGATGGATGATGCCCAAGTCCTCCACGGCCGCTCGCATGGTTTCGGCCACGGCCTCGGCCCCGGTCAGGTCCGTGCCTGGCAGCACGGCCACGAACTCCTCGCCGCCGTAACGGGCCAAAAAGTCTCCCGGCCGCCTGAGCACTCCGGCCAGAGCCTTGGCAGTGGCCCGCAGACACTCGTCGCCGGCCTGGTGGCCATAGTTGTCGTTGAACGCCTTGAACTTGTCTATGTCGATCATGACCAGCGCAAGGGGCCTGGCCTCACGCGCGGCCCGCCGCCATTCCAGCTCCACCTGTTCGTCGAAGTAGCGCCGGTTGGGCACACCGGTCAGCCCATCCAGGAATGAAAGCCGGTGCAGCTCATCGCGGGCCTTTTGCAGTTCGGCCACCACCCGGGCCAGCTTGGCGTTGGCGTCGCTGAGCTCGGCGGTGCGTTCGGCCACCCGCTGCTCCAGGGTGTCGTGAGCCTCTTGCAGGGCCTCCTGAGCCAGCACGCGCTCCGTCGCGTCCCGGCCCACCGACTGGTACTCGCTGAAATTGCCCAGGGCGTCGAAGATGGCCCGGGTGGTCCAGCGCAGCCAGCGAATCGATCCGTCAGGCGTGATGACCCGGTGTTCCATATCTCCCACCGGCTGCTCCCTGGTCAGCGAAACCAGATGGTCGGCCAGTATGCGGCCGTCGTCGCCCGGCAAGGGAGGCAGAAAGCCGCGGCCCAGCAGCTCCTCGCGGGTCTTGCCGAAATAGCGGCAATAGGCCTCGTTGACGTAGGTCAGCCTTCCGTCGACGGCCGAGCGGCAAATCAGCTCGGTCTGGTCCTCCAGGATGGCCAGGTAGAGGGCCTGGCTGCGACGCAGCTCCATCTCGGCGCGCTTCTGCTCGGTGATGTCCGTGCCCACGGACTGGTACTCGCTGAAATGGCCCTGGGCGTCGAAAATGAGCCGGGTGGTCCAGCGCAGCCAGCGCATCTCTCCGCCGGGAGCGATCACCCGGTGTTCCAGCGTGGCCAAGGGGCGATCACGGCTGAGCGAGGCCAGGTGGTCGGCAAGGATGCGGCCATCTTCGTCGGGCAGGGGCGGCAGGAACCGGTGCCCCAGCAACTCCTCGCGGGCCTTGCCGAAATAACGGCAATAGGCCTCGTTGACGTAGGTCATGACGCCGTCGACCGCCGAGCGGCAGATCAGCTCGGTCTGGTCGTCGAGGATGGCCAGGTAGCGGGCCCGGCTCTCTTCCAGGGTCTCCTCGGCGCGGCGGCGGCCGGAAAGGTCGGCCATCAGGCTCAAGGTGAGCCTGACCCGGCCCCGGCGGTCGGTCACGGGCTGCGAGCTCTGCCAAACCGGCAAATGCCGTCCGGCGGCGCTCCTGGCCTTGAGTTCCCCCACCCAGCCCTTACCCTTGAGCAAGGCGGGGAAGATCACCTCTGCCATGACCCGGGCGCTGTCTTCGGCGTAGTAATGCGGGTAGGTGTCGCGGCGGCCGGCTGACAGCGGCCGGCCGAACAAGCGTTGGTGGGCGGGGTTCAGGTAAATCACCACGCCAGTGGCATCGGTTACGTAGACCGCCTCGGGTGAGGCGTCCATGAGAATCCTGGCCAGCCCGGAACCCAAGGCGTCCAGAAGACCCGGCCCGGTGGCATCGGGTTGGTCGTGAGTGCCGGTCCGGGCGTTTATCTGGTCAGATTCTTCGCCCACCCATCCCTCCTTTCTGGCGAAAAAATATCATAGCACGGCACCCGGACGCCTGATTAACCGGCCTCCGGCCCCCCAGTCCGCTGAGCGGCCTGCCTTGACCGCTTTACCTGTCCAGCCTAACATGTTAATAACAACTGATATTGTCAGATGGATGTCAGCATCCCGCCTTCAACGAGGCACTCATGACCTCAAAACATGGCCAAGGGCCCGCCTCGGGGCGACCTGCCGCCCCGCTCAAGATAGCCGGCGTCTACGCCTTTATCGGCTGCCTGTGGATACTGTTGTCCGACCAGGTGGTCGCCCTTTTCTTTCATGATCAGGAAACCATCACCCGGGTGTCCATGTTCAAGGGCTGGGTCTATGTTGCGGTGACGGCCCTTTTGGTTTACGGCCTGGTGAAAAGGGCCTGGTCCGACCTCGAAAAAACCCAGGACGAGTTGCGCAAAAGCGAGGCCCGCTACCGCTTGATCTCCGAAAACACCGGTGATGTCATCTGGCTTCTGGATATGTCCACCCGCAGGTTCACCTATGTCAGCCCCTCGGTTCAACGCCTGCGAGGATTTTCAGCCAACGAGGTTTTGGGACAGCGCATGGAGGATGTACTGACTAAGGAATCCTACGCCATGATCGCGGAGCGGCTGCCGGACCGGCTGGCCGGCTTTGAAGCCGGTGATGAGTCTCTCGGCATGACCACCACCCAAGTGGATCAGACGCGCAGGGACGGGTCGGTGGTCACCACCGAAGTAGTGACCACCCTGCTCACCGACAAGGATGGCCGCGTCAGCTCGGTGCTCGGGGTGAGCCGGGATATCACCGACCGCCTGCGGGCCGAAGAGGCCCTGCGTCTGTCCGAGGAGAAGTTCTCCAAGGCCTTCAAGTCCAGCCCAGTCTGGGTGTCGATCTCCACCTTGCGCGAGGGCCGTTTCCTGGAGGTCAACGACACCTTCACCTCCCTGACTGGATTCTCCCGTGGGGAAACCCTGGGCCGGACCTCCCATGATTTGAAAATGTGGGCGGACTCGGACACCTTGGATCACGCCATGGAGCAGTTCCGTCAAGAGGGGCGCCTTCGCGACTTCCAGGTCCGCATGCGTTTCAAGGATCAGCAGCTTCACGACATGCTTTGGTCCGCCGAGCCCATCACCCTGGAGGGGCGTGAATGCTTTATCAGCGTGATGTTGGATCTGACGGAGCATAAGCGGTCTCAAAGCGAAAAAATCCTGTTGGAGGCCCAGCTCCATCAGGCCCAGAAGATGGAGGCCATCGGCACCCTGGCCGGGGGCATCGCCCACGACTTCAACAACATCCTGGGGGCGGTAATCGGCTACGGCGAGTTGGCCCATGAAATGGCCCTGGCCGGCCGAAGCAACGCCAAGGAGGTGGGCCAAATCCTCAAGGCGGCCGAACGCGCCCGCGGGTTGGTGCGGCAGATCCTCACCTTCAGCCGCAAGGTGGCCATCGAGCCCCGGACTTTGGAGCTCAACACAGCGGTTGCCGAGACGGTCGCCCTTTTAGAGCGCACCATCCCCCGCATGATCCGTATCGAGACCATCCTGGCCCCGGACTTGGCCCCCGTACACGCCGACCCCAACCAGATCGAGCAGGTCCTGCTCAACCTGGTTGGCAACGCCGCCGACGCCATGCCCGAAGGAGGCCTGCTGACCATCGAGACATCCCAAGTGGCGCTCGACGGCTCCGGACCGGTGGCGGGCCCGGATTCCATGCTGGGAAGCTTCAATGTGCTGCGGGTATCCGACACCGGCCTAGGCATGGCCGGGGAGGTGGCCGAGCATCTGTTCGAACCCTTCTTCACCACCAAGGAGATCGGCAAAGGCACCGGCCTGGGGCTGTCCACGGTCTACGGCATAGTCAAGGAACACGGCGGCCACATCCATTTCGAGAGCCAGCCCGGTCAGGGGACCACCTTCCAGGTGTTTCTGCCCGTTTCTCAAGGCGCCCCGCACGACCTTGAAGCCGCCGCCGATTCCGCGCCCGCCCCTTCCGTCGGCCAGGGCACCATCCTCCTGGCCGACGACGAAGAGGCTCTGCTGGCTCTCTGCCGCCGGTTGCTGGAAAACGAAGGCTACACGGTCATCACCGCCGGCAACGGTGAGGAGGCCTTGGCTCGATATCGGGCCCAAGGCCACGCCATCGACCTGGTCATTCTGGATTTGGGCATGCCCGGCATGGGCGGCATGAAATGCCTTCGAGAACTCTTGGCCATCAATAGCGAGATAAAGGTTCTCATCGCCAGCGGCTATTCATCTTCGGCCCAGGTGGAGGAGGCCCTGGCCTCCGGAGCGAGCGGCTTCGTGGCCAAACCCTATACCAGGGCGGTCATCCTGAACTCCGTGCGCCAAGCGCTGTAGCGCCAAGACGGCGCCCGTCCGGGCCCGACCGGCCCTCAATCCCGGGCCTGCCGGCAATAGGTCTCCCTGGTCAGGGCCAGCAACCCGCAGGCCGCCGCGCCCCAAATTAAAATCAAGGAAAAGGCCGCGCGATAGGCCGGCAAATCGTATAGGCGGACGCCATCCACGGCCTGACCCGTCCACATGGCGTCCAGGGCCCAGCCCATGGCCGGCTGCAGGATGGTGGGGCCCAGCATGACCCCCATGTTCACCAGACCGCTGACCGTTCCGGCCAGTCCGGCGGGCGCGGACTCCTTGCCGAACGCGAAACCCACGATCATGCCTCCGCTGGCCAAACCCACCAAGGCCAGCAGCGCGGCCACCCCTCCCAGTGGCAGCCCTGGCCAGAAAAGCAGGCCCGCCCAGCCCAGAGTGGAGAGCAGACAGCCGCCCAGGTAGAGGGGCTTGCGCCTCCCCCAACGGTCCGATAGCCAGCCCGCCAGGGGACCGCCCACCGCCCAGCACAAGAGCATCAGGGAGCACAACCCCGCGGCCTCGGCCGGGACCAGGTCGAAGGCCGTGCGGAGATAAGGCACCCCCCAGAGGCCGGCGAAGGACAGCACCGGACCCACCAGCCCCCCCGGCGCCAAAAACAGCAGGAGGACGTTGCGCCGGCGGAGGAGGCTCAGGCTTTCGCCCAGGGAACGCAAGGCCGTCTTGGAAACGTAGGCCGCGCCCTGGGCGTGGCTTAAAAAACCGCGGTCGCGGGGATCGTCGCGCACCAGGACCCAAATCACCCCGGCCAGGACCAGGGTCGCCGCGCCGGTAGCCGCGGTGACAGCCCGCCAGCCGAAGTGATCCATCGCCAGGCGCAAGGGCACGCCAGCCGAGAGAGCGCCGATCACCCCCACCAGCAAGGCCAGGCCCGAGGCCAGGCCGTAATGGCTGGGCTTGAACCAATGGGCGGCCAGCTTGAGCAAGGCCACGAAGGCCACCGCCGCCGAGGCCCCCACCAGCACCCGCCCGGTTCCCGCCAGCAGGAGGCTGCCCGCTGCCCCGAACAGAAAGGCCCCCACCCCGAAGGCCAGGGCCCCGGCGGTGAGGAGCTTACGCGGTCCCCAGGCGTCGGCCAAGATGCCGGTGGGAACCTGCATGGCCACGTAGCTGTAGAAGTAAAGGGCCGAAAGGTTGCCCAGACCTGTGGCACCGATGGCGAAGTCGCGCATCAGCTCGGTGGTCATCACCGCCGGAGCCACCCGCTGGAAGAAGCCCAACAGATAGAAGGCGGCGCCAGCCGACCATACCGCCCAGGCCAGCCAGCCCGGTGGTTTAACCCGCAATTCCGCATGTCGGCCGCTCAAGCCGCCCCTCCCGACGTGAAGATGAGGCCGCTGACTCATGTAAGCGTTCACAAGGATAACTTTGAACGCTTGTTGGTATGCGGGCCAAGGCTCACCCCCGCCACCAAGTTGGCCGGCGATCCCGGGGACGGCCCGCCGGATGCGCAAGCATCCGGGAGGTCGGGCAAGACCACGTTTGGCCCGACCGACAAGCATTCAAAGCCATGGTTGGTTTTGAATGCAACTTGGTATCAGGACTCCAACAGCCCGCGCACCCTCAGCGCGAGGTCGGAGATGCGGTAGGGCTTGCCGATGACGCTGACGGCGCCCAGGCCGCCCAGCTCTCGCATGACCGTTTCGCTGGCGTAGCCCGTGGCCACCAACGCCTTGGCCTCCGGACGTATGGCCAGCATCTCGGCCAGGCACTTGCGCCCCCCCATGCCAGGCATGCTCAAATCCATGATCACCAGATCAACGGCCCGAGGATCGGATCGGTAAATTTCCAAGGCGTCCTCCCCGCTGTCGGCGCATATGACCCGGTAGCCGAAGCTTTCCAACGCCTCGCGGCAGATCTCCAAAATGGCCGGCTCGTCATCCACCACCAGGACGGTTTCGCCACCGGCCAAACTGGGTGCGAGGGAACCGGCCTCGCCGGCGCTTTCACTTCCCTCCTCGACTTTGGCCGGGAGGTACACGGTGAAGGTCGTCCCCTGGTTGGGAAGGCTTTGGCATTGGATCAAGCCTCGGTGGTTGGCGATAGTGCCATAGACGGTGGATAGGCCCAGGCCGGTACCCTGGCCCAGGGGTTTGGTGGTGAAAAAAGGCTCGAAGACGTGCGACATGGTAGCCTCGTCCATGCCCACCCCCGTGTCCGTGACCGTAAGCTGCGCGTATGGGCCGGGAACAAGTCCGGGCAGAGACTTGCAATCGGTTTCCGAGAGCAGGCGGTTGCAGGTGGAGAAGGTCAATTGCCCCCCCTGCGGCATTGCCTGCCAGGCGTTGTTGGCCAGATTGAGCAGGATCTGTCCGATCTGGCCGGGGTCGCCTTCGACGGCTCGCAATCTGGGGTCCAATTCGGTGCGCAGGCTTATCATCCTGGGCAGGGTATGCTCCAGAATCTGCACGGTCTGGCCTATCTCTCCGTTGAGGTCCACCCTCTCCTGCCTGGCTTCCACCTTGCGGCCCAGGGTCATCAGGCGCCTGATCAGCTCCGCGGCGCGATCTACGGCGCGCCCAATGCGGTCGAGGCGGTCCTTGCGGCGCTCTCCGTCGTTGGCGTCGACTTGCAACAACTGAGTATAACCGGCGATCGCCTGCAAAATATTATTGAAGTCGTGGGCTATTCCCCCGGCCAAGGTCCCCAGAGCCTCCATTTTCTGCGCCTGCAGGAGCTTGGCCTCCAAGAGATC
>JAJZPI010000219.1 GCA_021811275.1 Deltaproteobacteria bacterium
CGAAGCCATTACCTGTTGAAACAAGTAGATAGCTTGTAAGAACAGATAGTAATCCCGTGAAACACTATTTGACCACCCAATGGCCGAAGCGGGCCAAGGCTCACCTCAGCCAACAAGTCGGCTGGGAACCCCGGAGATGGCCCACCTGGCACCTAATCGCTTTGAAGTATAGAAAAAACCGTGGCCATGCAAGGCTTGCTTTGCGGGGAGGAACCAAGTTTTGGCGCAGCCAACATTGCACGCGGCAAGAGCTCCTCGATTAGATAATGCTCTCTAATCATGGTTGCATACGCAAGATCGAAGGCCGCCCGCTCGGGAGAGGGACTCCGCCGCCGGACGAACTAGTGTTTGACCGGTAAAATAACGATATGTCATAATTCAGGACACTGTTCACAAAGGCCCCATGGCTTTTCACAGCCACCCGAGATGTTTCATGCGCCAGAAGCCGCTGCATTTCTACAAGGCACTTTTTGAGGAGCTCTCCCCGCGGAAGATCCAGGAGAACTTTCTCAGGCTCCTTCTGGAGATCCAGGAGGTGGAACGGGGCTCGCTCTGGATCAAGACCCCCCAAGGCTACCTGTGCATCGAGGCCGCCGGGGCCGAAGCCAAGAAAATCAAGGACCTGACTATTCCCCCCCAGCAGTCCAGCATCGTGGGCTGGGTCATCGAGCACGGTCAGCGCACCATCGCCCAGGCGGGCCAGGACCAACGACACTTCAAGGAGTTGGAGGAATCCCTGGAACTCAAGAGCCGGCGCCTCCTTTGCTTTCCCCTTTTCCTGAGCGACGGCAGCGTTTATGGCGCGGTGGAGATCATCGAAACCTGCCAGGGCGGCGAGGCCCTGCGCCTGGACCAGGAATACCTGGAGCTTTTGCAGAACCTGGTGGACATCGGCTCCATGGCCCTTTCCCATGCCATCGCCTACACCGACCAGATCAGCGAGAACCAGACGCTCAGGAAGACCCTGGACCATCTGTCCCAGGCCGAGCCCTTCATCTGCCAAAGCAGGGCCTTCGCCCAGGCCATGGAACGGGCCGCCCACTACGCCCGCACCGACTTTCCCGTGCTCATCACCGGCGAGAGCGGGACCGGCAAGGAGCTGGTGGCGCGGGAGATACACCGCAAAAGCCCGCGCCGTAACAAGGTGTTCCTGGCCCAGAACTGTAGCGCCATTCCCGAGACCCTGCTGGAGAGCGAACTCTTCGGCTACAAAAAAGGGGCCTTCACCGGCGCGGTCAAGGACAAGATCGGCCTGTTCGAGGCTGCCCACGGCGGGACCATCCTCCTCGACGAGATCGGCGACATGCCGCTGAACCTGCAGGCCAAGATATTGAGGGTCTTGCAGGACAGCGAGATCAAGCCGCTGGGCGGCAGCCAAAGCCGGCAGGTGGACCTGCGCATCATCGCCGCCACCAACCGCGACCTGGGCCAGGCCATCGCCGAGCGCCAGTTCCGCGAGGACCTCTTCTTCCGCCTGAACGTCCTCCCGCTGCACCTGCCGCCTCTGCGCGAGCGCCGGGAGGACATCCCCCCCTTGCTGGGCTTCTTCCTGCGGCGCGAGGCCGCCCACGCCGGCGGCCCGGCCAAGCGGCTCAGCCAAGAGGCGCTGCCCGCCCTCCTGGACTATCCCTGGCCGGGCAACGTGCGCGAGTTGGAAAATTTCGTGAAGTACCTGCTGGCCACGGTCGAGGGCGCCCTGATCACTCCCGCCCACCTGCCCGAGCATCTGCTGACCACGGCCCGGCCGGCGCCGCGCGGCCAAGCCGAGGGATCGCCCTCCGCGCCCCTCGCCCTGGACCTCGGCGGGCTGGCCTGGGAGGAACTCGAGCGGCGATACGTGCTACAAATCTTGGAGGCAAGCCGCTGGAACGTGACCCGGGCGGCCCAGGCCGCCGGGGTCAACCGATCCACCTTTGATTCCCGCCTCAAAAAGCTGGGCATCCGCAAGGGATAACCCGCCGGCCCGCCCCGCCGGGACCAGGCCCGGACGTTATTGGCTCCCTTTGGGGCGGGACCGGTGGGCAAAAGACCTCGCTTCAGGAACCGGCCTGCCAGACCTCGCCGCCGTCGCGCCCGCGCCGCCAGCGCCGGCGCAGGATCAGCCCCGCGCTGATCAGCCCGGCCACAGGCATGAACAGGTCCTGCCACTGGCCCAGACCCCAGGCCCCCTGGCAACCCAGCAGCGACCAGAACAGGGGGATGGCCAGCAGGTCCAGAGGCGGATTTTCCTCGCTCCAGAGCAAGAGCCCCAGGGTGAAAATGGTGGTGGGGCCAGGGGCCAGTCCCAGGGACAGGCCGGCCAGCGCGCCCCGACCCAGCAACTCGCTGAGAAGGGGATAAGCAGCCAGGGAATAGGCCAGAAGCACCACCCCCCACAGGCCCGTGGCCCCGGCCCGGGGCGAGAAGTTCAGCCTCCCCAGGAGCACCCCGTGCCAGAATATGAGCAGGCCCTGGGTCACGAACAGGGCGCTCGCCAGCTCCCCCAGGCCTTGATGGCGTCCCAGAAGCACCCCCTGGTACTCGACCCCGATCCAGATCCAGGACAGGGCCAGCAGAGAGCATATGAAGCGCCCCGCCGAACAGGAGCGTTGCAAGGTCAGGATCAGGACGACGAGGCCCAGCATGGTCGCCAACAGCGGCAGCGGCCAGATATCCTGATCGTATTGCCGCAAGGTCTCCAGGACATTTTCCACATTTATGCCCGCATCCATGACGGCCCTCCTTGTCGCGGCGGCATCTTCCCGCCCCCAGCCACCACCCGGGGGTGATCGCCGCCCTTCGCTTCACTCGCCCCAATTCAATGCGCATAGCGTGCCATCATTGTTTATGATTTGTTATCAATGCGTTAAGCATTGGGCCGCGTCTCAATACCCATATTTCGTGATTGTCGGCCCAGCTTTTGCCGAAATATCATCTGTAACGGCGGGACAGATAGGCCGGGGTTGCGGTGGGCTTGTCAAGCGCCGACCCCTAGGGTAAATAGGTGGCAAGCTTCGTTTACTTGTGTTCCGGGCCCGCCGGGACGCCCGCCCCCCGCTTGGCCCCCTGATTGCGTTCATCCTGCCCCGGACGGCGTCCGTGGCCTTCGCACGCGACGATCATGGCCGGGAAAAGAAACATCATGCCCGAGGGACCGCCGATCATGGCAGACCTGCAGCAAGAACTGGAGCGCCTGCGGCAAGGCCAGCGCCAATTGGAGCAGGCCCTGGCCAGCCACCGGCAGCTGCTGGACCACACCGGCGAAGGCATCCTGGTCATTCAGGACGGACGGCCCGTCTTCCATAACCAGCCACTCTTGGATGCCACCGGCCTGAGCGCCAAGGAGTTCGCGGACCTGGACTTTCTGGCCCTGGTTCATCCAGACGAACGCGAACGGGTCCGTCTTCTGCTGGAAACCGGCACCCCCCCTGGTCCCGGGGGCGGCATTTCCGAATTCCGCTTCCAGGGCCGCCAAGGCAGGCTGCGCCGGGTGCGGGTGAGGACTCGGCCCATCACCTGGCTGGATCACCCGGCCACCATGGTCCTGCTCAGCGACGTGACCGCCCGCGGCCAGGCCGAGGAAGATTTCAGGGCCAGCGAGGAACGCTACCGCTCATTGGTGGAGAACGTCCCCTACGGCCTATGCATTGCCGAACTGCCCTCGACCCGCTTCTTGTTCTTCAACAACACCGCCGCCGAGATGTTCGGCTACACGCGCGAGGAGGCGGCTGTCCTGTCGATCTGGTCGGTATTGGAGCCCAGCCAAGTGGAGCGGGCGAAGAAAGGCATCAAGGCCCGCCTGGAAGGCCAGGGGCCGGAAACCCGCCAGATTTACGATGGGATAAAAAAGGACGGCTCGCGAGTCCGTTTCGAGGTGCGGTCCTCGCCAGTCTTGTATATGGGCAAGCCGGCCTTTCAAGCCATCCTGCAAGACGTCACCGAGATTGAGCGCTTGGAGCGGCAGGTGCAATACGCCCAGAAGATGGAGGCCGTGGGCACCCTGGCCGGGGGCGTGGCCCACGAATTCAACAACCGCCTCATGGTGATCGGGGGCTATTCCCAGCTCCTGGCCCAGGCCAAGGACACTTCACCCTCCTTGGCCAACTATGCCCTCAAGATCAACGAGAGCGTCAAGCTGGCCTCGGGGCTGACCAAGGCCCTGCTTAGTTTCTCGCGCAAGGAGCCCGGCGTGCGCTCCCCGGTGGAGATGTGGTCCCTGACCGAGAGGCTGGCCGGCATTCTGCGCCAGACCTTGCCCCGCAACATCGAGGTGAAGGTGACCGTGGAGCCGGGCCTGCCCAAGATCATGGCCAACCCCAACCAAATGGAGCAGGTGATCCTGAACTTGGCCCTGAATTCCCGCGACGCCATGCCGGAAG
>JAJZPI010000220.1 GCA_021811275.1 Deltaproteobacteria bacterium
CTTGGCCGGCGCAGAGGGGATGGGGCGTGAGCGGAACGAACGACTCCCTCCCCGTCTCGTCCAACTCCCGGCCCAGAGGATAGAGCCGGCAGGCCAGGGGCCGGTCCGCATGCACCGCGCAGCCCTTGGCGCGCAGCAAACCGCAGGCCCCGTCCCCATCAAAGCGCAGGAACTGGCCGCCGCCCGTGGTGTACCGGGCGATGGTTTCGGCGGTGCAAAGCCCCAGGCCCCGCGCCAGGCGGGCTATCTCATAGCCATTGAGCTGGATGGCCTGATCGTGGCAGCAGCGTCCGCAGCGGACGCAGGCGAAGGATAACGTTGAATCGCGTCGTATGATCCGGCTGGACATGGCCCCTGCTCCGTCCGGCTTCTTCTTTACAGCGCCGCTCACGCTCGATACACTCGCTGCATGCTGATCGCCGCCGACAACCTTACCGCCTGCCGCCCTTCCCTGCGGCGGGCCATGCGCCAGCGCGACGCCCGGACCGTGGCCGATCTCTGCCGGCGGACCGCAGAGGCCGGGGCCCAATGGCTGGACCTCAATCCGGGCTATGTAGCGCCTAGGGAGCGGGCCGAGCTTTGGCGGTTTCTGGTGAGCGCCGCGGAAGCGGCCTGCCCGCTCACCCTGATGCTCGACGCGCCCGAGCCCGATTCCCTGGCTCTGGCGCTGACCTTCTGCACCCGGCCGCCTATCCTCAACATGGCCACCGCCCAGCCAAAGCGCCTCATACCCGTGCTGGAGATGGCCGCGGCCCACGGCCTGACCCTGGTCGCAGCCACCATGACCGCCACGGTGCCCGCCGACGTCGAGGGACGCCTCAGCCTGGCCGCCCTGATCGTGGAGGAGGCCGCCCGGCGGGGCATCGCGGGTGAGCGGCTGATCCTGGACCCCATGGCCATGCCCCTGGCCCTGCCCGGCGGCGAGGCTCACGCCTGGGCGGTGATCAGCGTGCTGAGGAGCATACCCCAGATCTTCGATCCCCCGCCGCGCACCCTGCTGGCCATGAGCAACCTTACCACGGCCACCGCCGGCGCGCGGACCGGCTTCGCCGCAGCCCCCTTTCTGGCCGCGGCTTGGGGCGCGGGACTCACCGTGGCCATGCTGGATGTCTTCAATGCGGAGCTGGTGCGCACGGCCCGGCTATGCGGGGTATTCGCCGGCCAGCGGGTCTTCGCCCCCGGCGAGTACCGCCAGGACTGACAACAGGGAGCCGGCATGGAATTGATAGACACCCACGCCCATCTGGACATGCTGGAAGACCCAGAGGCCGCGCTCACGCGGGCGCGGGCCGCCGGCGTGGTCCAAATGGTCACCATCGGGGTAGATCTGGCCTCCTCACGGCGCGCCGCCGAGTTGGCGCGAACGCACCGGGACGTATTCTACACCGTGGGTCTGCACCCCCACGACGCCGCCCAGACGGGCGAGGCGCTCTGGGCGGAGATCGAGGCCCTGGCCCGGGCCGGGGCAATGGCCGTGGGCGAGTGCGGCCTGGACTTTTATCGAGACCTCTCGCCGCGCGCGGCCCAACGCGAGGCCTTCGCCCGCCAGATCGACTTGGCCCGGCGGTTAAGGCTGCCCCTGGTGATCCACGACCGCGACGCCCACGCCGAGACCGTGGCCATACTCAAGGAGCAGCGCGCACACGAGGTCGGCGGAGTTTTTCACTGTTTCAGCGGCGGCCTGGACTTGGCCAAGCAGGCCTTGGACATGGGCTTCATGCTGGGGGTGACCGGCACCATCACCTACCCCAAGAACCAGGCCCTGCGCGCCTTGGTGCGCGAGATGCCCAAGGGCAGGCTGGTGGTGGAGACCGATTGCCCCTATCTGGCGCCCGTGCCCCACCGGGGAAAAAAGAACGAACCGGCTTTCGTGGCCTTCACCAACCAGGGCCTGGCCCGGGCCATGGGGATCAGCGCCGAGGACTGCGCGGCCCTGACCACGGCCAACGCCCGCCGGCTCTATGGCCTGCCTGATCCCGAGGCCGCCGATGTATAGAGTCCGCTCCGGGCAAAGGCTGCTTCTGGCCTCCAACTCGCCCCGCCGACGTGAGATGCTCACGCGCCTGGGGATCGAGTATCTGCTGGCCCCGGCGGAGGTGGACGAGACCACCGCTACCGGCGAACCGGCCCGCGAGGCCGCCCGCCGCCTGGCCTTGGCCAAGGCGAACGCCTCCGCGCAGACCCATCCGGGCTGGGTGGTGCTGGCCGCCGACACCCTGGTCACTCTGGACTCCCGGGTGCTGGGCAAGCCGTCTGACGGCGACGAGGCGGCCACCATGCTGACCGAGCTTGCCGGCCGCGAGCACCAGGTGGTAACAGGTTGGTGTCTTATCGCCGAAGGCCGTCGGCTGTGCGGCCTGTCCGAGACCACGGTGCGTTTCCGGGCCTTGTCGCCTCAGGAGATCGTAGCCTACTTGGCCTCAGGCGAGCCCATGGACAAGGCCGGGGCATACGCGGTGCAGGGACTGGGAGCGGCACTGGTGGAGGAGGTGCGCGGCAGCTACACCAACGTGGTGGGCTTGCCCTTGAGCGAGGTGATGGCCGCGCTCCTGGAACTGGGAGTGATCGAGCCCCGGGGGGAGGAGTAGGCGTGGAGGTGGCGGCCAATCTTCAGCGGGTGTGGTCGGAAATGGCCCTGGCGGCCAAACGTGCCGGCCGCGACCCGGCCTCTGTGCGCCTGGTGGCGGTGAGCAAGACCCACCCGCCGGAGGCGGTGCGCCTGGCCCTGGCCGCCGGCCAGGTCCTGTTCGGAGAGAACTACCTTCAGGAGGCGGCGGAGAAGATCAAGGCCGTCGGACCAGGACCCGCCTGGCACTTCATCGGCCACTTGCAGAGCAACAAGGCGAAGCTGGCGGCCGAGTTCTTCGACGTGGTGGAAACCGTGCACAGCTTGAAGCTGGCCAAGGCCCTGGACCGCCACGCCGCCGAACTGGGCAAGCGCCTGACCGTGCTGGTCCAGGTCAACCTGGGCGGCGAAGAGCAGAAGTCCGGCTGCGCGCCGGGCGAGGCGGCCGCCCTGGCCGAGGCCGTGGCCGAATTGCCCGCCCTTGGTCTGCGCGGGCTCATGACCATGCCCCCCTACTATCAAGACCCCGAGGCCGCTCGCCCCATATTCGCCGGCTTGCGCGAACTGGCCAGCAGGCTGGCCCCCGGCCTGCCGCCGGGCAGCATGGACGAGCTGTCCATGGGCATGAGCCACGATTTTCCGGTAGCCATCGAGGAGGGAGCCACCCTGGTCCGGGTGGGCACGGCCATCTTCGGCTCTCGGTCGAGTGCCTCGACTCCCTGAACGGGTCGGTCGGCCCTGTGCTTCAGACTGGCCTTATTCACTCCCGTACGACTATGTTCAGCAGGCAAGGCACCCGGTCGAGTGCCTCGACTCCCTGAACGGGTCGGTCGGCCCTGTGCTTCAAGCTCGCCTTAAAGGATTTTTTTCTGAGTCGGGGTGTGGGTTATCCCCGCCTGAAAACATGCCTGCGAACGGTTGTCCGCTAGCTGTTCGTTCTCTGGCGCACGATCTCGAACAACAGCACCCCGGCGGCCACCGAAGCGTTCAGGCTCTCCACTCCCCTAGCCAAGGGTAGGCTGGCGCTCATGTCGCAGGCCTTCAGGAGGCGTTGCCCCACGCCCTTGTGCTCCGAGCCCACCACCAGGGCCAGGGGTCGGTCCAGGTCCAGTTCCCAGGGCGGCGGCGCCCCTCCGGTCATGGCGGCCAGGGCCCAGAGCCCGGCCTGCTTGAGGCGTTCCAAGGCGTCGGTGAGGTTGGTCACCCGGCAGACCGGGACCAGCCCCAGGCCGCCCGCCGCGGCCTTGGCCGCGGCGGGGGTCAGCGGGCAGGCGCGATCGCGGGGGATGACCACTCCCTGCGCCCCGGCTGCGGCGGCGCTACGCACCAGGGCCCCCAGGTTGTGCGGGTCCTGGATGTGGTCGGCCAACACCACCAGGGCCCTGTCCCCGGCCCGGCGGGCGGACTCGACGATGTCTTCCAGCCCTGCGTAGGGCGCGCCGCCCAGCACCAGGGCCACCCCCTGGTGGGCGGCGCCCCCGGCCAAGGCGTCCAGGCGCGACCGCTCCACCCGGCGCACCTTGATGCCGGCCTGACGGGCCTGATCCTCCAGGCGTCTCAAGGCCGGGGAACGCTCGGAGGCGGCCAACAGGAGTTCCTGGGCCAGTTGGGGGGTGGAGTTTAGGGCCTCGGCCACCGCGTGCCGCCCCACGACCACCTGGGGCTGATCCTGGCTCACGCTAGACGCCCCATGCGCCGCGCAGGCTTTCCCAGGTCCGCGCCAGGCGCAGGCCCTCGGCGCGGACGATGGCCGCCAAATCGTCCACCGCGCGCTCCACCTGGTCGTTG
>JAJZPI010000051.1 GCA_021811275.1 Deltaproteobacteria bacterium
TCTGTTGGGGGAAGCCATTCTCGTCCAGGCCGGTTACCAGGTGCTCAAGGCCCAGAGCGGCGAAGAGGCTCTGGAAATTTATCGCCAACGCCGGGACTACCTGGATTTGGTGATACTTGACCTGGGCATGCCGGGCATGGGCGGGCATAGGTGCCTCAAGGCCGTCTTGGAGATCAATCCGCGAGCCAAGGTGGTAATCGCCAGCGGCTATCCGGCCAAGGGCCAGGCCAGAGAGTCTTTGCAGGCCGGCGCGGTCAAATATGTGGCCAAGCCGTTCGGGAGGGCGGGCCTCCTGGCGAGTGTCAGGGCGGCGCTGGATGTGCCCAACCATACTTGATGTCCAAAAAATACATCCATGTATTTTTGGGCCTCGCCCAGGCAAAAACGTGGTTTTGCCTGGTTCTCCGATAGGTTGCGTTCCCGGTGCGCCGGTGCGCGGCGACGATGCGCAAACGTTTTTGTCGCCGCATATAACATTCAGCCGTGTCCAAGAGTAGATCGTTTGGAAATCATTAACGAAGAGGCATGATCATGGACGAGTTGAAAATTCTTCACATAGAGGACGAGCCGACGGTGCGTATCCTGGTGAAGAACATGCTCGCCAAGGAGCCTCCTTTCGGCAGCCAAGTGCTCGAGGCGGAGAGTCTGGCCCGGGGCTTGGAGATCATCGCCGGCCAAGCCCCGGATATTATCCTGTTGGACCTCTACCTGCCCGAAAGCCAAGGGCTGGACACCCTGAAGGCGGTGCGGGCCGCGGCTCCGCAGACTCCCATCGTGGTGCTCACCGGACAACAGGACAGCGAACTCACCGGCCAGATGCTCAGCCAGGGCGCGCAGGAGTACCTGGGCAAATCCGAGTTGAATCCCAAGGTCCTTTTCCGGGTCATCCGCTATGCCATCGAG
Organism: Deltaproteobacteria bacterium; assembly: GCA_021811275.1. Classification (GTDB taxonomy): domain Bacteria; phylum Desulfobacterota; class Desulfarculia; order Desulfarculales; family Desulfarculaceae; genus JACRDC01. Next base: position 904 of record JAJZPI010000051.1, read on the forward strand.
CGCAAGCAAATCGATGAAAACTTCAGCTGCCAGCAGACGAAGATGGCCGAGGAAATAAAACGGGCCACCGAAGAACTCCTGGAAACCAACCGTCTCCTGAAGGAGGAAATCCAGGATCGCCAACAGGTGGAGGAGGCCCTGCGCCAGAGCGAAACGCACTACCGAATTTTGACCGAGAGCCTCAGCGACGTCATCTGGACCTCCGACCTAGCCCTGCACTTCAAATACATAAGCCCGGCCGTCGAGAATTTGTTGGGCTACAAGCCGCAAGAGCTTATGACCTTGCGCCGCAGCGATGTTTTGACCCCGGAATCCAAGGCGCTGGCCTTCCAGGTGCTGCAACGCAAATTGGCCGAGGCGGCCTCCGGACCGGACCCGGTTTCATCCCTGTTCAACCTTGATCTGGAGATGAAGCGCAAGGACGGCACCACGGTCTGGACCGAAGCCCGGGCCTCCTTTCTGCGCGACAAGGCCGGCAGGCCCAGCGGACTGCTGGTGGTGACGCGGGATGTCACGGAATCCCGGCGGACCCACCTGGAGCTCCAGAGAAACTACGACATCCAGCGCGTGCTCAACTCCCTGCTCAGCATGACGCTGGACTTGGATGAAGACCCCAAGGAAGAGTTTCTCTCCAAGGCCCTCAACTTGCTTCTGGAGGTGCATTGGCTGACCCTGGAGTCCAGAGGCGCCATCTTCCTGGTGGAAGATGAGCCCGAGGTGCTGGTCATGAAGGCTCATGGCGGCCTGGCCGAACCCATTGTCAGGGCCTGCTCGCGCATCGCCTTCGGCAGCTGTCTTTGCGGCCGCGCCGCGGCCTTGGGTCAGACCATCTTCACCGACAAGGTTGACCCCCGCCACGAGACCACCTACCAAGGCATGGCTCCTCACGGGCATTATTGCGTTCCCCTGTTCGTGGGCGGGGAGGTGATTGGAATCATCAACCTCTATCTGCGTGAGGGCTACGTGCCCCAGGAAGGGGAACAGGAATTCCTGGCCGCCTATGCCAACGCCCTGGCGGCCGCCATCGCCCGCCGCAGGGCGGAAAAGGCCTTGCGCGCCAGCGAGGCGCGCATCCGCGCCCTTTTCGAGCTGCTCCCGGACCCGGTGGTGGTCTATGACATGGAAGGCCATGCGCTCATAATCAACACAGCCTTTGAAAATGTTTTCGGCTGGCATCGGCGGGAGTTGCTCAACCAGAAGATCAATTTCGTTCCCCCTGAGGCCCTGCCGGAAACGATCGTGGCCCTTGAGCGCATAACCAAAGGGGAAAGCGTGCGGGACTTCGAGACCAAGCGCCTGACCAAGGATGGACGCACCCTCGACATCATGCTCAACACCGCTCCCTACTTCGAGGGGGGCAGGCAAACCGGCAATATCGTGGTCTTTAGCGACGTGACCGAGTTCAAGGCTGCGGAGAAGGCCTTGCGCGAAAGCGAGACCCGCTACCGGCATCTGGTGGAGGACCTCCCCGAGGGCATCGTCACGGTCACCTCCGAACAGATAGTGACCTACGTCAATCAACCCTTGGTCACCATGCTGGGATATGGCCAGGAGGAGGTGATCGGCCAGAACATTGCGAGTTTTTTCGACAAGGAGGGGCGGGAGATCCTAAAGCGGCAATGGGCGCTGCGCCAACAAGGGGCGAAGGCCCCCTACGAGGCGAGCATGGCCAAGAAGGATGGCGGACGGCTGTTCGTAAGGATCCATCCTCGTCCTCTCTTCTCCCAGTATGGACATTTCCAGGGCGTGACCGCCCTGGTGACCGACATCACCGAGCGCAAGATTCTTGAGAGCCAGTTGCTGCAAGCCCAGAAACTGGAGGCCATAGGCCAGTTGGCGGCTGGCATCGCTCACGAGATAAACACCCCCACCCAGTATGTGACCGACAACACGCGCTTCTTGCGTGACTCCCTCAATGATCTGCTGGGGTTGATAGACGTTTACAGCCAACTGGCGGAGCAAGCCAAGGGGCAGGGAGGGTTCAGCGAGAAGCTGGCCGAGCTCGACGACCTTCGGAGCCGGATGGACCTGGACTACCTCAGCCAGGAAATACCCACGGCCATCGACCAGACCATGGAGGGCCTGGAGCGCATATCGAAGATCGTGCGCTCCATGAAGGAGTTCGCTCACCCGGGTCCGGAGACCAAGACGCCGGTGAACCTCAACAAGGCCATCGAGAACACTGTTATGGTGGCCCGCAACGAATGGAAGTACGTGGCCGAGGTGGAGGTGGACCTGGACCAGGAGTTGCCCCTGGTGCCCTGCGTCCAGGGTGAGATAAACCAGGTGATCTTGAACATCATCGTCAACGCGGCCCACGCCATCGGAGAGGTGGTCAAGGAGGGCGTGGACCGGAAAGGCGTCATCCGCATCAGCACCGGCCGGGTGGAGGGTCAGGCGGAAATAAGGGTATCCGACACCGGGCCCGGCATCCCCGCCGCCATCCGCAACCGAGTGTTCGACCCCTTTTTCACCACCAAGGAGCCCGGGAAGGGCACCGGCCAAGGCTTGGCCATCTCCCATCGGGCGATCGTCGACAAGCACAAGGGCAGCCTTTCCTTCGAAACCGAGGAGGGCCGGGGCACGACCTTCATAATCCGCCTGCCCCTGGAGGTTGGCGAATCGGAGGCGGCATGAAAAGAATCCTTTTCGTGGATGACGAACCCAATGTGCTCAGCGGTCTGCAGCGCATGCTCCGAGGCATGCGCTGCCAGTGGGAGATGGCCTTTGTCGGCAGCGGTCAGGCGGCCCTGGAACGTTTGAGCCAAAAGAGGTTCGACATAATCGTCTCCGACATGCGCATGCCGGCCATGGATGGGGCCGACTTGTTGATCCAGGTAAAGAAACTCTACCCCCACATGGTCCGCATAATCCTGTCAGGGCATTCCAGCAAGCCCATGGTCATGAAGTCGGTGCGGCCGGCCCATCAATATCTGGCCAAACCCTGCAACGCCGACAAACTCATCAGCGTGCTGACCAGGTCCTCTCTCTTGAGCGATTTTCTGCGTAACGAGGACCTGGCCGGCCTGGTGTCGCAAATGGAGTCTCTGCCAACCCTGGCGGAGACATATCAGGAACTCATGGCCGAGCTGGACTCGCAAGATCCCTCCGTGGGGAGGGTCGGCGAGATCGTCAGCCGCGATATGGGGATGGCCGGGACGCTCCTCAAGCTGGCCAATTCCGCCTTTTTCGGTTTAAGCCGGAACATCTCCAGCCCGATCGAGGCGGTGATGCTTTTGGGCTTGGAAGTGGTCAAGGGGCTGGCGGTGTCGGCCAACATATTTTCCACCTTCGAGCAAGGCGTGGTTCCAGGCTTCTCCTTTGACGCGCTCTGGCGTCATAGCATCAATACCGGCGGCATTGGCAAGAGAATCGCCCAGGCCGAGGCAATGGACAAGCTGCTGGTGGACGAGGCCCTGATCAGCGGAATGCTGCACGATCTGGGCAAGCTGGTTCTGGCGTCTCAACTTCCCATTGAATACAACGGGGTGCTTGAACTCGTGCGGCTGGAAAACCGTCCCGTTTGGCGGGTTGAACAGGAGGTCTTGGGCACGACCCACGCGGAGGTCGGCGCCTACCTCATGGGGCTATGGGGCTTGTCGGACAACATTGTCCATGCGCTGGCCTTTCATCATCGCCCTCAAGACTGCGGGGAGAGGCAGTTCGGCCTTATCCCGTTGGTGTACGTCGCCAATTGCCTGGAGCACGCGCTCTGCGTGATCAATGAGAATTACGCGCGTCGCGAGCTGGACGGTGCCTACTTGGCGGAATTGGGGCTGACCGGCAAGATTTCCGGATGGCTCAAGCTGGGCAAGGAGACTCTTCAATGCGAGGCGGGCAATGAGTGAGGCCAAGGTTCCAGAAAAAATTCTGTTGGTGGACGACGACCCCAATATCCTGTCCGGCTATCTCCGGCAACTCCGCAGAGGTTTCAATGTGGAAACCGCCCTGGGCGGCGCCCGGGCTCTGGAGATCATCGAAGCCCAAGGGCCGTTCGCGGTGGTGGTCTCGGACCTGAAGATGCCCGGCATGAGCGGCGTGGAGTTGCTCGCCCGGGTGAAGGAGACCTCACCGGATACCGTGCGGCTGATGCTCACCGGGTTCGCCGACGTCGATAACGCCATTGCCGCCGTCAACGAAGGCAATGTCTTCAGATTTCTCACCAAGCCCTGCGCGACCGAGACCCTGGTCAGGGCCATCGTGGATGGGGTAAAGCAATATCGCTTGGTGATAGCCGAGCGGGAGCTTTTGGAAAAAACCCTGGCGGGCAGCATCAAGGTCCTCACCGATATCCTGGCTCTGCTCAACCCCCCGGCCCTGGGACGCTCTTCCCGCATCCAACGCCTGGCCGGGGACATAGGCCGTCACATGGGCATCGGCGACCTTTGGTCCCTGGAAACCGCGGCGCTTCTTTCCCAGATGGGCATGGTGCTTCTGCCTCCGGAGACCCTGGAAAAAATACTCCGGGGCAAGGAGTTGACCGGCGAGGAGCGGCAGGTGTTCGATATGCATCCTTTCGTGGCCGCCGACCTCCTGCATGGCATCCCGCGGCTGGAGGGGGTGGCGCAGATGGTGGCCTACCAGGAGCAGCATTTCGATGGCAGTGGGACTTCCCAGGAGACCAAGGCGGGGGAAGACATCCCCCTGGGGGCGCGGATATTGAAGGCGGCCCTGGATTACGATCTGCATGTTTCTCGCAACATCCCGCCCCCCAGGGCCTACCAGGTAATGTGCCAACACCAAGGCCACTATGATCCGGCGGTGCTGGCCGCGTTGAAAGAAGTTTTGTTCGGGATGCCCCAGCCCGACATGCAAGAGATGGAGGTTGGAGTCAAGGAACTCACCGAAAACATGCTCTTCATGGAGGACGTGAAAACCAAGGAGGGCGCGGTGGTGGTGCCCAAGGGTTACCGGGTAACCCGGCTGACGGTGAGGCTCCTGCAAAACTTCGATAAGACCGTGGGGTTGCGCACACCCTTGAAAGTCCGGGTCCAACCCGAGGATTGACCTTGGTGCCTGGTGAAGTTGCCCCCCGCTTGGCAACGCCTTTTATGGCTCGGATAGGGGGCCGCGAGGTGTCCCGCGGGAGATCGTCGGCGGAGTTTCAGCCGGGAGATCAGGCCGGAGGGGATGGCTTGGAGGCGGTTCTGGATCGGCGCCCCGCATGATCATGGGTTGGCCCCTGGTCGGCCGAGTGGCCGGAAGGCAGGCGCGGGACTCCCCGGAGGTGGCGGCGGGCCGTGGCGGTCTGGAGCCAGACCTGGCGCATCGTCAATGTTGGGAGCGGGCGGCGGCCGGAAAAAGCGACGGCCATCTGTGACCGGCTGGCCAGTCCAGAGTTCATTGAGGAGTTGCTTGACCTGATGGCGATTTGGCGGGCATGGTATGTTTTCATCGTCCGTGGGCAAGGCCCGCAATCCCCATGGCCCACGGGCCGGGGGGACCGGCCCGGCCTTCGCACAGCGGATTAAAACCGTAACCGCTAAGGGATTACGACATGATAAGCAAAACCTTGTTTCCGGGCCGCTATGTCCAGGGCCGGGGCGCCTTGTCAAGTCTGGGCGGCGAATGCTCGAGGCTGGGCCGCAATGCCTACGTGATCGCTTCGCCATACCCCCGGGATCGCCTGTTGCCCTCCCTCCTGCCCGGCCTGAAGGACCAGTGCGGGGTTGTGGTCGAGTCGTTCGGCCGCGAGTGCTCCGACGATGAGATAAAAAGGCTTTTCAGACTGTTTGGAAAGACCGGCAGTGATCTGGTGGTCGGCCTGGGCGGGGGCAAGACCTTGGACGCGGCCAAGGCCGTGGCCGATCTGGCCAAGGTTCCTTCGATCATGGTCCCGACCATTGCCTCCACGGACGCTCCTTGCAGTTCCGTATGCGTAGTCTATAGCCCGGAAGGGATTTTCAAGCGGGCGGACCTGCTGCCGCGCAATCCGGACGCGGTGATTGTGGACACCCGGGTCATGGCCGAGGCTCCGGCCCGCTTCCTGGCCGCGGGCATGGGTGACGCTCTGGCCACCTGGTTCGAGGCCGAGTCCTGCCGAGTGAAACGGGCGCCCAACATTGCCGGGGAGGTTGGCTCCATGACCGCCTACGCCCTGGCCAAGCTCTGCTGGGACACCTTGAAGGACTACGGCACGGCGGCCCTGGCCTCCTGCTCGGCCCAGGCCGTCACCCCGGCCCTGGAGCGGGTGGTGGAGGCCAACACTTTGCTCAGCGGACTGGGGTTCGAGAGCGCCGGCTTGGCCTCGGCCCATTCCGTGCACAACGGATTCACGGCCATCCCCGAGACAAGAAATTATTATCACGGCGAAAAGGTGGCTTTCGGGACCTTGGTTTCCCTGTTCTTGACCGACAAGCACCCTTCGGTCATGGACCAGGTTTATGGTTTCTGCGAATCCGTTGGCCTTCCCACCACCCTTGCCGATCTGGGCCTCGACGGAGTTACGGACCAGGACCTGGGCCGGGTGGCCGAGAAGGCCTGCGCGGCTGGGGAGAGCATGCACAACGAGCCCTTCGAGACCTCGCCCGTGGTGGTGGCGGACATGATAAAGGCCGCCGATGCCTGGGGCAGGAACAGGAAAAGGATCTCTCGGGCGCAGCCGCCTTCACAAGCCTCGGGTTGCTGAAAGGGCTGGTAGACGGATACGGCTTGGGGCAGTGCGCAGCGGGGAACTTTTCATTTTTATTTTTATGATCCGGCCAGGGCCGAAGGTTGCCGCCCACCCGAGGGCGGACGAAAGGGATAAAGCCGGCGGCCGGGTCATCGGGCCAGGGGATCGGCTCTCCAGGGCAGGTTGTCCGATGACCTCCCTCTTTGCGGGGCGGGCGGGGTTGACGGCCTTGAAGGGCTGGCCCCCTCCCCGCCTCGGGCGCCGGCGGGGGCAAGTGGCCGTGGCATCAACCTAAGTCTTCGGGGACGCCGCCGTGAAGCCCACCCGCTGGCCCGCGTTTTTAATGTGCATGGCCCTGATGGTGGCAGCCCCCGCGGCGGCCCAGATGCTGGAGCCAGATCAGGAAGCGGCTGCGCCCGCGGACATTGAAGTCACCGCCGTGGTGCTGCGCTATTTCCCGCCCCAGTTCTACATGAACCGAAACGCCCAGCCGGCCGGCTTCGCCATCGATGTGCTGGACAAAGTGGCCGAGCTGGCCCATCTGCGCATCCGCTACCTTATCAAAAACACCTGGGAGGAGGCGGTGGAGGCCCTGCGCCGGGGCGAGGGCCAAATCATCCCCAACATGGCCATGCTTCCGGCGTGGCAGCGCGAATTCGACTTCAGCATGCCCGTGGAGGCCTCGCCGGTATCGATTTTCGTCCTTAAAACCAACAAGGACATACGGGCGACCGCCGACCTGGCCGGGCGCAAGGTGGCGGCGGTGGAGTTCAACGCGCCCTCCGGGCTGTTCCGGAACGGCCCCCAGGTGCAGTTGGAAATATTCGACAGCCCCCTGGAGGGGCTTTTCCATTTGTTGGCCGGGGACATGGACGCCTTCGTCTACCCCCAGGCCACTCTGTTGGGCCTGGCCCAGCGGATCGGGGTGGATCACCGCATCCAGACCGTGGACCGTCCTCTGGCCCAACTCGAGCGGGCAATCGCCCTGCGCAAGGGCAACCTCCAACTGCGGGAGCGCCTGGACGCTGCCCTGGGGCAGCTGGTGGGCGGGCCGGAGTTTAAGGAAATCTACCGCAAGTGGTATGGCAGCCCCCATCCCTTCTGGACCATAAGCCGGGTGACCTGGACCATGACCGCCCTGCTGGTGGTGGCCTTGGTGGTGATGGCCCTTTGGCGATACCTCAGCATAATGGCCCTGAACCGCCACCTGCTGGAGAACATCGCCGTGCGTCGCAGCGCCGAGGAGGCCCTGCGCGACTCGGAGGAGAAATACCGGCTGGTGGTGGAAAACGCCAACGAGGCCATCTTCGTGGTGCAGGAGGGGCTCATCCGCTTCGCCAACCCCGTGACTCAGGAACTTACCGGCTACGGCGCCTCGGAGCTGGACAATCTGCCTTTCCTGGAGCTGGTGCACCGGGCCGACCGCGAGCAGGCGGCCGGGCACCAGGGACAGCCCGCCGCCGGCAGCCAGAACTACCGCCTGGTCGGCCGCCAGCGTCAGACCCGTTGGGTGCAGGTCAACAGCGTGGACATCTCCTGGGGCAACCGCCCCGCCCGGCTGCTGCTGGCCCGCGATATCACCCTGCAGCGGACCCGGGAGGCCCAGGCCCGCCAACGCCAGAAGATCGAGGACCTGGGGGCCCTGGCCGGCAGCGTGGCCCATGACTTCAACAAGGCTCTGGGCATCATCCACCACAACGTGGAGATGGCCCTGGAGCAGACCCAACCCGGCACCCTGAGCCAACGGGCCTTGGAGAGATCCTTGCAGGCCGTCCAGCGCTCCAAGGACCTGGTGCGGGAGATACTCACCTTCCGCCGCCTGGGCCGCACCCCCCACCATCGGCTGGAAATGCAGCCGCTGGTGGAGGACAGCCTGCGGCAGATAGGCGGGGCCCTGCCCGCGGGAGTGGGCCTGACGGCCAGGCTTGAGGCCCCGGGCCACTGGATCGAGGGCGACCCCACCCAGGTCCACCAAGTGCTTATGAACCTGTGTCTCAACGCCGCCCAGGCCATCGGCGTCGCCGGCGGGACCATAGAGGTCGGCTTGGCCCCTCATGGCGTGGAGGAGGGCCGGGAGGCGCTTCACCCCGGGCTCACGCCTGGGCCCTACCTGCTCCTCAGCGTGCGCGACACCGGCCAGGGCATCAGCCCGGAGGCCCTGCCCAAGATCTTCGATCCCTTTTTCACCACCAAGAGGCCCGAGGAAGGCACCGGCCTGGGACTGACCGTGGTTCAGGGCATCGTGCAGAACCACGGCGGGCAGGTGAGCGTGGAGAGCCGTCCAGGTCAGGGCACGATTTTCCGCCTGCTCTGGCCACGGTGCCAGGACCCGCCGGCGGAGGAGGCCAGCCTTCCGACAGCGGCGGCGACCGGGGCGACCCTCCCCCCACCCGCCGGGGCTGGCCGCCTGCTCTTGGTGGATGACGACCGTCAATTCCTCGCCACCCAGCAGGCGCTTCTGGAAGAGGCGGGCTTCCAGGTGCGGACCGTCGACGACCCCCGCCGGGCCCTGGAACTGGTGCGAACTGGGCCCCGGGCCTTCGATCTGGTGATTTCGGACCTCAACATGCCGGGCCTGGACGGCCTGGAACTGGTCCGCCGGCTGCTTGCCATTCATCCCGGCCTGCCGGTACTGATCTGCACCGGCTACGGCGGCGATCTGGATTACCGGCAGGTCCTGGCCACCGGCGCGCGAGGAGTGCTAGACAAGACCTTGAGCGGCCGCCAGTTGACCGAGACCATCGCCCGGACCTTGGCCGGGCTGCCAGAAGCGGACCGCCCCGTCTCCGGGGCTGCGGAGTAGACATGGCCAGGATTCTCATCATTGATGACGACCAGTTGGTCTGCGATACCCTTTCTGACATGGTGGCCCTCAAGGGGCACCAAGCCACCACGGCGCGCACCTTGGGCCAAGGACTCCGGTTGGCCCGGGAGGAGTCCTTCGACGTGGTCTTCTTGGACGTGCGCATCCCCGACGGCAATGGCCTGGAAGCCATTCCCGTGCTCAAGGCCCTGCACAACTCACCTGAAATAATCATTATAACCGGTTTCGGCGACCCTGATGGCGCGGAGCTGGCCATTAAGCACGGGGCCTGGGACTACCTGGAGAAGTCGGCCACCGCCCAGGAGATCAATCTGGTGCTGGCCAGGGCCCTGCAATACCGCCAAGGCAAGCAGGCCGTGCAGGAGACCACCAGTTTGCGCCTGGAGGGCCTGGTGGCCAAGTCCCCCCAGATGAAGTCCAGCCTGGAGATGATCGCCCTGGCCGCCCGCTCCGAGGCCCCGGTGCTGATCACCGGCGAGACCGGCACGGGCAAGGAACTGGTGGCCCTGGCAATCCATAACAACAGTCCCCGGGCCAAGGGCAGCTTCGTGGTCATAGACTGCGCGGCCCTGCCCCCCACCCTGGCCGAGAGCGTGCTCTTCGGCCATGTCAAGGGCGCCTTCACCGGGGCCGAGCGCGCTCGCGACGGCCTGGTCAGACAGGGACACGGGGGCACCATCTTCATGGACGAGGTGGGCGAGCTGCCCGAGAACCTGCAAAGGATATTCCTGCGGGTGCTGGAAACCGGACGTTTCCGCCCCATAGGCATGTCCCATGAAATCAGCAGCGACTTCAGGCTGATCGCGGCCACCAACCGCGACCTGGATCAAATGGCGGGAGAGGGGCGCTTCCGCGAGGACCTGCTGTTCCGCCTGCGTTCACTGGGCATCCACCTGCCCCCTCTGCGCGAGCGGCCAGAGGACATCCTGGAGCTGACCACCCATCACCTGCGCCAGATCGCCGCCCGCCGGGACCGCGCCCCCCTGGACTTTTCCCCGGAGTTCGCCGGGCTGCTCCAGTCCTACTCCTGGCCGGGCAATGTGCGCGAACTGATCCACGCCCTGGAACGGGCGGTGGCCGCCGCGGGGGGGGGGCACGAGTTGCTGCCGGTGCATCTTCCTATAAACATACGAGTTTTCGCGGCGCGCAGCTCCATCGCCCGGGAGCCGGACCCGGCCACTGCCTCCGGTCAGCCCTTCCCCACTTGGCGGGAGGCCAAGCAGGACCTGGAGGCCAAGTACCTGCGCCAGGCCCTGGCCGTGGCTGGGGGCGATCTGAAAAAGGCCAGCAGGCTTTCCGAGATTTCCCTGCCCAGGCTTTACGAGCTGTTGCGCAAGCACGGCCTCAAGGGTCAGGGCTAGGGGCTGGCCCCCGGTATTCCTGGCAGGCACGTCCCCGGGGGCCGGCAGATCCTCTATGGTTTTTCATAATCAATTATGGTTTTCCATAATATAGAGGGTCTTTCGGTCCGCCCAATCAAGGTCTTTTCTGCCAACACGCCTATTTGATTAGCTAAAATCCGCAGATGTCCTTTGGCACTCTTCTTGTAAACATCTAGGCCGACCGCCAGACTTGGGCAAGGAGTGTTTCATGCTGCGCGCCAACCTGATCGTCTATAACAAGCTGCCCGACCTCCTTGATCAGGAGATCGAGGCAGGGATCATTGGTCAGGGTTTGGGCGGAGGGCTCAAGGTATGCCGCAGCATGCAGGAGCTACGCGTGGTGATCGAGGAGGATGCCGGTCGATCGAGCATGGCCGTGCTGGTGCCCAGCGACCGCGAGGACCTGGAGGGCCTGATCGCCATGCGGCTTGGCGACTGGCAGGCCAGGATAATCCTGGTCCTGCGCCAAAAAGACCCGGAGGCCCTGGCCCTGGCCCATTCGCTGCGCCCCCGCTTTCTCACCTTTGCTGACGGGAACCTGGCGGAGGTGGCCATAGTGGCCCGCAACCTGGCCAGGGTTCACCAGTTTCACACTTATCATTAGGCGGCCCGCCGCGGCCGGGGATCTCGAGCCCGGTGGACGGGAGCCAAGAGTAATAAGGAGGAGTCAAGCGATGGCAGGCATAACGATTTCCAAGGACAGTGGCATCCAGAACCAGCATCTGGCGGCGCTGGTGGCCGAGCATCTGGGTTACAGCTGTCTGGCCGAAGAGGTCATCAGCGAGGCGGCCAAGACCTACCGGGTTTCCGAGGACAAGCTGAAGCGGGCCTTGCATGATCCGCCCGGGTTGCTGGAGCGCTTCACCTACACCCGCGACCGCCTGTTGACCTACATCGAGGCCACCCTGCTCAACCAGATGCAGCAGGACAAGGTGGTCTACTGCGGGCTGGCCGGCCACTTCTACCTCAACGGCGTACCGCACGTGCTCAAGGTGCGGCTTAACTCCGCCCTTGAGGACTGCAACCGCCCCGTCCGGCAACCCGTGGCGGCGGATCAGGTTCGGGGCCAAGCCCTTGAGGCCAAGGACCAGGAGGAACGCCGGCGCTGGAGCCGCAGAATTTTCGGCAAGGACAACCATGACCTCTCCCTCTATGACCTGGTGCTGAATCCCGGCAAGATGGGGCAGGAGGAGGCGGTGGAGATGATCTGCCAGGCCGCCAAGCTGGCCGAGCATCAATACACCCCGCAATCTCAGCGGCTCCTAAAGGACCTGGCCTTGGCCGCCAAGGTGCGCGCCAAGCTGATGGAGAACCACCCCAACGTGAAGGTCTGGGCCCAGGACGGGGTCATAACCCTGGACACCCGCGCCAACGGGACCTCGGCCCCCCGGATTTTGGGGATCATCGTGGGTCTGGCCAAGGAGGTCGAGGGCGTGACGGAGGTTCAGGTGAAGATGCACCTGGGAGCGCTCTATCACTAACCCGCACTGGCGTAATGGCCTTCGGGGCATGGCTGGCCCGCGCCGCGCCCATGACCGCCTCCCAGGAGCATACGAATGTTGAACGCCGCATCTAAAAACCAACAGGATTTGGTTAATGCCCTGGTGGATCTGGCCGAGGAGGAAAACCGGCTTACCCACTCCCTGGTCGACGTGAGCCGCAAGACCAACGAACTGGCCGCCCGCCGCACGGCCAGCGCCGAGCTACGCACCCAGCTTTCCGAGGAGCGCACGGCCCTGGTCAAGGCCCAGACCAAACTGTCCGGGCGCAGCACCGAGCTGGCCGAGCAACGCACGGGTCTGGCCGGCAAGCGCACCGCCCTGGCCGAGGGCAGGACCGAGCTGGCCGGCAGACGCACCGCCCTGGCCGAGGGCAGAACCGAGCTGGCCGGCAGACGCACCGCCCTGGCCGAGGGCAGGACCGAGCTGGCCGGCAAGCGCACCGTCCTGGCCGAGGGCAGGACCGAACTGGCCGGCAGGCGCACCGAGCTTTCCAACCAGCGCACCAGCCTGGCCCGGGAGCGCAATGACCTGGCCCAGGAGCGCAACAATATGGCCAACATGCGCACCCTGCTCTCCAGCTACCGGTCATTGCTGGCCAGGGGACGCAACCAGTTGGCCTTCATCCGCACCGGCCTGGCCTCCATCGCCCTGGGTATCGGTCTTATCCGCTACTTTGGCGTGGGTTACTGGACCATCCTTGATAGCGCCATTGTCCTGACCGGGTTATGGATGACCATCAGCGGGGTGAAAGGCTATGCACGCACCCAAAAACATGAAAGGCGTTATTGCGAGGCGCTGGATTGGGATTTCAACCTGGCCCCTCTGCCCAACAAGATGGCCCTGACCAGCCAGGACTAATACCAATATCAATCAAAGCCATCCATGACTTTGATCACCGATCGGCAGGGCAAAAGAGTAGTATCACCCTGCCTGGCGAGCGTTCGCGCGCTCGGCGGGCCATCCTCCACTCAGGGGCGACTTTCCACGCCCCAGGGCCGGCTCCTCCGCCGGGCCGGGCTTCCAGGCTGCCTTGCCCCGCGAGGAGCTTGTTGGCAACCGGCGCGCGTGGCACAAGGGCCAAAGGGTCGTTAGCTTAACTTCAAGGCGGATCATTCCCCCCCTCGGATAGCAAGCCGGCCGAGGCCTCCTGGCCTCGGCCGGCTAGTCCATCTTGGAGATGCTCCCGCCAAGTCCAGGGTTTTCCAAAAAACCTGGCCGGTTGCCGTGGCTTTGTTCCGGCGGTTTGTCGCCAGGAGGTGGGACACCGCTTCGCGACGAGTTTGCCTTTGGCCGTGGCAGGCCGCCATCTGGAGGAACAAGCTAAAGTTGTAGATTGTTAAGGCGTTATGAATTAAAATAATAACATGGTTTTCATTCCTAAAATAATGGTAGTGGATGATTCCAGGCTGGCCAGGGCCGCCATGGAAGGCATCCTGCTCTCGGAGGGTTTCACCGACCTGATCCTTTGCGATGGTCCGGGACAGGCCATGGAGGCGCTGGGGATCGGCGGAGGCTTTAGCGGCGGCCATCGCGCTCCAGACCTGATACTGCTCGACGTGGAAATGCCCGCCGTCAACGGCATCGAGCTTTGCCGCATCATTAAAGGCTCCCCGGCGCATCGTGATATTCCGGTCATTATGGTCACTTCGTTAAGCCAGATGGAAGTTCTGGCCCAGGCCTTCGAGGCCGGCGCCATGGACTACATCACCAAGCCGCCCAGGGACGTGGAGCTGCTTGCGCGGGTGCGCTCGGCCTTGGCCCTGCAGCAGGAGACGGAAAAGCGCAAGGCGCATGAGACGGAGCTGCTGAAGCTGACCCAAAGACTGGCCCGTGCGCACCAGGAACTCGTGGACAAGCAGCAGCGCCTGGACGAAGACCTGCGCTCGGCCGCCGGCATACAAAAAAGCCTTTTGCCCAAGGGGCTGCCGGCCGGCGTGGCGATCCCCTTCGCTTGGGAGTTCCAGCCCAGCCAATTCATCGGCGGCGATATCCTCAACATGGTTGAGCTCCAACCGGGCCTGCTGGGATTATACATAGTAGATGTCGCCGGCCATGGAGTGCCCGCGGCCCTGGTCTCGGTTTCGGTCTTCCAGGCATTGCTGCCCTCCAGCGGGCTGATTATCCAGGACGGCCTTCCGGTTCCGCCGGTTGACGTCCTTGGGGCCCTGGACCGTGAGTATCCCCTCGAGCGCTTCGAGAAAGCCTTCACCATGGTCTATGCGACCCTGGATATGGCCTCGGGCAAGCTCACCTTCGCCAATGCCGGCCACCCCCGGCCGCTGCTGTTCCGTGCCGATGGGAGCCTGGAGGAACTGGACGTGGCGTCTGCCCCCGTGGGCGCCGGGGGGCTGCTGCCTTTTTCGCAGGACGAACGCGTTTTGTCGCCAGGCGACCGCCTGCTTTTGTTCACCGATGGAGTGGTCGAGCAGCCATCCCCCTCGGGGGGAGGAATGTTCGGCTTGGAGCGCCTCATCGAGGCCCTGGCCTCTACCAGGGGCTTGGAGCTGGGGCCCTGGCTGGCCAAGGCCAAGGAGAGGGTGCTTGATTTCGGGGGCTTGTCTGAACCCCCGGATGACATTACCTTGGTTGCCATTGAGTTCGCCAATTAGGTCCAGCCCCGCAACCGGCGCGGACAGAAGTTGAGGTTGGTGCGATGCGAGTGGATTTTCGTAGATTTAACGACGCGGTGGTGGCCGAGCCCCAGGATGAGCGCCTTGACGTATCCTCGGCGGCTGGTTTCAAGGGCCAGATGGTCGATGCCATCAATAATGGGAGCCTGAGGCTGGTGCTGAACCTGAGCAAGGTGCAGTTCATAGACAGCAGCGGTCTCACCGCGATTATTTCCACCATCAAGACCCTGGGGCCGGAAGGTAAGTTAGTGGTTTGCGGTCTGAACCACCATACCCGCAATCTGTTCAAACTCACCAGACTGGACCGGATCATAGGTGTTTTCAACGGCGAGGAGGAAGCACTCAAGTCGCTGTAGGATGGATTAGCCCGCTCGCCATGTCGTAGCCGTAACGAAGCAATGGGCCCTATGAAATTGGCGGCGATCAAAAGACAGCAGTTGATTTTTCTGCTACTACTTCTGGCTGCCGGCCTGATGGCCCAGGCTGCCTATCCCGTACTGAATCCGCAATGGCTTGCCTACCACCGCGCCGAGTCGGCCTTCGGCGGTGGCGACTTCTCCCGGGCCGCCCATGAATACCGCCTCGCCTTGGACCAGGGCGTGAATACCCAAAGAGCGCGCACGCGCCTGGGTGAATCCCTGGTCGCCACCGGCCGGGTGATCGAGGCCCGGCAGATTTTCGAGGACATGCTGGCCCAGGGGCTGGATCAGCCCGAGGTGCTGGCCGGTCTGGCCAGCGTTTATGATCAACTGGGCGAGGTCGAGCGGGCGCGCAGTCTATACCAGGATGCCGACCGGCGCGGGAATCTGAACTTCGCCCAATTGGCGCGCTGGGGTGATTTGCTCAAACGCGGAGGTGATTACGCCGACGCGGAAAAGGTCTATGGCCGCGCCTTGGCCGAGCGGCCCTCCTCGGCGGAGGTCATGTTGAGACTGGCGGAGATGCTGTTCTGGCAAAAGCGTTACGACGAGGCCGCCAATCTCCTGGAGAAGATTCTATCGGCCGATCCCGCCAACCGTCAGGCCCGCCTGCACCTGGCACGCCTCCTGGCAGGGCAGGGCAGGGGCCAGGAGGCCATCGAACAGTACCGTCTGGCCCTGGGAGAAAAGCCATGAAGGCCGTGGTCACCCTTTCCTTGCTGCTAGCGCTGGCATTGTCATCTCTGATCGGGGCGGCCCCCGCCCAGGCCGCCCCCGCAGCAACTCCGGAGGTGGGGCCGGGCGCGGAGGAGATTCCCGATTGGAAGGCCCGCTGGGAGCTGGCCCGCCTGTTGAGCTACGCCAAGCGCTATTCAGAAGCCCTTGAAGAATACCGCCGGCTGATGCGCGACAAGCCTGATCTCATAGCCGCCAAGGTTGAGATGGCCCAGGTCCTCTTCTGGAGCGGCCAGCACTCAGAGGCCCTGGCGATCCTGCGCGGCGTTCCCATGGATCAGCTCGACCTCGAGGCCAGGCTGGCCCTCGCCGATCTGCTGATAGCCCAGAAGCAGTACCCTCAGGCCGAAAAGCTGCTGCGTGAGCATCTTGCCCAGGCCCCCGATGACCTGCAGGCCAGGCTCAAGCTGGCCGAGGTTCTGACCTGGGACAAACGCTACGATGCTTCCCTGGAGGAATACCGGCGCATACTCAAGGCCCGCCCCGATGACGTGCAGGTGCGTCGCAAGTACGCCCAGGTGCTGGGGTGGGCCGGCCAACGCGAACAGGCCATCCAGGAGATGAAGAAAACCCTCTCCGGCGGCGTTACGCCGTCCAAACCATAAGGCGACCGTGCGCCTGTTGGTCAAAATGGCATGGGGCCTGCTGGCCAGCCAGCTGGCGCTTGCCTGTGCGGCGGAGGCCAAAGCCCCGGCCCGTGGCGGGCCGCCGGAGCATCCTCCGGTCCAGGAGTCGTTGGTGAGGGACTCCGAACGCATGGGCGAGCAGGAGGCGAGAATGACCCTGGCTCGTCTTCTGGCCCAGGATGAATTGGGGCTGGCCGAGGCCAGGCGCTGGTATGAAATGGTGCTGGCCGCCGACCCCGGCCAGGTGGAGGCCCGGCTGGAGCTGGCCGGGCTGCTGGCGCGATTGGGTGAGAAGGTTGAGGCCGCCGGTCAGCTGCAAACCTTGCTGCGCGAGCACCCCCAGGAACCCACAGTGCTCCTGGCCGTGGCCGAGTTGGAGGCCTCGCAGGGCCACGCCAAGAGCAGCCGCCAGGAGTTCACGCGGGCGCTGGAGCAGTTGCCGCCTGGACCAAAGCGCTGGGAGGCGGAGCTTCGCCTGGCCGCGGCGGCCAACCTCTGGGGCGACTTCTATCAGGTGGAGTCAATCTATCGCCGGGCCTTGGAGCGCGCCCCGGGTGACCCCGCCCTTCGTATCAAGCTGGCCGAGACTCTGACCAGCTCACAGCGCTATGACGAGGCGGAGCAGGAATACCTGCTCCTGATGCTCGACGAGAATGACTGCCCGGAGTGTCTGGCCGGCATCGCCGAGGCCCGGTATCGCCGTGGCGATTTCACCGCCGCGCTGGCGCGCGCGGAGGATCTGTTGAAAGCCCATCCCGGACACCGCCAGGGCCTCCTGGTACTGGCCGGCAGCCTGCTCAAGCTCTCGCGTATAGAGGAAAGTGGCGCCACCTACCAGGGGGCCATCCGGTTCCTGGGGCGCGAGGCCGATCTCTTGCTGGGTCTGGGCAGGGTGCGCTCGGCCCAGGGCCGCGCCGGCGAGGCCAAGGCGTTGTTCGACGAGGCCGCGCGGCTGGCGCCCAAGAGCGCCGAGGCCAGGTTCCGGCAGGTGGGCGTGGAGTCGGCGACGCGGGCGGATTTTCTGGATGACCTGACAGCGCCGGGCCGGCGACAGGCCCTGGAGCTGGTGGAATGGGGAGAGCTGTATGCCCGGGAGGGGCTGAGGCCCCAGGCCATCGCCTGCTACCGGGCAGCCCTGCGCGAGGATGGGGATTGCTTCCCCGCTCGCATGAACCTCGCCGAAACCTTGGCTGCGGATCAGCAATTCAGCCCGGCCCTGGAGGAACTGCGCCGCCTGGACCAGGACACGCCCATGAACCGCAAGGTGCTCCTGGCCCGGGCGCGGGCCCTGTCCTGGGGCAGAGATTACCAGGGTTCGCGGGAAATCTACCGGCAGATCGGGGCGCTCAACTCTCGTGACCCCTTGCCGGTCATGGAGGCGGCGCGGGTGGCGGCCTGGGGCAAGATGATGGACCGGGCCCAGGAGCTTTACGCCTCCCTGGCACGTCCAGCGGTGGATGACCGCCTGGCCCAGGGTTTGCGGGGCCTGGCCCGCAGCCAGCCCTTTGCCGGTTCCGATGATCACCAAAGCCTACAACAACTGGCAAGCCAGGTCGAATCGGGACGGACCTATGCGGGGTACGAGCAGGTGGGTGAGCTGGCCGCCAGTCTGGACTTGAGCAGCCAAGCCACCGTCGCCGTGGAGAGGCTTAGGCTAGGCCTGTGGGCCGAATATCACATCCAGAAGGCGGCGCTGCTGGAAGGCCGGGCCAAGAAACTGGCCTGGGACAAGCGCTTCAGCCGCGGCGCGGAGGAACTTCAGGAATTGGTGGCCTTCCAGCCGGGCAACCAGGAGGCATGGTTCGACCTGAGCCAGGCGCAGTGCGCGCTGGGCCGGCGCGAGCAGGAGGGGGAGGCCTATCGCCGCTTGCTGACGCTCGACCCCCTGCACACCCTGGCTGGCCATGCCTTGCGCGGCCAGACCCTGCGCGGCGAGCCGGCGCTGCGCGCGGGCTACCAGTACTGGAAGGAGGTCGGCCGGGGCGAGCTTTCCCAAATGGAGCGCAGCCGCGCCGACTTGGGTTTCGACATCCCGCTGGCGGGCAATCTGACCCTTGGCATGACCGGCCACCGCTGGCTGGAATCGCCCCTGCGCTACGGGCGTAGCGCCGAGGCCTTCGGTCAGACCATAGGCCTGGCCGGTCAGTTCGCCGAAAACTTCCGGGGCGAGGCCAGCTGGACCCGCAAGGAGTACCAGCGCGCCGACCTGGCTGCGCGCGACAACGGCCAGGCTGCCCTGTGGTACAATTATCGCGACTTGGCCAGCCTGGGCCTGGGTTTCACCCGGGAGGACCTGCTCACCAACGCCTTCGCCCTGAGTCAGGGCCTTCAGCGCGACTCCTGGTGGCTTGGGGTCAAGAGCGACCTGAACAGACAGTGGTCACTGGAGGGGCGGGCGACCGCCTTGGATTACAGCGACGGCAACCGGGGCGCCCACTACAGCCTGGCCCTGGGGCGCGCCTTCAGCGACCATCCCCGCACCTTCAAGGTTTGGATCAAGGCCGACTACCGCGACACCGACCAGCCCGACCTCTACCGTTACAGTGGCGACCGCCTGTTGGACATCATCCATCCCTATTGGTCGCCCCAGGACAACCTGGCCGGGACGCTGGTGCTGGAGTGGCGTCACGATCTGGCCGAGCTGTTCATCTGCGGGGCGCGGCAGCATTACTACGACCTGCGCCTTTCTCTTGGTGAGGACACCGAGAACAACCCCTCCCTGGCCCTTGAGGGCACCTGGCATTACCAATTGGCTGAACGCTGGACCGCCGAGGCCCAAGGCCTGGTCCATCGTTCGCGAGAGTGGGACGCCCAAGGGATGTGGCTCAATCTCATGTACCGCTTCTGAACCCAAGCCGCGGAAAGACGTTTATGAGCGATAAGGCTTCACCCGAGCAGACCCCGACGCCGACCCCTACGGGGCGCGGCTCCCTGGTGCTGGCCGTTCTCGCCTCGCTTACCCTGATCCTGGTCTTCGTGTACCTGATAGTGCGGACCCTTCTGTTCCTCGAAGCCGACCTCCCCTGGTACGAAAAAAGTTTAGCCGGCGTGCTGCTATTGGCCGAGTCCTTCATAATGGTCCACAGCCTGGGCTACTTCATCAATCTTCTGCATGTTTTCATCAAGGGGGCGGGTACGACGCCCCTGCCGCCGGCCCCGCCCGGAGAACCGACCGAATACCCGCCGGTGGCCATCCTGGTCGCCTCATACAAGGAGCCGCTGGCGGTCCTGGATAACACCCTAACCTGCTTCTATAATCTGACCTATCCCAACAAGCGCCTCTATTTTTTGGACGACACCCGTTACGACCTACCCGGCCAGAACCCCGAGCAAATGGCCGCCTACCGCCGCTCCATCGACGACCTCTGCCGAGAACTGGGCGTCAACCTTTTCCGCAGGAACTGGCGCGGGGCCAAGGCCGGCATCATCAACGACTTCCTGGACTTTACCGCCGGACGGTTCAAGGAGGGCTTCGAGTTCACGCCCTATGCCGAGCGCCCGCGCCAAGACCCCGAGAAATACCTCATCCTCTTCGACGCAGACATGAATCCCTTCCCCGACTTCGTGGAGCCGCTGGTGGCGCGCATGGAGGCCGAGCCGCGTCTGGCCTTCATCCAGACCCCGCAGTACTACAGCAATTTCGAGCGCAACCGCGTGGCCAGGGCGGCAGGGCTGCAGCAGGCGATCTTTTATGAATACATATGCGAGGGTAAGAGTCTAAAGGACGCCATGTTCTGCTGCGGCACCAACGTCATCTTCCGCCGCGAGGCATTTGAAGACGTGGGCGGCTTCGACGAAACCTCGGTCACCGAGGACATAGCCACCTCCATGAAATTCCACCTCAAGGGCTGGCGTTCGGCCTATCTCAACAAGGTCTGCGCCTTCGGCATGGGGCCGGAGGATTTGGGTGGCTACTTCAAGCAGCAGTTTCGCTGGGCCCTAGGCACCATTGGTCTTGGGCGCTACATGCTGGGCCAGTTTCTGCGCCACCCGCGCAGCCTGTCCCTGGCTAAGTGGTGGGAGTATTTCCTCTCGGGCACCCACTATTTCGTGGGCTGGACCTTCTTCATCATGATGCTCTGCCCCATTCTGTATCTGCTTTGGGGGGTGCCGACATTCTTCTCAAGGCCGGATATATATTTCCTGGTCTTCTTCCCCTACATGCTTCTTTCATTGTCGATCTTTTTCTGGACTCTCAAGGACCGCCGCTACGGCCTGCGCGAACTGATCATGGGGCAGCTTTTGATCGGTGTCAGCTATCCGGTGTTCATGAAGGCATCGCTTCTGGGCTTCCTGGGTTACAGGGGATCGTTCGGGATCACCCCCAAGGGACAGAGCATGTCCCTGCCGCTGCGGACGCTGTGGCCGCAGGTGGTGGTTTGCGCCTTGAGCGTGGCGGCCCTGGTGTACGGCCTCAATCGCCTGGTCTACGAACCGACGCCCCTCTTCGCCATATTGGTGAACGCCTTCTGGTGCGTCTACCACCTGACAATCGTTTCCACCGCGGTGCTCTACTTCAACCAGCCCTTGGAGAGGGAGTGAAGTCCGCGGGAACGAAGGCCGCGCTGGCCTGGGCCTGCCTTTCCCTTTGGGGCCTGGCCTGGGCCGGCTCCGGACAGCCGGCTTGTCCCCTGGCTTGGGGGGTGGCCCTTGACGGCTACCCCGTCAACGCCGTTGCCATCGACCGGGCCCGCGGGGAAACCGGCCTGGTCCCCAAGCTGGTGGTGTTCTTTCTGCAATGGCCCGCCCCGGACGGGCCCCAGGAGTTCCCGGATTCGAGTATTGCCGCGATCGCCCGAAGCGGAGCATTGCCCTGCTTGACCTGGGAGCCCATGTATCACGACCCGCAAGGCCGCGAAGTAATGGTTTCCGAGCAGGAGTTGCTGTCCGGCCGCTACGACGCCTATCTCATCGGCTTTGCCCGCGCCGCCGCCGCCTGGGGCCGTCCCCTTATCGTGCGCCTGGCCCACGAGATGAATCTGGCCCGTTATCACTGGGGAACCGAAGCCGACCGCTACGGCCCCGGCAGTCCCGCGATTTACCGGCGCATGCACCGCTACGTGGTGGACCTCTGCCGACGCGAGGGCGCGAGGAACCTGCTCTGGGCCTTCTGCCCCAATGCTGAGCCCAACCCCCATCCCCGCTGGCACAATGCGTCCTGGAACACCTCTGCGGCCTATTATCCGGGGCCGGACTATGTGGACATCATGGGCATGGACGGCTACAACTGGGGCACCACCCAGACCAAGGCGCGCCAGGGCTGGGACAGCCGTTGGCAGAGCTTCCGGCAGACCTTCGGCGAACTGCGCGACGAATTGTCGGCGTTGGCCCCGGAAAAGCCTCTGATCGTCTTCGAGACAGCCTCCGCCGGCCAGGGGGGGGAGCGGGCCAATTGGCTGCGCGAGGCGTTGGGCGATGCCGCGGTCTGGCGCATCCGCGCCCTGGTCTGGTTCCAGGTGGACAAGGAGGTGGATTGGCGGCTGCTCAAGGACCGTGACGGCAGTGCGCTGGAGTTGCTCGGCCAGGCCGCCCGATGCCAGGGCGAGCCCTTGTCGGAGTTGATCGCGGCGAGGGATCAGTCGGCCTTGAGCGAACGCAGGTAGATCATCGCCAGGGCGTTGTAGTTGGTGTAGAGGCGTTTTTCCAAGGTTTTGACGGCGGCCAGCTGCTGGGTGGCCAAGGGGCTGGTGAAGGTGGCCCCCAAAACATCCGTGGAAAGCTCGGAATCCGTCAGTTGGCGTATTTCCTCCATGTCCAGGTACTCCGCCGCCTCATCGTCGCCTAGGTTCATGTCACGCGCCTGCATGACCAACTCCCGCAGACGCGCCTTGTGGGTTTGGACTTTGGCCCGGACATCTTCCAGGAAGACGTCCTTGAGCTGCTGGAAATCCTTGCGAGGATAATCTCCCACTCGCGAAAAATAGGGTATCAGGTGTTCGAGGTAGATGGAGACGCCCTTTTTGAGCAGGTAGGTGTCCTTCAGCACCCAGGCCAGCAACCCGTCTTCCACGGAAAAGTTTTGCAGGTCCAGTTCGGGACGGCTGCCGTCGAGGTTTATGAACAAGGGGTAGAAGACCAGGGTGGTCGCGCAGAGGTGCATTCCGCAGATTTGGGCCTGCTGGCTTTCATCCCAGCGGGTCCAGGCGACGCGCCCTTGGTCGAAGGTTTCCTTGCCGAGCCGGAAAGGCACGTGGAGGTTGATGACTTCGTCTTTGTGCAGCCTCTCCCGCGCCACGACCCAGTTGGGCAGCACGATGCGCGCGCCATGCGGGCTGGTGTCGTCGAGGACATATTGAAAGGCTTGATGGTCTGAATCGCGTGAACCCAAAAAGGGCATGGTCAGGGAGGAAACCGCAACCCGCGATTCTTGTCTGTCCTGAAAACTGTCTCTGGATGGGGGCGAGCTGTTGTCCATCAAGCCAGTCCCAACTTGGGATACTATCCCATCAATTTAATCGCCAACAGGCTGACGTAAGCGCGAGGGGCGGCTCCCCGGCCGAAAATTACCATGGTCTGGCGCAGGCATTTGGCTCTCCGCCGGTGAAAGGCGCACGCCTCCTTTTATTATATCCAGAAAATGCTCCAGGCCGAAAAATTCGCCGCCGGTGCGCGGAACAGCTGGTTGGGGG
>JAJZPI010000221.1 GCA_021811275.1 Deltaproteobacteria bacterium
CCCCACACCCTCTCCGCCGCCATGATGGAGGAGATCCGTCAGGCGACCTACGCGTTGGCCTTCGAGCTGGGCGTAAAGGGCCTGATGAACATCCAGTACGCGGTCAAGGACAACCTGCTCTATCTCCTGGAGGTCAACCCCCGGGCCAGCCGCACCGTGCCCTTCGTGAGCAAGGCCACCGGCGTGCCCTGGGCCAAGGTGGCCACCAAGGTCATGATGGGGGTCACTCTCAAGGAGCAGGGCGTCACCAGCCAGCCCCAGCCCAGACACATCTCGGTCAAGGAGGCGGTCTTCCCCTTCGTGCGCTTCCCCGGCGTGGACCCGGTGCTGGGCCCGGAGATGCGCTCCACCGGCGAGGTCATGGGGGTGGACATGAACCTGGGCCTGGCCTTCGCCAAGAGCCAGCAGGGGGCGGGCCAGGCGCTGCCCAAGTCCGGCACGGTCTTCCTTAGCCTCAAGGACACCGACAAGAACGCCGCCGCGCCGCTGGCGGCCAAGTTCCACCGCCTGGGCTTCAACATAATCGCCACCCGGGGCACCCATGCCCGGCTCACCGGCCAGGGCATCCCGGCCAAGGTGGTCAACAAGGTCAGCGAGGCCAGGCCCCACGTGGTGGACGCCATGAAAAACGGCGAGGTCAACCTGGTCATCAACACCGCCGAGGGCAAGGGCTCCCAGAGCGACGCCTATTTGATCCGGCGCGAGGCCCTGGAGCGCGGCCTGCCCTACATCACCACTGTGGCCGCGGCCAAGGCCACGGTGGACGCGGTGGAGGAGATGCTCAGGGCCGAAGGGGTGACGGTCACGGCCTTGCAGGACTACTATAGGGCCCAGGCCGGCCGCCGGCCCGAGGGCGCCAAGGGATAAGCTTCTGGTTGCGTTGGCTATCTCCAGATCTTATCTTTGGCCTTGAATTGCGATATGCAACCTGGGAAGACCCGCGAGGGTCCTTCCCTTGTTCAGGCGTTCACGCCGCACCTTGTGCTAGGATTTGCGCTCATGAACCCATTGCTCGATGACGGCCCCAAGGACTGCTGCGGGGTATTCGGGGTCTTTGGGCACCCCGAGGCAGCCAGGCTCACCTACTACGGCCTCTACGCCTTGCAGCACCGCGGCCAGGAGTCGGCCGGCATCGTGGTCAGCGACGGCAAGCAGCTCAAGGACAAGCGGGCCATGGGCTTGGTGCCCGACATCTTCAAGGAGCAGGACCTGGCCCGGCTGACCGGCCACATGGCCTGCGGCCACGTGCGCTACTCCACCACCGGCTCTTCCGTCCAAGCCAACGCCCAGCCCTTCATCATCAGCTACGCCGGCCACTCGCTGTGCCTGGGCCACAACGGCAACCTCACCAACGCCTTCGAGCTTCGGCGCGACCTGGAGATGAAGGGCTCGATCTTCCAGACCACCATGGACTCCGAGATCGTCATGCATCTCCTGGCCCGGCATATCCACGAGGGCTTCGAGGAGGGGCTCATCAGCGCCCTCAAGGAGGTCAAGGGAGCCTACAGCTTCCTGTTCATGACCGAGGACACCCTGGTGGCCGCCCGCGACCCCATGGGCTTCCGGCCCCTGTGCATCGGCCGACTGGGCGACGCCTACGTGGTGGCCAGCGAGACCTGCGCGCTGGACCTGATCGACGCCCGCTTCCTGCGCCAAGTGGAGGCCGGCGAGGTGGTCTTCATCGACAAGAAAGGTTTGAGGAGCGTCAAGCCCTTCAAGCGCAAGCGCCACGCCCACTGCATCTTCGAGTTCATCTATTTCGCCCGGCCCGACAGCGACATCTTCGGCCAGAACGTCTACCAGGTGCGCAAGCGCCAGGGGGCCCAGCTGCACAAGGAGTACCCCCACATTAAGGCCGACTTCGTGATGCCCTTTCCCGACAGCGGCAACTACGCCGCCCTGGGCTACGCCGCCGCGGCGGGGCTGCCCTTTGAGATGGGCATGATAAGAAACCACTACGTGGGGCGCACCTTCATCAGCCCCAGCCAGGACATGCGCGACTTCGGGGTGCGCGTGAAACTGAACCCCGTGCGCGAACTGATAAAGGGCAAGCGGGTGGTCATCGTGGAGGACTCCATCATCCGGGGAACCACCACCATGGCCCGCGTAAAGAACATACGCCAGGCCGGGGCCGTCGAGGTGCACATGCTGGTCTCCTGTCCGCCCCACCGCTACCCTTGCCACTACGGCATCGACTTCTCCACCAAGGGCGAGCTGATCGCCTGCGACCACCGCGAGGAGGAGATCAAGAACATGCTGGGGCTGGACTCGCTGCACTACCTGTCCATCGAAGGCCTTTTGGAAAGCACCAAGACCAGCAGCACCGGCTTCTGCCTGGCCTGCTTCGACGGCAACTACCCGGTGCCCGTGGCCTCCACCGCGGGCAAGTTCTGCCTGGAGCGCTAGTGGCCACGAACATCCTCAAAACCGCCCGCCAGGTCCTCTCCCTGGAGGCCGAGGGCATCCTGGGCCTGAAGGCCCGCCTGAACCACGGCTTCGAGCAGGCGGTGAAGCTCATCCTGGAATCCCCCGGCAAGGTCATCACCACCGGGGTGGGCAAGAGCGGCCACGTGGCGCGCAAGATCATGTCCACCCTGGCCTCCACCGGCACCACCGCCATCTTCCTGCACCCGGTGGAGGCCATGCACGGCGACCTGGGCATGGTGGCCAAGGGCGACGTGGTGTTGGCGCTTTCCTACAGCGGCCAGACCCAGGAGCTCATCAGCCTGGTGCCGGGGCTCAAAGAGCACGGGGCCAAGGTGGTGGCCATGACCGGCGGGCTCAAGTCCGACCTGGCGCGCATGGCCGACGTGGTCATCGACTGCGCCGTGGAGCGCGAGGCCTGCCCCCTGAACCTGGCCCCCACCACCAGCACAACCGCCGCCCTGGCCATGGGCGACGCGCTGGCCGTGGTGCTCATCGAGAAACGCCGCTTCAACGCCGACGACTTCCGCCGCCACCATCCCGGCGGCAACCTGGGCCAGCGGCTTTCGCTCAAGGTCAGCGAGGTGATGTTCACAGGACGGCGCCTGCCCACCATCAGCCCCCGCACCAGCGTGCAGGCGGCGGTGGCCGCCATCGACAAGGGCGACCTGGGCACGGTGCTCATCGTCAGCCGGGGGGTCCTCCAGGGCATCTACACCGACGGCGACGTGCGCCGGGCGGTGCTCCAGGGCCTGGACATGGCCCATACCACGGTCGGCGAGGTTATGACCAAAAACCCCAAGGCCGTGGGCCCGGAGACCCTGGCCGCCGACGCCCTGCACCTGATGGAGCAGAAGGAGATCACCGCCCTGCCCATCGTCGACGCGGGGCGCCGGGTGCTGGGCATCATCCACCTGCACGACCTGCTGGGCCGGGGCCAGGTGTCTTTCCGCAACATGGCCTGCGCCCCCAACGGCGACTGAGACTGGCGGCCCAACCCGGTTTCTTCCAGGGGTCGGCCTTGGTCCGCCCTAGCGAAAATCGCCCCCTAACTGGCCCCGCCCCAGGAGAGACCCGTGAACATCCGCTCCGTCATCGACCGCGCCCGGGCCATGGCCCGCCAGTTCGTCGCCGCCGGCAAGGACAGCGTGCGCCTGCCCGCCTTCGAGTATGCCGACTGGCGCGTGATCCACAACCGGGCCGACGACCAGGAGGCCCAGCGCGAGTTTAGGGTGCTAAGCAAGGTCCACTACTACCTGACCCGCTTTTTGCTGGACATGGGGGTGGAGGTGCTGCCGGTGCCCGTGCGCGCCGAGGCCTTCCTGGACTGGGCCAAGGCCGGCGGGCATTCCATCGCCGATCAGCACGCCCTGGGCCACGCCCTGGGCGACTACGTCAACGACCCCGCCGCGCCGGTGACGCAATGCCGCCACCGGGGCTGGGACGTGGCCCCGGGCAGCGCCGGCGAGCCGGTGCTGGCCACCATCACCATCTTCGGGGAGACCAGCGAGCAGCCGGAGGTCATGAGCGCGGTGCTGCACAAGGCCGACGGCCAGGTGCTCGACACCATCGAGGTGCTGGCCGCCGACCACGCCCCGCAGGCGGCCTGGGAGATGGTCGAGGAGTTCCTGGACCGCCACCGCCCCGAACGGGTGTTCCACGACCAGGTCATCCGCTATCCCCAATACTGCCCCGACTGCAACGGCCTGCAAGTCAACGTGGCCTCGGCCGCCGATATCGCGGCGGCCGCCAAGGCCCCGTAGGCCGCGAAAGCCGCCTTGACAATGCCGCACAACTAGGAGCAGTATTTCCTGAGTCGACGCGCCGGGGGGAAGCGTCATGAAGGAAAAGACAACCGTTAGCGGGTCATGACAGCCCGGCTGCGCTGAGAAGG
>JAJZPI010000052.1 GCA_021811275.1 Deltaproteobacteria bacterium
TTTCGGAGGGTGAACCGTCCCGCGCCGGGGCTCGCTCCGGAGGCCATAATCGAGGGGCTCAGGCTCCTGCGCCGTGATTTCCGGGGCCAAATCTGGCTGGAGATGCTTTTCGTGGAGGGTCTCAACGATTCGCCGGAGGAGGTGGCGGCCCTGGCCGCCGCGGCGGCGGAGATAGGCCCGGACAAGGTGCAGATCAACACCGTGGTGCGTCCGCCGGCCCACGGCGGGGCGCGCCCACTGCGACGCGAGCGGCTGATGGAAATCGCGGGCCGCTTCTCCGTGCCCGTGGAGATCATCGCCTCGCCCGCAGCGCGGGCCGTGGGCGATCGAGGGGCCCTGGCCGGGGTGGTGGTTGAGATGACCCGCCGCCGTCCCTGCACGGTGGAGGACGTGGCGGCCATGGCGGGCCTGGAGCAGGAGGAGGCCCGCCGCCTGGTGGAGGAACTGGTGGACCATGGCCGGCTCAAGGTGGAGAAGTTCGGAGCCGCGGTATTTTACCGCGGCAGGTCTTAGCCGGGCCCCAGCGAGGGGGAGCCAAGGGTTTCAACCAACGTCTCGCTTCGGGGGAAAGCAATGGAGATGAGGGAGAGCGACGCCCTCCCCAGCGAGGGAGAGGGCAAACCGGGCCGTTTCTACCTGGGTATCGACGCGGGCTCGGTGAGCGTGGATTTTGCGGTGGTGGATGCGGACGGGGGAGCGCTCCTGGAGGCGGGCTACACCCGCACCAAGGGCCGGCCCCTGGCCGTGGCCGCCGAGGTGCTGGAAGATATCTTCACCCGCTTTCCGCGGATAAGCTTCGCCGCCGGGGCGGTGACCGGGGCGGGGGCCCCGGCCCTGGCCCCGCTGCTCATGGCCCTGGAGGTCAACGAGATCATCGCGCTGGCCCGGGGGGTGGGCTCGCTGCACCCGGAAACGCGCTCGATCATCGACATGGGCGGCGAGGACGCCAAGCTGATCCTGGTAAGCCCCGACGGCGCGGGAGGCTTGAAGATCGACGACTTCGCCATGAACACCATGTGCGCGGCCGGCACCGGCTCATTTCTGGACCAGCAGTCTCACCGCCTGCAATTGACCATCGAGCAGTTTTCCGAGATCGCGCTCAAGAGCAAGAACCCGCCCCGCCTGGCCGGGCGCTGCTCGGTCTTCGCCAAGAGCGACATGATCCACCTGCAGCAGGAGGCCACCCCGGACTACGACATCGTGGCCGGACTCTGCTTCGCCATGGCCCGCAACTTGAAATCCAACATCGCCAAGGGCAAGACGGTGGTGCCGCCGGTCTGCTTCACCGGGGGCGTGGCCGCCAACCAGGGCGTGCGCCGGGCGCTCATCGAGATCATGGGCATCACCCCCAGGGAGCTGATCGTGCCCGAGCGCTTCGCCTGCATGGGGGCCCTGGGCGCGGCGCTCATGGCCCGTGACAAGGGCCTGGCCCTGCCCCTGGCCGGCCTGGACCCGCTGCGGGCCCGCGCCGCCGAGACGGCCCGCGAGACCAAGCGCCTGCCCGGCCTCAAATGGGGCGCCCACCACCGGGACGACTTGAAGCGAATGGACACGCCCCCCGAGGGGCCCCTGACCGGCTACCTGGGCGTGGACGTGGGCAGCATCTCCACCAATGTGGTGGTAATCGACGAGGAGCTGAAGGTGCTCTCCCGCCAGTACCTTGCCACCGCCGGCCGCCCCCTGGAGGCGGTCAAGGAGGGCCTGCGGCGGGTGGGCGAGGATCTGGGCGGGCGGCTGACCATCCTGGGCGCGGGGACCACCGGCAGCGGCAGATACCTGACCGCCGACTTCATCGGCGCCGACATCGTGCGCAACGAGATCACCGCCCAGGCCACCGCCGCCGCGGCCATCGACCCCGAGGTGGACACCATCTTCGAGATCGGCGGCCAGGACAGCAAGTTCATCTCGCTCAAGAACGGGGCCATCGTCGACTTTATGATGAACAAGGTCTGCGCCGCCGGCACGGGCTCCTTCCTGGAGGAGCAGGCCGAGAAGCTGGGCATCGCCATAAAGGACGAGTTCGGCGACCGGGCCCTGGCCGCGCGCGACCCCGTGCGCATGGGTGAGCGCTGCACGGTCTTCATGGAGAGCGACCTGGTGGCCCACCAGGCCGCCGGCGAGGAGATAGACGACCTGGTGGCCGGGCTCTCCTACAGCATAGTGCAGAACTATCTCAACAAGGTGGTGGAGGACCGGCCGGTGGGGGAGAAGGTCTTCTACCAGGGGGCCACCGCCGCCAATCGGGGCATCGTGGCCGCCTTCGAGGCGGTGTTGAAGCGCCCCATCACCGTGCCGCCGCACCACGACGTGACCGGGGCCATCGGCGCGGCCATCCTGGCCATGCGCGAGCGCACCTGGGACAAGAGCCGCTTCAAGGGCTTCGCCGTCTCGGAGACCGGCTACGACATCAGCACCTTCGAGTGCAAGGGCTGTGCAAACGCCTGCGCCATCCGCCGGGTGAAGATCGAAGGCGAGAAGCTGCCCCTGTTCTACGGCAGCCGCTGCGAGAAATACGACGTGGACAAACGGGCGGAGGAGCGCCACCGCCACCTGCCCGACCTCTTCGCCGAGCGCGAGGCCTTGCTGACCTCCTACCTAGAGCCCGTGCCCGGCCGCCGCCGCCTGGGGGTGGTGGGCATTCCCCGGGCCATGTTTTTCCGCGAATGGCTGCCCTTTTTCACCGCCTTCTGCCAGCGCCTGGGCCTGGACGTCGAGGTGACCGGTCCCAGCACCAAGCGCCTGATCCACCGGGGCGTGGAGGCGGTGGTCAACGAGCCCTGCTTCCCGGTCAAGGTGGCCCACGGCCACCTGGCCGAGCTGATGGAGCGGGGGGTGGAGAAGATCCTGCTGCCGGCCCTGGTAAACACCCAGGCCCCCGGCCACGAGCTGGGCTACGGCCAGGTCTGCCCCTATTCCCAGACGCTCTGCTACACCGCCCCGGCGGCCCTGGATATCGCCGGCCACGGTTCCCGGCTGATCAGCGCGCCGGTGCGCATGGGCTACGGCGCGGACCTGATGCGCCAGGACCTGCGGCTGTTGGCCGAGCGCCTGGGGGCCAAGGGCTGGGACCTCAAGCCGGCCATCGAGGCCGGGCTGAGGGCCCAGGCCGACTTCAACGTCAGGCTCAAGGAGAGGGGCCGCCAAGTCCTGGCCGCGCTGGGGCCGGACCAGCAGGCGATGGTGGTGGTCAGCCGGCCCTACAACGGGGCCGACCCCGGCCTGAATCTGGGCTTGCCCGGCAAGATGCGCGCCCTGGGGGTGGTGGCCCTGCCCATGGACATGCTCGACCTCGACGCCCAGATGACCAACCCCGAGCTGGCCGAGATGTACTGGCGCTATGGCCAGAAGATCCTGGCCACGGCGGCCATCGTGCGCGTCGACCCCCGGCTGCACGCCGTGGTCATCACCAACTTCGGTTGCGGTCCGGACAGCTTCATCGGCCACTTCTTCCGGCGGCTCATGGAGGGCAAGCCCTTCCTGGAGATCGAGATCGACGAGCACTCGGCCGACGTGGGGGCCATCACCCGCCTGGAGGCTTTCCTGGACTCGCTCAAGAACGCCCCGCCCCGGCCGCCCGTGGCCCGGCCGGCGCGCCGGCGCAGCGCCATCTATTCCGGGCGCACCATCTATATCCCGCCCATGACCGACCACTCCCTGGCCGTGGCCGCCGCCTTCGAGGCCTGCGGAGTGGCGGCCAAGGTGCTGCCCGAGTCCGA
Source organism: Deltaproteobacteria bacterium (assembly GCA_021811275.1). GTDB lineage: Bacteria > Desulfobacterota > Desulfarculia > Desulfarculales > Desulfarculaceae > JACRDC01. The sequence goes on from JAJZPI010000052.1 coordinate 3,717, forward strand.
CGCCCGCACCTTGGAGCTGGGTCGCCGCCACACCAGCGGCAAGGAGTGCTACCCCTGCGCGCTGACCACCGGCGACATGCTCAAGGTGCTCCTGGACCAGGGCGAGGACCCCAAGAAGGCGGCCTTCTTCATGCCCGGCGGCACCGGGCCCTGCCGCTTCGGCCAGTACCACCGCTACCACCGCCTGGTCCTGGACGAGCTGGGCTTTTATGACACCCCCATCTACGCCCCGGATCAGTCCGAGGTCTTCTACCAGGAAATGGGCATGGTGGGCGGCGGCTTCACCCGTTTGGCCTGGCAGGGTCTGGTGGCCATAGACCTGTTGCAGAAAGCCCTGCACGAGACCAGGCCCTACGAGGCCAACGCCGGCGACACCGACGGAGTCTATCAGGATTTCCTGGGCCGCGTGCGCGAGGCGGTGAAATCGCGCGCCGATCTGAAGCCGGTGATGCTCGCCGCCCGTCAGGCCTTCGCCGAAGTCCCCCGTTCGGGGAAAAACCACCGGCCCCTGGTGGGGGTGGTGGGCGAGATCTACACTCGCGCCAACCGCTTCGCCAACGAGAACGTGGTGCGCATGATCGAGGAGCTGGGCGGCGAGGTCTGGCTGCCCACCATCGGCGAGTGGGTGCTCTACACCAACTACACCAGCGCCCGCCGGGCCCAGATGCTGGGCCGCTACCGGGGACTCGTCAGCACCGTCCTGGAGAACTATTTCCAGCGCAAGGACGAGCGCGACCTGGCCCGGCTCTGGGAGGGCCGCCTGCGCACCCTGCATGAGGCCTCAATCGCCGAGGTGCTGGAAATGGCCCACCCCTATCTGCATCCCAGCTTCGAGGGCGAGGCCATCCTGAGCATGGGCAAGAGCCGCGACATGCTCATGCGGGGGGCGGCGGGAGTGGTCAACGTCATACCCTTCACCTGCATGCCCGGCACCATCGTCAACGCCCTGATGAAGCGTTTCCGCGAGGAGCATGGCAACCTGCCTTTCCTGCCCATGGCCATGGATGGCCAGGAGCAGTCGGGCAGCCGCATCCGCTTGGAGGCCTTCATGCACCAGGTGGTCCAATACCGCGACCAGCGCGAGCGAGCCTGAGGTCCGGGGGCTTGGAGGCGGGGGCGGGGTCTCTCCCCGCCCCCGCCGTTTTTTTAAGGTCTGGTAGTTGGCCTTGCGGTCGGCGACGCCGTCCTTGAGCGTGCTCAAGCTTGCGGCCCGCCTCCTCGGCCATGGCCCGGGGATCGGTGGCCGCGTCGGGCGGCGGCGCCGGCCCGGGCGGGGTCTAACTCGCCCTTGAGCCGAGACGCGGCCTGGCCGCATAATATTATTCACACCCCAAGCAGGAGCCCATCCATGTTAGGCCCAGGCGACAAACTGCCCGCCTTCGAGCTGCCCGACCAGACTGGTCTGGCCAGGAGCTTCAAGGACTTGGTCGGCCTGAAGGGCTTGATTCTGTTCGTCTACCCCAGAGACATGACCAGTGGCTGCACCACCGAGGCCAGGGAGTTTCAGGAGAGGCTCGGCCAATTCGAGGACCTGGGCTTCCACCTGGCCGGCCTGAGCCGCGACCCGGTGGCCAGCCACCAAAAGTTCGCCCACAAGCTGGCCCTGGCCTACCCCCTGCTCTCCGACCCCGGCACGGGGTTGATCAAGGCGCTGGGGGCTTGGGGCGAAAGGACCATGTACGGCAAGAAGGTCGAAGGGCCTCAGCGCGCCACCTTCGCGGTAGGCAAGGACGGCCGGCTCAAGCGGGTCTATGCCAAGGTCAAGCCCGCCGGCCACGCCGAGCGGGTGCTGGCCGAGTTGCGCGCCGGCTAGAGCGAGGGCCGGAGCTGGCCCCGCAGTTCTTGGGCGCGCTGATCGAAGCGCCGGGCCAGCAGCAGGTCGAAGTCCTTGCCCAGCCGCCGGCGCTGGCTGGCCAGAGTGGCGCGCATGGCCTGCCACAACTGGTCGAGCTGGGAGAATGTCTCCACCTCGGCCAGGCGGTCCATGGTTTCCTCCAGCAGGTTGGCGCGCACCCGCTCCATGTTCATCTCCAACAGGTCGCGCAGGCTCTGCTGGCGGTCCTGGGAGAGCGGCAGTTCCAGGCCCTCCTCCCAGGCCCGCTGGAAAAGAGCCTCCAGCCGGTCCAGGTCGTCCTCCTGCGCCATCTGCCGACGCGCCCTTTCCATGAAGGCCTCGGTCTGGGCCTTCAGGTTTTCCAGGAAGGCCGCCTCCAAACGCTGCTGGTAGTCCAGGGTGTGGTAGGCGGTCAGCTTGAGTTTTTTCATCTCCAGGTGGTAGAGGCGCTTCAACTTGCCCGGGGTGGCGGCCCGGCGCACGGCCTCGATGCGGCGGTCGATGCGGGCCAGGTCGGCGATGTCCAGGCTGACCAGGCCACCCTCCTGGTCCAGGATGATGGTAAGCCCCTGGCGGGCTCCCACCAGGCTGTGCACCAGGCGTGGCTGGTTGAGGATGTCCGCCGGATCCATCGCGCTGAAGACCTCGTTGATCACTTCGAATTTGGTCTCGATCACTCGGGCCAAGGGCAGGAAGCTCACGGCCAGGGGCCGCTCGCGCTTCAACTCCAGCTTGGCGGCGGCGGCCAGGCCCAGGAGCAGCAGGCGAATCTGGTTGGGGTAGGTCAGGCGCTCGGCGGCCTGGCCGAAGCCGCTCAGGAGGAGGGGCCGCTCGGGGTCGGCCAGGGAGTTGAGCAGGAAGGACTGGTACTCGAGCCTGAGCAGGTTCAGTCCCCGGTAGATGCGCATGCCCTCGAAAAGATCGCGCTCGAACTGAGTGGCGCCCATGGAGCGCAGGCCCTTCATGCGGTAGATGAAGACCACCGGCAGGCCGTGGCGCAGCATCATCAGGTCCAGGAAATCAAGGTGGCTCAAGCCCCGCAAGGCCAGCAGGCGGTCGAGGCCGGCGTCGCGCCGGCCTTGCTCAAGGCGCTTTTCCCGCTCGTTTTCCGGCAGGCGAGCGGTTTCCAGGAGCTGGCGCAGTCCGGCGGTGGGCTCGTCGCCCTTCTGCAATTCCAGGTAGAGGTCGAAGGCCCAGTGGCGGCGGCCGTGGTCGGCGATATCCTCCCGGTGGACGTTCACCGCCGAGCCTCCCTCCAGCAGCAGCCGGCGCAGCCGGGCCTGCAACTCGAAGAAGTCGTCCAGGAGGTCTTCGGTGAGAATCCCCTCGCGGCGGGCGGAGGTGGTAACCACGCCCAGGAGGAACAGGGCCTCCACCAGCAGCGGGTCCTTTACGTCCAGCAGCGCTTGCAAGGAGCTGAAGCAGGCCTCGCCGGCCACCACTTGGCGCATGAGGTCGTGGTGCTCCAGTAAAAAATCCAGGTCCCGGTGCAGGGCCCGGGCCAGCTCAAGGCGGTAGGCCAGGGGGGTGGCCGCCCCCGAACTGACCCGGCCGGGCAGGGCCTGCTGATCGTAGAGCAGCACTGCCAGCATCAACAGGAGCCCCAGGCGGGGGTTGCCTTCCAGCAGTTGGGTCAGGCTGGCGGTGAGCGTCTGGAACTGCAGGGGCGAGGCCCCCACGATGCCGGCCGCGGCGGGTCCGAATTGGACCCGGGCGGCTTCGTGGGAGGCCTTCATGTCCTGGAAGAGGTCAAGGCGTCTTTCGTGCAGGGCTCCCAGCTTGCGGGCGGCGGTGAGGCGCTCCAGGGTCTGGGGGTGCTCCGCGGGCTGGGGCAGCAGCCGGCCTATGAGCTGGGGGCAGTCCTCCACCAGGCGGGCCAGGTTGGAGGCGAAGGCGGGCAGGTTGAATATCTGGTCCAGCAGGTAGTGCTCAAGTTGGCGCTGGAGACCGGCGTGCTCGCCGGCCATGTCCGGGCGGAGGCTCACCGAGCCGGGCGCCGCCGCCGCCTCGTTTTTCAGGGCCTGGATGAAGCGGCCCACGGCGTGGCAGCGGCGATCCATGGCCGCCAGGCGTTCGTCGGGCACCCGCTCCAGGGGCCGGCCCAGGGTGAGGTTCAACTCCTGCTTCAGGCTGGCCAGCTCCTCCAGCACGTCGATGAAGCGGGGAGTGAGGGCCCCGCTCCGATGGTCCAGATCCAGGTAGATGCCAGAGTCGCGCACGTAGGCCTCGCCGCGGCTGGTCATGGTTTCCCTGAGCTGGGCCAGCCAATGGGGCGAGAGCTGGTCCGGGGTCAGTGAGAGCAGCGCCTTCCGTAGCTTCTCCAGGCGCTGGGCCATCTGTTTTTCGCTCTCCACCGCCAGCAGCTGGTTGAAGTTGATCAGCCGCCGCTCGCTGGTGTGGACGCAGATCCAAAGCAAGGTGAAGCCGGCGGGGGTGCCCAGACTGGGCAGCAGGCGGCCGGTGCCGTGCAGTTCGCAGTTCAAGAGGGCCCGGAAGAAGAAAGGCCGGGCCGAGGAGTCGCCGGCGTAGAAGCGGCCCACGAAGCGGCGCACCTGCTGGATCAGGTCGATCACGGCCTGGATGCGCGCAAGCTTGGCCCGGTCGAAGTCGGCCATGGCCTCCTTGGTGCGCGGGCCGGCGCCCTCCAGCTCCTGCCAGCGGCTAATGAACTCGAAGAGGTCGAAGAGCTTGAGCATCTTGCGGGTGGCCTTGGCCTGCACCCCGCCCAGGCGGATGATCTGGTCGTCGAGGATCTCGGCCCAGTTCAGGTCCGGGTCGGTGACCACCCGGATAGCGTTGTCGTAGAGGTCGAACATCGCCTCCACCTGTTCGGAGCTTAGGCCCTTTCCCGAGGCGGCGGCGGCCTCGGCCACCGAAAGCAGGCGATAGAGCCGGATGACCGTGATGGCTTCTTCCAGGCTGTGATAGCGGCTGACGTCGGTCAGGGGGGCCAGGGTGGTTTCCGGCAGCTTGCCGAAGGTGACCCGGGTCATGGTGGAGTGGCCCAGCACGATCAGGTAGAGCTGTCCCAGGGCTCCCTCGTCCAGGCCCAGGAGGGCCATCTTCTCCAGGTTTTCCAGCACCGGCGTGCGGGGGCCCATGATCCCTTGGGGGTTCAGGCGGCCTTCCAGGCGCTTGAGCCTGGGCCGCAGCTCCATCAGCCCCAGCACGTCCTGTATCTGCTCGTGGCGCTGGGCCGTCTCGAAGGGCTTGCGCAGGCGCGACAACTCCAGCCCGGGCAGGCCGGTGAAGTAGGCCGAGCGTATCTGCTCCAGGGTGGCCAGCACCGATTGCGCATAGGTGAAGGAGTCCTTGTAGTCGGCCAGGAGTTCGCGCGAGCAGCCCACCAGGTGGCGCCGGCCGGCATGGGCCTCCAGGTTGGCCAGGGAGACCAGGGGCCGGCGGCGACGACCCTCCAGCACCACCAGGGTCTGGGGCAGCTCGCCCTGCACCTGATAGCGCTCCTGCCAGGCCCCCCGTTGCAGGTCGGGCAGGATAAAGCCCAGTGAGCGTTCCTCGAAAAAGGGCCTGAACCAGCGCTTCCAGGCCGCCAACAGCCGGGGGGCCGAGCCGCGCGGCAAGGGCAAGTCCTGGTAGGGCAGGGCGTCGATCTCCGGCGGCACCACCTGGGGCACCCGCCGCCCGCCCAAGAGGCCCTCCACGGTTTCATGGTAGACGCCCAGGCCGGTCAGGAAGGCGTTGAAGTCGAAGCGGTTGATGGAAAGCTTCAGGCCTTCCCGGCTGGTGTAGCGCCGGCGGGTGCGGTAGACGTGGCTGAAGAGCAGGAAGCGCTTGAACTCGTCCTGGCCCTTGAAGGTGACGTCCACCGTTTCCCGGCTGCTGCCCAGGGGCCGGTCGCACAGGGCCATGAGCTCGCCGTCCTCTTCCAGAAGGTCGTAGAAGCGGCTGGCCATGAAGGAGCCCAAGGCCTCGCGGCCCTCGCGGTCGCGGGGCGCGGACCCGCCCAGGCGCCTCATTTCGCCCAGGGCGAACTCGCGGGGGTCGCCCACCATGATCAGGGCCTGCAGGGGCCGGCGCCGGCGCTGGGTCAGCTCGCCCAGGGAGTCCAAAACCAAAAATTCCATCTGGGGCAGGCGGGCCTGTATCTCCGGCAGGAGCAGGTCGTGGTCGGTGGTCACCAGCCCCACCCGCAGGGTCTCGCGCAGGCTGCGCGAGAGAAGGCGGCTCAAAAAGCCCATGATGACGTCAGCCCGGGCCTGGACCTCCACCAGGAAATGGGCCACGAACTGGCGGGGTATGAGATAGAAGGGCTCGCCCAGGCGGCTGTAGCGAATCAAGAGCCCCAGGCGCTTGAAAATGTTGTTCAGTTCGCGGTGGCGCTCGGCCACCTGGCCGGGGTCGGTCAGGTCCACCGCCTCCAGGATGGCCGCCTCCTCGGCGGGCAGCACGGTCTGTTCGAACAGGCCCAGGCCGTAGGCGTTGCCGCCGAAGCGGTCGGGCAGGAAGGGGGGGTGGTCCGCCGCGGGGAAGGTGCCCAGGGGCACGTCCTCCGGGTTGATGCCCAGTTCTTCGAAGCGTTCGGGGGCAATGAAACGGTACAGGCCCGAGAACCGTCTCACCTCCGGGGGCAGCCCCATTCCGGACTTGACCATGCATCCCCCAACAGGATGTTGACGCCGCTGGCGCCTATTCCACGACAAATGGTGTTCGAAGCTTGTAATCTATTACCAGGCCGCGCCTGATGTCAATGCGCCCGTGAACAGGCGTTACCCTGGCCGCTTGACACCTGAAACCGCCGGGGCTAGGTTCGAGGCCAGGTCCACGCGCCTCTAATCACCGGAGAGAACCATGGCCAGCGCCGAGCGGATTCTGGAGCGCATTGCGGGCTACGGTGAGCAAATCATCGGGGCCCAGCGCCAACTCATCGCCGTGCCCGCCCTGGGACCGGCCGTCGGCGGTCAGGGCGAGCTGGCCAAGGCCGAGCTGGTCGAGGGTTGGCTTAACGGCCTGGGGCTGAAGGTGGAGCGGGTGGACGCCCCGGACAGCCGGGTGGAGGCCGGCATCAGGCCCAACCTGGTGGCCACCCTGGCCGGTGGCGCCGGTCCCAGGGTATGGGCGCTCAGCCACCTGGACGTGGTGCCGGTGGGTGATCTCTCCCTCTGGAGCGGCGACCCCTGGAGCCTGCGCGTGGAGGGTGACCGCCTGTACGGCCGGGGGGTCAGCGACAACCACCACGGCCTGGCGGCCTCCTTCTTCGGGGTCAAGGCCCTGGTTGAACTGGGTGTGACCCCGCCGGGCCAGGTGGGCCTGATCCTGGTCAGCGACGAGGAGACCGGCTCGCTCTACGGCCTGGACCACGTGCTCAAGACCAGACCGGAGCTGTTCGGCCCCAATGACCTCATCGTGGTACCCGACGTGGGCGAGCCGGATTCGAGCCTGATCGAGGTGGCGGAGAAGTCCATATTCTGGCTGCGGGCCGAGGTGCGCGGTCGCCAGGTGCACGCCTCCACCCCCAACCGCGGGATCAACGCGCTCGCCGCCGCGGCGCGCATGATGGTGGCGGTGCGAGAGATCAAGGCCCGCTTCCCGGAGCGCGACGAGTTGTTCACCCTGCCCGAGAGCAGCATGGAGCCCACCCGCCACGACGCCGGGGTGGAGAACATCAACACCATCCCCGGCCGCGAGGTCTTCTACGTGGATTGCCGGGTGCTGCCCCAGATCGACTTGGACCGGGTGGAGGCGGCCTTCGCCGAGGTTTTCGGTGAGATAGCCCGTCAGGAGGGGGTGGAGCTGTTTTTAAGCGTGGCGCAGCGCCTGCAGGCCCCGCCGGCCACCCCGGCCGACGCTCCGGTGGTGGGGGCCTTGCGGGCGGCCATAGCCCGGGTGCATGGGGTCCAGGCCCGGCCCCGCGGGGTGGGCGGGGGCACGGTGGCTGCCTTCTTCCGCCAGCGGGGCCTGCCCGTTGCGGTTTGGTACACCGACTCCAAAAGCGCCCACATGCCTGACGAGTGGACCTCGCTTTCAGACATCATCAAGGACGCCCAGGTTTTCGGGCTGCTTTACGCCGGGCTGTGGGAGTGAGCTGCGCCCCGCCTCGGGCGTGATCCCAATATTCCGCTTCGTTTTCATACGGGCTGGGATAACTCCGTCCTTCCCGTCTGCTCCCTCTCCCCTCTGGGGGAGAGGGCTGGGGTGAGGGGGTTGGCTTAGGCAGAGAACCCCTCGCCCTGACCCTATCCCCTTGCAAAAATGAGAGGGAACAAGAAAAGAGGGCGGGGACGATCCCCTTCTCCTGTACGTTGGACAGAGCTTGTATGGGAGCCGGCCAGGCTGGTTAGGAGCCATGAGCCGCCCGACCCGTTGCGACTGGCGCGGCACGCGCCTCAGCTGGCTCCCGCCTCACCCTTCATGAATTGGTCGATGTACCAGTCAACCACGGCGTCGCTGAACATCACCATGTCCATCTGGCGGGTCATGACTATGAGCCGGCCGATGGTCCCCAGCTTGGCCTGCAAAAAGGGGGCGGGGTACTTCTCCAGGCGGGCGTAGACATTGTCGCCGCCGACCTCGACCCAGAAGCCGCTCTTCTCCAGGACCGTGCCCACGTAGCGCGCCCGGCGGGCCCGCCGGGCCGGATCGGCCCCGCCGCGCATGAAGGCCAGGCGCAGGTAGTTGTCGCTGTCGTTTTTCGAGCAGTAGGCGTCGATGGTGGAGTAGTGGAAGCCAAGGCGGGATGAGAGGTTCATGTAGTCGCGGCTGATGAGCACATAGTTGTGGCGGAAGACCCGCGCCTCCTGGCCCTCCTCGCCGCGCTCGGCCAGGGACTGGGCCAGGGTCTGGGCCGAAACCGCCCCCGGCCCCCGCCACTCCACCGAGTGGATGCCCTTGAGCAAGCCCAATAGCGGCAGGCTGGTCACGTCCTCCTCGCGCACCTCCAGGCCCCTGGCCCCGGGGGCGATGCCCCCGCCCAGGTCTACCAGATAGAGGTCTAGGGGGAAGTCGGCCACCAGACGCCGGGCCGCGCCCTCGGAAAGACAGGTGTCGCCGCCCCCCATGGTGCAGGCCTCGCTGTAGCGGAACATCTCCTGCATGGCCATCTCGTGGCAGTAGCGGGTGATGTCGTGCAGGCTGCGGCAGTTGCCCGGCGTGAACTCGGGCAGGCGGGGGTCGGTAAGGTTGAGCGGGGTGATGCGCGAGAGCACCCGCTCCAGGTTGCGGTAGGCCTGGGTCTCGGCCAGGGCCAGGAATCGCTTCTTTTGCAGGATCACCAGGGCGCGAATCTCGCCCTCGAAGATGCGGCCGTGGTCGGCGTCGACGGTGACCAGGGCTCCCTCGCGGAGCTTATCGCGGGCCCCGACGGCGGAAAAGACCGCCGGCACCCGGCGCTCGCGGGCCACCGAGGCCAGGTGGGAGGCCGGACCGCCCACCTCGGTGATAAGCGCGCTGACCCTGTCCAAGGCCATGGCGTATTCCGGCAGGCTGGATTGGGCCACCAGCACGCAGCCCGGCTCGATTTTGCCCAGGTCGGAGGAGGTGTGAACCTGGGCCACCCGGCCCGTGGCCACCCCCGGGCTGGCGGTCGAACCGCCCGCCAGGAGCACCGGGTGGCCGGCCACCAGGCGGTCGTAGTCGTCGGGCTGGATGCCCTTGACGATGATGCGCAGCCCCCTGGCCTGGAGCAGAAAGAGCTCCCCCTCGGAATCCACCGCCCACTCCACATCCACCGGGCGGCCGTAGTACTCTTCCAGCCTCAGCCCCAGTTCGGCCAGCTCGCGCAGCTGGGAGGGGCTGAGCGGCAGCCGGTCGGCAAGCCCGGCGGGGACCGGAATTTCGGCCACCCCGCCCCCCTTGCGGCAGACGGTCATGGTCGGTTGGGGCACGATCTCCTGGCGCAGCACCCGGGCCGCCGGGCTCTTTTCCATCAGGATCAGGCTGCTGGGCATCTGACCGCCCACCGCCCGGGCGCCCAGGCCCCAGACCGCGCTGACCATCATGGCCTTCTGCTCGGGGTCGTTGGGGTTGCAGGTGTAGAGCACCCCCGAGGCCCGGGCCGGGACCATCAGCATTACCGCTACGGCCATGGCCACGTCTTCCAGGATCAAGCCTCGCTGATGGCGGAAACTCACCACCTGGGGGCTGAACTGGCTGGCCAGGATGCGGCGGTACTCCTTGGCCAGGCCTCCGCGGCCCACGTTGAGGCTGGTCTGGTATTGGCCGGCAAAGCCGGCGGCGGTGTCCTCCAGGATGGCGCTGCTGCGCACGGCCACCCCCCAGGAGGCGGGCCGGCCCACAAGCAGGGCGGCGTGGGCCGCCTCCAGGGCCAAGGCCAGGTCGGCGGGGAGTTCGCCCCGGCCGATGAGTTCTTCCACCGACCGGCAGGCCAGGGCGACCTGATCCGGCTCGTCCAGGCGGGAACGGGCCATGATCTCGTGGATGGGGGCCCAGAGGCCGTTATGGTCCAGGAAGCGCTTGAAGGCATAGGTGGTGACGGCGAAACCGGGCGGCACCGGCAGCTTCAGGTGGGTGGTCATCTCGCCCAGGTGGGCGGCCTTGCCTCCCACCACCTCCTCCATCTCGGCGCTCACCTGGGTAAAGGGCAGGACCAGCGGGGCCTCGGGGATGGCCCGGCGGGGGCTCAGGGTGTGTCGGATGCGCTGGACGAGCTCCTCGTGGATATCGCGCAGGCCCCTGGCGCTGGTGGGCGACATGCGCTCCAGGGCCTCCACGATCCGTCCCACCTCTTGGCCCAGGACCTCGACCCGATCCTTGACATAGTCGTGGGAGAGTTCGGCGTCGCCCCGGATCTTGGCTTGCAGCTCGGCCATGACCTCCAGGGCCCGGTTGTTGGACTTGAGCAGGCGGGTGAAGACCTCGTAGCGCTCACTTAGCGGCAGGCCGCCGTCGGGGGCGGGGGAAAAAGACGCCGGGGCTCCGCCCTCGCGACGAACGCCCCGGCGCAGGTTGATGCCTTTGAGCCTGTCCAGCCAGCCAGATTCCATAACTCCTGGTCCGTTGACTTGAGGCTCCCCGGCGGCCTACTGGGAGAGTATGGTCATGCCGATCTCGTGAAAGATGTCGTCCAGCCGGACCACGCCCACCACCTTGTTGCCGTCCATCACCGGCAGGAGATCCGCCTGCTCCTGGACCATGACGTGGCTGGCCTTCAGGAGGCTGTCGCCGGACTCCACGTGGGCGGTGGCCGGGCTCATGAATTCCTTGATGGACTTCTTGGCCTGATCCTGGGCGCTGGCCCCCAGGAGGTCGCCCCAGAGCAGGGAGGCGGTCTCCTTGTAGTCGCGGGCGAATTTGGGCTCGATCCCGCGCAGGATGTCGCGCTGGGTCAGGATGCCTTGCAGCTTGTATGCCTCGTCGAAGACCAGCACCTTGCGCCGGCGGTCGCCGGCCTGCAGCCCCTGCTGGGCCAGGGTCAACTGCACCACCGCCTCCTTGAGGCTGGCCCAATAGGGCATGTGGGGGTAGTCGGTGAGCGGGATCAACAGGTCCTTAACCTTCTTTTCCACACCCTTGGTCATCTATTCATCTCCCTTGGACACCGGGGGCCTTTGCGGCTTGGGCCTCAAAGGCCCCCGGGCAGGTTCAGCGCCATTGTAACCCAACACTCGGGCCTGTCACCAGGCCGGCCTAACGCACCAGCACCGGCATGCCGAACAGCGGCCAGATGATGGTGATGGCCACGGCCAGCACGATCATGAGGACCACGTTGGCCGGCCAGCCCCAGATGAAGAACTCGCCGGTGGTGAACTGGCCCGACTCGTAGGCCATGGCGTTGGGGGCCGCGCCGATGAGCAGGTTGAAGGGCATGCCTGCGGTGACCAGGGCGGCGTACATCACCACCTCGGGGGCCACGCCCATGTACTTGGCCACCACCAGGGCCACCGGCAGGCTGATGGCGATGGCCGCCACGTTCATGATGAAGTTGGTCATGATCAGCACGAAGAAGGCGATGGAGAGCACGAAGACCAGCCAGTGGGCGTTCTGGAACATGGTCAGCCAGTGCACGGCCATCCACTCGGCCGCCCCGGTGCCCCACAGACAGAAGCCGATGCTCATGGCCCCGCCGAAGAGCAGGGAGATGTTCCAGGGCAGGTCTTCCAGGTCCTTTACCGTCAGCACCTTGAATATGAAGAAAAGCAGGGTGGGGGTTAGCATGATGGCCGCCCGGTCCAGGTCCTTGAGCGCCGGGATGAAGCTCTTCAGGGCGAACAGGATGACCACCAGCGCGGCGCAGACCAGCACGAACTTCTCATTGGCCGTCATGGGGCCCTGCTCCTTGGAGAGCACGGCCACCTTCTCCCTGAGGCCCGCGATCCGGGGCTTCTCGGGCTTGAAGACCACGCTCATCAGCAACCAGATCAGGACCACCATGGAGATGCCGATGGGCCACATATACCAGGTCAGCTCGAAGAAGCCGATGTCGTTGCCGGTGAAGGTCTTGTACATGCCGGCCGCGGCCACGCCCCGGGCCGCGCCCAGGAAGGTGATGATCGAGCCCGCACCGGCCACGTAGGCCATGCCGATGAACAAGGACTTGCCGAATCTGGTGACCTTCTCCTCGCCGTCGGTGTAGAGGCTGTGGATGGCCATCAACAGCGGCATCATGGCCGCGGCCACCGCGGTGTGGGCCATGAGCAAGGTCATCAGCGCCACGGCGATGAAGCAGCCCAGCAGGATGAAGCGGGTGTTCTCGCCCACCAGGGTGAGCATCTTGTAGGCCATGCGCTTGGTCAGCCCCGAACGGGTGAAGGCCATGCCCAAGACCAGGGAGCCGAAGATGAACCACACCGAGGGGTCGAAGAAGTCACGCAGGGCATCCTCGGGCTTGCGGATGGTGAACAGGGCCTGCATCACGCCGATCATGATGCTGGTTACGCCGATGGGCAGCACCTCGAAGACCCACCAGGTTCCAGCCATGAGGAACAAGCCGATGGCCAACTGGCCGTTGCGCGAAAGCCTGAACACCTTGCCCATGGGGTCGGCGGCCTGGGGCAGCTCGGGGGCCAGGTAGAAGGCCGCGAAAAATAGAATGCCCAATATGATGAAACCGATGCGCTTGTAGTCGATTGGCGTCTTTACCGGGGCAAGCTCTATGGTTTCGGGCATGGGGGGCAGGCCGCCCGTGGGCCCGCCTTGTGGATTGTTCGTGGCTGCGGTCATGTTAACTATCCTCCTCCTGCTTCTGCGGTGCGGCCCCGGACTTTTCTGGCCGGGGGTCGTGCCAACAGCCGGGCCTCCAGGAAAGACCGGCGAGACGTCGCCTTAGCTTGAGCAAGAGAGGTGCCATCATCCCGGCGAAGACCGGTGATATGGGCAAGGATGAATTATAACGCCATGTTAACCCGTCAGGCGCCGAAGGGGAAAGGGGCCGGGTAAGGGGCTGGGGACGATGCCGGCGTAATCACAAGTTGACACCGGGGGACCCTGTTCTGATCAAGTCCCATGAAATAAGGTAGTTACCAATATGTCAACCAAGGAGGACCACTTGTTGCGGGGTTGACCATGTGAAATGACATGCATGCGGTCAAGCGGGCGCACGGGATAAAAAAGCTCGGGCCTCGGCCGCGCCGAGGCCCGGTGGCGGAGCGCCGCCCGGGAACCCAAACCGGGCGACGCGTTCAGGCCGTGGCGCGGCCCACGCTTATCAACTCCTTGGTGCGCTCGCGGCTGTCCAGGATATAGAGCAACACCCCGACCCGGGACAATTCCTCCTTGATCTGCATCAGGTTGTTGCGGTCAACACTCTTCATGCGGATGTAGACCTTGCGCCGGCCCTCGGCCACCCGGTCGTAGGTGCTCAGGATGCTCACCATGCGGCCGCCGTACTTGCGGATGATGTCGCCGGCCACCTTGATGGTCCCGGGTTCGTCGGGCAGGTCCATGGCGAACTGGATGCCGCCCCGGGTGACTCCCGTGAGAGCGATCAGGGCCCGGAAGATGTCGCTCTGGGTGAGCATGGCCACCACTTGGCCGCCGTCGTCGACCACCGGCACCCCGCTGATCTTGTGTTCGAGCATGGCCAGGGCGGCCTCCTCGATGGTGTCATGGATGTGCGCGGTTACCGGCTTGGGGGTCATGATGTCCTTGACCTTGACCCGGCTGAGCAGGTAGGCCAACTCGTGGACCTCCAGACTGGTGGCGTCGCTGGCCCCGGCCCGCTTCAGGTCCTTGTCGCTGACGATGCCCACCAGCTTGCCGTCCTTGGTTATGACTGGCAGCCGGCCGATATGGTTCTCCTTGAGCAGCCTGATGGCCTGCGACATGGATTCCTCGGGCTCGATGCCAACCAGGCGGGTGCTCATCCAATTGACAACCAGCATGGGCTACCTCCCTTAAGTGGGGGCCGCCTCGCGGCGGTCAGGCCGCCGGGGGGCGAAAAATTCGTTGATCCACCTGGTTCCAGCATAGGGCGGGCGGCGCGCGGGGAAAATGAAGGGCGGGCCTCAAAAGCGGGCGGGAAAGCGCTCAAAGCAACAGGGGGAAGCACCCCAAAAAGGGCCCGCGAGGCGGCCCTTCGGGGGGCTGGCGGGCGACCAGGCCCCGGCCGGGGGGACCGGGGGGAAGGCGCCGGTCAGAAGCCCAGGTTGTCCAAGAGGTTGTTGACGGAGTCCTGGTCCAGCTTGGCGGCCTCGCTGGCCTCCTGGGTGTCCTCGTGCACGCCCAGCGACTCCATGACCTTGTCCACTTCCTGCTGGGCCATCTTTTCGCTCTGCTCGGTGGTGATCGCTTGGCCGGCGGCCTTGGCCTTGAGCTTGGAGCCGAAACTTACCACCATGGCCAGGAGCTGAACCTGGAAATCGGTCAGCAGCCTGACTATGCGATAGATGACCTGGCCCGAGAGGTCCTGGAAGCTCAAGGCCTCGATGATGCTGTTGACCGAGCCGAAGATGATGTTCATGGTCCCGTTGAGTTCGTCGACCATCTCCGGGTCGACCACGTTGAGGGCGCAACAGGCGGACTGGGCCTCCAACACCCGGCCGAGCATGACCTCCAGGTCTTGCACGCCCGGCGGCGGGGTCAGCGCGGCGGCCGCCGCCCGGATGTCACCCAGCAGCGCCTCCATCTCTGTGAGCACCTCGGGGCCGGTGGCGGCGGCGGCCGGCGGGGCCGCGACTGAGGCCGGCGCCGCCACCGGCGCTGCGGGCGCGGCTTCGGCAGGGGCGGGCATGGCCTCCAGGGGCAAGGTCTGCTCCAGGAATATCTGGTCGGAGGTGGAGGCCATTTTCTTGAGCACCTGCTGGAAGCGCTCCTGGCCCGTGGCCTGGAAAAGGGCCTTGAGCACTCCCTTCAAGTCCAGGTTGAGGAAGTTGTCCTCGTCCGGGGCGTCGGGGGCGATGGCGTTCAAGGCCTCCTCGATCCTGGCGGCATCGAAGGCCTGGGTCCCGCTGTCCCACATGGCCTTGATGTGTTTTTTGACCGTCTCGTTGGTGCACAACTCGTAGACGGTCTGGAAGACCACCTCCAGGGGAAAGAGAAAGCGGGGCCCGGCGGGGGCGGCCGGCGCGGGAGGTTCCGGGGCGGGTTCCGGCGCGGCGGGGGCGGCCTCGGCCGGCGAAGCGGCCTGGGAGAGCCGCTCCAGCAACTCCTGGGCGCGCCGGGCCAGGGGGGTCAAGGGATCCTGCCCCAAGCCGGCCATGAACTCGGTCAGGGCCTTGAAGGCGTCCATCAGCGCCTGCCGGGCCTGCTCCAGCTCCGCCCTGGTCTGGGCGTCGGCCTCCACGGGACGGGTGCCCATACGCTCCATGATGCTGCGGGCCTGGTCGATGGCCGCTTGGATGCCTTCGCCCAGGTCCATGATGCGCAAGGTGGCCTGCTCGGTCATCTTGACCACGTTCTCGAGCTGGTCCTTGGCCTGCTCCAACTGCTGGCCGGCGCTCTCGAAGTCAATGGACTCGACCTTCTGGATCTTCACGTCGCGTATGGACATGCTCAGGCGGCGGGCCAGGTGGCCCACCTCGCGGTACATGTCGTGGCTCAGCTCGCGGTAGTATTCCTCGTCCTCCGAGGGGGCCTTGGCCGAAGGCGCGGGGGCGGTCGCCTCCGGCAGGGTGGGCACGTCCCAGTCGTCGTCGGGCAAGGCGGGGGCGGCGGAGGGGGCCGCCAGCGCCGGAGGGGCGGCGCCGGCGGCGCCGGCGTTGACCAAAATATGATAGATGGCCTGGGCGGTGCGGATGGTGAGCGAGCCGCCGCTGAGTTCCAGGGTGATCTCCGGAGGGTTGGGGGACATGACTCTACCTCTCGCCGGATGATGGTTGGACAGGCCGGGACGCGGATTTGCCGCCCTGGTAGCGTTCGCTCTCGGAATAGATGCAACCACAGTAGGCCTGGCGGTACAGGCCCAGATCACGGCTCAGCTGGACGCCTTGGCGCCAGTCGGGCCTGAAATCGCGGTAGAGGAACTCGACCCCCTGCTCGGAGGCGGCCGCCCGCCCGGTATCGGCTATGAGATCGTGCTTTTGGCGGATGGAGTAGAGCAGGGTGGTGGTGAAGGCGTCGAAGCCGCCCCGGCGGGCCACCTGGGCGGCCAGGGTCAGACGCTGGTGGTAGCAGATGCCGCAACGTTGGTTTTCGCGGTAGACCATCTGCCGCAGCCAGGCCCGGGGGTCGTAATCGTCGTGGACGATGAGCTTCAGCCCCTGCTGGTCGGCCCAAGGGGTCAGGGCATCCAGACGCCGGCGCTGCTCGGTGAAGGGCTGGATGTTGGGATTATAGAAATAACCCATGAGTTCGAGACCCTCGCCCGAGAGCCGCAGGAAGGGCATGAGTGCGCACGGCGCGCAGCAAATGTGCAATAAAACCTTCATCCATCTGTGCCTTGGCCCGCAGTTTACGCCCTGAACGTCCAAAAGGCCAGCATTTTCAGGGGGTGAGCCTAGGGGAAGCCTCTTCCCTTACGCCGCGCCGGGCCGTACAATTGGACCCCATGAGCAAGCGCGTCGCATATGGCTTGGCCCTGGCCCTTTTGCTTCTGGCCTCAAGCGGCTGCCTGGCCCCCCGGCCCTTTGATGAAAAGGCCTGGCGCCAGCGGGTGGCCGCCGAGAATCCGGCCGACCTTTACGCCCCGCACCGCGCCCCGGACGGGAGCTTCTTCAACCCCTGGCTTCCCCAAAGCCACTCCGCTTGGGATGTACTGGTCTGGTATTTCTCGCGCAACAGCTTGGAAGGACAGGGCGGCGAGCCTGCACCCGGGCCGGTCGAGGCCAACGACGGGTCCTACCTGGCCGACCCAGGCCAGCCTGCCAGCCTGACCTGGGTGGGGCATGCCACCTACGCCTTGCAGTGGTCCGGCCAGGTGGTGGTCACCGACCCCTTCTTCAGCCGGCGCGCGGCGGTGGTCAGGCGCCTTAACCCGCCGGCCTTCGGGCCGGAGCGTATCTCCGGAGGCGCGGTGGTGGTTATTAGCCACAACCACTACGACCACCTGGACGCCGACAGCGTGGCGGCCCTGGGGGACCGGGTCACTTTCCTGGTCCCCCTGGGCCTGGGCCGGTTGGTGCGGGAAATGGGCGCGGCGCGGGTGAGGGAATTGGACTGGTGGCAGGAGGTTGAAATAGACGGCACGCGTTTCACCTGCCTGCCCGTGCAGCACTGGTCGCGGCGTTGGGGCCAGGGCTACAACCAAAGCCTTTGGTGCGGCTGGCTAATGGAACGGAACGGCCTCAAGGTCCTCTACGGCGGCGATTCAGGCTACTTCGCTGGCTTCAAGGAAATAGGCCGCCGCTGGCCGGGCATCGATGTGGCGCTTTTGGGGGCCGGGGCCTATCTGCCGCGATGGTTCATGCATTACGCCCACATGGACATGGATGAGCTGATCCAGGCCCACCGCGATCTGGGCTCGCGGCAGCTGATACCCACCCAATGGGGGACCCTCAAGCTGGGCGACGAGCCGGCCGGATGGCCGGCGGTGGAGTTGCGTCGGCGCATTGCCGGCGATCCCGGCCTGGCCCGGGAGGTCTTGTTGATGCCCGTGGGAGGGCGCTTGCTCCTGCCTTGATTCTCGGTTAATAAAATGCTTAACTAATCCGGCTTGTTATGATAAGATGCCTCAGTCGGGGGCGCCAGGGCCATTCCCGGCAGGCCGGGTTGGCATGGCCGGCCGGAACCGCCTTGGCCTCCAAGCGCCGTCCGAGCCCGTTAGACGCGCCGGGTTCTTGGCCAAAACGCAACTACCGGAGCAGTCCCAAATGAATGGCCTTTTAAAAAACCGCCCGCGCCCATTTGGCCGGATCGTCTCGATATTTCTCGCGGCCCTCTGGGCTGTGGCGATCTGGGCGGGTCCGGCCCCGGCGCGCACGGTCGATCCCATCGTGCTGCCGCCGGGTGAGGTCCTGGCCGTATATACCAGTGATTACGCCAATGGCCTGTTGATATCCCAAGGCAGGGCCACCACCAGCACCAAGCCCTTCGAGGACGGCAGGGCCGTCGACGAGGTGCGGACCTCCCAGACCGAGCATCTGGTGCGGACCTACACCTACAACTCCGCCAGCGTCAAAGGCGGGGCGGTGGGCAGCTGGCTCATGCGGGCCAGCAGCATCAGGGGCATGACCCCGGAGCAGATCCGCGACTTCTTCGCCCTGCCCAGCCTGCCCACCAACGTCACCAGCGTCACCGTGCCCACGGGCACCGTGGTCTGGACCGGCACCGCCGGGGCCATCAACGGTTGGGGCGATGGCGGCGGTCAGCAGATGTTTTTGACCAGCCGCATCAGCGCCGACGACTACGTCTACCAGCGCGCCATCGGGGCCAACGCCCTCTGGTACGCGCCCTATCTGAGCAACGACGCCCGCCGGGTGGGGTCCTACCTCGACCATCTGCCTGCGGCGACCCCTTATAGCGACCTCGACTATGTCTACAACATGCTCGACTACCTCGAGCCCACCCCTCTCACCGGGGCCATGAACCAGATCGGTCCCACCCGCTACGATACCCTCACCCAGATGGCCACCCTGGACAGCCTGCTCTTCCAAGGCGGGTTCAGCCAGCGGGCGCGCGAGGTGCGCGACGGCGGTCCCCAGGGCGGCTCCTTCAGCCAGACCGTGGACGGCTTCAACCTCTGGGGACGCCTGGTGGGGGCGGTGGGCGACAAGGAATCGTCCATCGACCGCTTCGGCTGGCGCTACCAGAGCTACGGCCTGATGCTGGGCCTGGACCGCCGCACCTCCGACTGCCTGTTGGTGGGCGTGGGCCTGGGCGTGATCGCCAGCGAGTTTTCCTGGGAGGACAGCCTGGGCGACGGCAAGAGCGCCTCGCCTTACCTGGGCGCGTATATCGGAACCGACTCCGAGGTGGGCTATCTGGAGTCGGTCATGAGCGCGGGCTATCGCCACACCGACATCGACCGCCGCATCGTCTTCCCAGGCATCGACCGCAAGGCCAACTCCGGACCGGAAGGCTACGACGCCAATCTGCGTCTGGGCGGCGGCCTCAACTACAAGGTCGGCTCTTGGGATGTCAAGCCCTTCGCCCAGACCGACCTGCTGCTCTATCGCCAGACGGGCTTCAGCGAGGGCGGGGCAGGCAGCCTGAACCTGGACACCCATTCCTGGGACGCCATGACCTTCCGGGGGGAGACCGGGCTCAGGGCAGGCCGGGTCTGGCTCAGCGAGACCGGCTTCCGCTTCAAGCCCGAGTTCAAGCTGGGCTGGTCCTACACCACGCCCCTGGACAACCGCGAGATCACCGCCGGCCTGAGCGGGCAGGAGAGCACCTTCGCCGTCCAGGGCGACACCCTGGCCGCCCAGGGCATCGTGCCCGGCCTGAACCTGAGCCTGCAGACCCCCAAGGGCTTGCGTTTCTACTGCGATTATGAGACCGAGCTGCGCGAGGACCTGCAGAGCCATAACCTGAGCCTGGGTTTCACCTCGCTGTTCTAATCCGGGGGCCGGCCGGTCCCTGGTTCCCAATCCGCGCGAATTGACCGGGGCTGGAGAATTCTCCAGCCCCGGTTCCTTTGGCCGTCACCCTTTGGCGGGGCGGGGCCTACTGGCATTTGCATCGATAATGCTTACTAATATTGATAGCGACGGGCCAGCATAGGGACGGGTCAAGCCCCGTCGGATACGGCAGTGAGTTTCGGACGTCCGCCGCGGGAGGATAATCATGCGCGCCGTCATTTTCATCATCATGGCTCTGGTGCTCGCCGTGTCCCTGGGTCTCGTGGTCGGGCGCGCACAGGCGGGCGCACAGGCCGCAAAAGAAAACTCGGCCGTGGCGACCCTGGCCGGAGGCTGCTTTTGGTGCGTGGAGGCC
>JAJZPI010000222.1 GCA_021811275.1 Deltaproteobacteria bacterium
GCCTGCGGCTGGGGTTGCTGGCGGGGGCCCGCCCCCTGATACCAATATGCGATCAAGGCCATCCATGGCTTTGATCGCAGATCGGCAGGGCCAAAGCGTGGTTTGACCCCAAAAACAAGCTTTGTGGGGGCCCCCGGTTTTGCCCTGCCTCACGACTGCTTGCGCGCTCGGCAGGCCATCCTCCGGGGTCCCCAGCCAACTTGTTGGCTGGGGTGGATCCCCCGGGGTCCCCAGCCAACTTGTCGGCTGGGGCGGATCCTTGGCCCGCATACCAATTAGCGTTTCAAACTACCGGTTGGAACGCTAAGTTGGTATGAACCACGATTCCGGCGCGCGCTTGAAGCTTTTCGGCTTTTTCATTTTGGTCTTCACTCGTTCCGGTTGAAGGCGGGCGCTTTCGCCTGGCCCCATCCCAAGGCGGGCGGCAGGAACCCGAGCCTCCGAACCGGTTGCCCGGCAGGGCGCTTGGCGGATAAGAAATGACCGCTCCCAAACCCGTTTTTCCCTCCGGCATCCAGCCCTCCCTGGATCCGGCCCGCAATAACGCCCCGGAGAGGGTGGCCAGCGTTCACCTCATGGGCATCGGCGGGGTGGCCATGGGCGCCCTGGCCGGAGCCCTAAAGCGCCGGGGCCTCGCGGTGCGCGGCTCCGACGGGCCCCTCTACCCCCCCATGTCCACCTTCCTGGCCGACCTGGGCATTCCGCTGGCCGAGGGCTACGCCGCCCGGAACCTGGAGCCGGCCCCGGACTTGGTCATCGTGGGCAACGTCATCCGCCGCGACAACCCGGAGGCCCTGGCCCTGGCCGGGCTGGGCCTGCCCTATCTCTCCCTGCCCCAGGCCCTGGCCCACTTCTTCCTGCGCGGCAAGACCTCCATCGTGGTGGCCGGCACCCACGGCAAGACCACCACCACGGCGCTGATAGCCAGCGGGCTCATGGCCGCCGGCCTGGACCCCGGTTTCCTGGTGGGGGGCATCATGCGCGCAAGCGGGGCCAACTTCCGCGAGGGCGCGGGGCCCCACTTCGTGGTGGAGGGAGACGAATACGACACCGCCTTTTTCGACAAGCGTCCCAAGTTCGTCCACTACCAGCCTCGGATCGGCATCCTTACCTCCTGCGAGTTCGACCACGCCGACATCTACGCCGACTTCGACGCGGTGCGGGCGGCCTTCGACACCTTCGCGCGCCAGCTGCCGCCCTCGGGGACGCTGCTGGCCTGGGGCGACGACCCCGAGGTCCTGGCCCGCGGCCGGGCCGCCCGCTGCCAGGTCCTCACCTATGGCCTGGGAGCCAAGAGCGATTGGCGGCTTGTTTCCGCTCGCCCGGCGGCGGGCGGAGGGGCCGAGCTGGCGATGCGCGCGCCCGACGGGCAGGATATTCGTTTCTTCTCTCCTCTGGCCGGGGAGCACAACGCCCTGAACGCCACCGCCACGGTGGCCGCCCTCTGCGCGGCCGGGCTCGCCCCCGCCAGGGCGGCGGAGGCGCAGGCGGCCTTTCAGGGCGTGCGGCGCCGCCAAGAGGTGCGCGGGATGGCCGGCGGGGTCATGGTGGTGGACGACTTCGCCCACCACCCCACCGCGGTGCGCGAAACCATCCGGGCCCTGGCCGGCTTCGGCCTGCCCGGCTGGCGGCCAGGCTCCGGCCGCCTGATCGCAGTCTTCGAGCCTCGCACCAACACCAGCAAGCGCAACATCTTCCAGGCGGATTACGCCCGGGCCTTCGACGGCGCGGACCTGGTCTTCCTGCGCGAGCCGCCAGGGGTGGAGGGGTTGGACCCGGAGGAGCGCTTTTCCTCGACGCGCCTGGCGGCGGAGCTGAAGGCGCGCGGAATGGCGGCCCAGGCCCACCCGGACACCGACGCCCTGCTGGCCGCCCTCCTGACCGAGTTGAAGCCCGGCGACCTCTGCCTGGTCATGAGCAACGGGGGCTTTGAAAACCTTCACCAGCGCCTGCTCGCGGCCCTCACGGGTTAGGAGACTGTCGAAGGATTGCTCCGACAGGCTCCCAGGAAAACCGGATTTGTCTTGCCTTGCGAGACAATCGTCTTGCATGGCAAGGCAAGTGGAGTGGTGCAGGGACCTCCCGGCGGGGTGGCCCGGCTCGGAACCGGGCGGCAACCTGTTTAATCAAAAGGCAATTTGCCATAGCGCCCCGCCAAGCCCAGACTGGCACGCCTGATGCTAATATTCGATGTGGGGAATCAACACGAGGTTCAACAGCGCCCATCATCCATGTGCAGACACAACGGCTAGTCCCCTTCTAGATCGCAAGAAGGGCCGGCCATGAACCCGCCGTATAACGGCAGGTTCATGGCCGGCCCTTTTTTTGCGTCATCCTTGGATGTTGGGAGGAGGCCGCAGTGTCTGGCGTCATACCAATTTTATGTCGGTGATATAGTAATCCGTGAATCCCGAAAAAATTGTCTGTTGGTCTTTTCTTCGTAGTGGCGGGGTTCATCTTCGCCAATATCTTTCCAAAATAATAAGAGGGCGGGGATAAACCCCGCCCCTGCTAAAACAAGAAAAATTATATAGTTAACGTGAAGTTGGTATCAGAAGCCCAGAATCTCCCAGGCCAGGCCGTGGACGCGGCGGCGCAGGGGCTTGATGCCCTGGTGAGCGCGGCCCAGGGCCACGCGGTTGGTCAGGAGGACCACGCCCCGGTTGCTCGCCGGGTGCCACCACAGGCTGACCCCGGTGAAGCCCAGGTGGCCCACCGTGCCCGCGGGGGCGTTGGAGCCGGCGGCGCTCTCCGGCCTCTCGGGGGTGTCGAACCCCGGTGTGCGGACGGAGCCGGGGGTGTCGCGGTCTATCCGGAAGAGGCCCTGCGCCATTTCCGCGGGCCAGGGATGCTCCCCCGCCGCCACCCGGCAGAGGGCGTCCATCACCGCCGCCACCTGAGCCGCCGTGCCGAAGAGCCCGGCCTGACCCGCCACGCCCTCCAGGGCGTAGGCGTTCTCGTCCTCCACCTCCCCATGGATCAGGGGCCGGCCGGGCAGGGGGCCGCAGGGGGCGATGCCGGCCAGGTCGGGGGCTGGTCCGGTCTTGCCGTCGGCGGCGATGGGCCGGAAGCGGGGGCCCGCCACCCCCAGGGCCCCCTGGGCCCGGGCCAGGGCCTCGTCCAGGCCCATGCCCGCGGCATCCTCCAGGATCAGCCCCAGGAGCAGGTAGCCCAGGTCGCTGTAGAGGGCGCGGCTGCCCGGCGGGTGCTCCAGGGGCTCGTTGAGCAGCATGGCCTTCAGAAGGGGCCGGCGCAGGGCGGGGGGGTGCTTCTGTAGCAGCTCGAAGTAGGGCCTCCAGGCGGAAAAGCCGCCGGCGTGGCAGAGAAGCTGCTTGATGGTGATGCCGCGCTTGTCCTCGGGCACGGCCTGGCCCCAGATTTCGCCCAGGCTCAAGGCGCGGTTGAGCTGTCCATCGGCCTCCAGGGCCAGGGCGGTGAGTGCGGTGCAGAGGGGCTTGGTGAGCGAGGCCAGGTCGAAGAGGGTGCCGGTCTGGGTCTGGCCGGCGCGCAGGGTGGCCAGGGGCCTGCCCTCTTGCCAGAGCAGGCAGACCACCGCCGGGGCGGCATGGTCCGGCGAGGCGGGGTCGGCGGCCGCGTCCAAGAGGGCTTGCAGTTCGCGCAGGCTAGGCAAGATCGAGGCCCACCGCGAAGGTCCCCGCCTGGCCGTCCAACTCGGCCAGGGCCCCCAGGGGCAAGGGGCGGTTTAAGGGCCCGTGGCCGAAGGGGAGCCCCGTGACCACCGGCAGGCCCAGGCCCGAGAGGCGCTCGACCGCGGTTTCCAGCAGTTCGGGCGGATCCTCGGCTTGCTCGGAGAGCGAGCCCAGGGCCACTCCGACCACCCGCTCGAAGACCCCGGCCAGGATGAGCTGGGTAAAGCAACGGTCCAGGCGGTAGGCCGGTTCGCCCAGTTCCTCCAGGAAGAGCACCGCCCCGGTCAGCTCCGGGAACCAGGGGGTGCCCAGCAGGTGGCAGAACAGGGTCAGGTTGCCGCCCATCAAGGGGCCTCGGGCCCGGCCGGGAGCCAGGGGGCGGCCCGCGAAAAGGGCTGGCCAGGGCAAGCGGCCCGCCAGCAGGCCGGCCAGGTCGTCCAGGCTGGCCTGGTCGGTTGCGGCCAGGCGCACGGCCATGGGGCCGTGCACCGTCACCAGGCCCCGGCTTGCCAGGGCGTTCAGG
>JAJZPI010000053.1 GCA_021811275.1 Deltaproteobacteria bacterium
GCCGGGCCCAAGAGGTGGCGGCCAGGCTCGTCGGCCATATCCAGGCGGCGTTGCCCAACAGCGTGGTCACCATCGCCCTGGCCCCCTCCGCCGCCCCCCTTCCGCCCGAGGCCCCGGCCGGCCCTCTCGCTCAGACATAGGCCCGGCGCAACTGATCCAGCATGTCGTCGGTCAATTGCTCGCCGCGGCGCAACTCGGCGAACCGCTCCAGGAGGTCTTCGGGGGTCAGGCGCCGCTTTTGCGCCAGCGAAATGTCCTCTATGACCTGACCGCGGTGCATCATGATGGTCCGGGTGCCCAGGTCCAGGGCCTGGCGCATGCTGTGGGTGACCATGAGGGTGGTGAGGCCCCTGTCCTCCACGAACTGCCTGGTCAGCTTGATCACCTGCGCGGCGGACTTGGGGTCCAGGGCGGCGGTGTGCTCGTCCAGGAGCAGCACCAACGGGGCGTTCATCACCGCCATCAACAGGGTCAGGGCCTGGCGCTGCCCCCCGGACAGGGTGCCTATGGTGTTTTCCAGGCGGTCCTCCAGGCCCATCTCCAGGGCCCGGACCCTGTCGCGGTAGTCCTCGCGGCGCCGCCGGGTCAGCCCCAGGCGAGGCCAGGCCGCGCCCCCGCGCAGAGAGGCCAGGTGCAGGTTCTCGGCCACGCTCATGCCCGGGACCGTGCCCAGAAAGGGGTTTTGGAAGACCCGGGCCACCAGGGCGGCGCGCTGAAACTCCCTGGCCACGGTCACGTCCCGCCCGGCGATGGCGATGGTCCCCTCGTCCGGCTGGAACTCGCCGGCCACGGCGTTGAGCAGGGTGGACTTGCCCGAGCCGTTGGTGCCGATGATGGTGACGAACTCGCCGTCGGCCACGGAGAGATCCAGACCGCGCAAGGCATACACCTCGTTGACCGAGCCGGGATTGAAGCGCTTGTGGACGCCCTTGATCTCGATCATCGGCCTTCCCCCGCCTTGGCCGCCCGGCCTACCACCGAGTCCGGCAAGGTAACGCCATACTGGGCGGCCAGCGCCCGGCTCAGGCAAAGGGTTTCCGGAACATAGCTCTCGATGGGCATGCCCTGGGTCGGCTCGCCCCGCATCACCCGCAGGGCCATGGCCGCGGTGCGGCGGCCCACGTTGTAGTAGTCCGGCCCCACCGACAGGAAGGCCCCGCGCTCAATGTCGGCGCAGGAGTTGCTGAGCAGGGGCACCCGGGCCTTATGCAGCATCTTGGCCACGGTGTCGAAGGCCGAAAGCATGGTGCTGTCCCCGGAGAGGAAGAACAGGTCCACGTCCTTGATCAGCAGGCTCTGCACGGCCTCCATGATCTCGGCGGTGGAGGTGACGTTGGCCTCCACCAGCTCGAAGCCGTAAGCCGGGGCCACCTTGCGGGCCAGCATGGTGCAGGCCTCGGAGGAGAGCTCGCCGGGGTTCCAGGCCATGCCGATGCGCTTGGCCCGGGGGAATACCTCCCGCGCGTTCTTGATGACCGCCTCCACGGGCTGGAAGGTGGCCACCCCGGTCAGGTTGGGCTGATGGTCCGTGGGGCTCCTGGCCACCCCGGTGAGGTAGGGGTCGGTGACCGTACCGAAGACCTGGGGAATGGTTTCGTTGAACTGGGAGGAGAGCTGCAGGGCGATGGTGGAGAGGGTGATGATGTAGTCGAACCTCTGGCGCACCAGGTCCTGGGCAATGGCCTGGCCCAGGGCCATCTCCCCTTGGGCGCTTTTGACCACGACCTCCAGCCCCAGCTCCTCAAGCGCCCCGCTTTCGCTCAACTCGTCCTGCACGCCCCTGAGGGAGTCCAGAACCACTGGGTGGTCGGCGAAGAGGAAGATGGCCAGACGCTTGCCCCGGCCGGTGGCGGCGGCGGCCGCCCGCGCGGCCGGTTCCTGGGCCGGGCCGGGGGCGGCCTGGGGCGCGGGGTGGACCAGGGTGGCCTGGGCCATTACCTCCGGGGGTATGGCGACTCCCAGTTCGCGGGCCACGTCGAGGTTCAAGCCCACGGTCAGGCTCTCGTAGCGCTCGAAGGGGATGTCGCGGGGATTTTCACCCTTCAGGATGCGGTCCGCCAGGCGGGCGGCCTGCCGGCCGCTGGAGGTGTAGTCGTAGCCCAGGGCCAGCAGGGCGCCGTCGGCCAGGCGCTCCACGTCGCTGATAACGATGGGCGTCTTCCTGGGCCGGGCCGCCGCCACCACGGCGTCGAAGGCCGAATAGACGATGTTGTCGGTCGGCAACACCAGCACGTCCACGCCCTGGCCGACTAGAGACTGCACCGCCTGGTAGACCTCGCCGCTGCCGGCCACGGTGGACCCCCGGAAGCTCAGGTCGGGGCAGGCGGCCATGGCCTGCTTGAGGTTTTCCACGTTGAAGACGGCGTTGGCCTGGCTGGGGTCCCAGACCGCGCCCACCCGCAAGGGGCCGGGGAATATCTGGCGGACCAGGGCCATGGTCTTGTCCATGGGCGTCCAGCCATAGACCCCGGTGACGTTGGGCAGGTGCTCCGTATCGGACTTGCCGGCGTTGATGATGAAGGGGTTGGCCACGGTGGCGAAGACCAGCGGCCGGTCGTTGACCTTCTTGAGCGCGGCCTGGGCGGCCCCGGTGGAGACGGCCACCACCAGGCTGGCGCCGTCCTTGATAAACTTGTCCAGGATAAGGTTCACGGTGGGCAGGTCGCCGTGAGCGTTTTGCAGGTCCAGGCGGATATTGACCCCGTCGACATGGCCCAGGGCCCTCATCTGCTGGGCGAAGCTGTCGCGCGTGATGTCCAGGAGCGCGTTGTCGGTCAGCTGGATCAGTCCGACCAGGGGCTTGGCCCGGCCGGCCTCCGGGCCTGGCGCCGGGGCGGGCCCCTGGCCGAGGGCCCACCAGCCCGCCAGGGCCGCCAGCGCCACGGCCAGGCCCCAGGCCCAGCGCGAGCGGGCAGGCCCGGCCAGCGCGAAGGGCTTGCCTTGGCGCTTGCCCACCCTTTGCGACAGCACCAGGGTCAGGAGCACGAAGGCCGCGGTCAGGAGCTTAAGGTCGATGGGGTTCAGGCCCAGATAGAGAGCCAGGGCGATCATCAGGCGGAAGATCACCGAGCCCACCACGGCGCTCAGGACCTGGCCGCCCAGGGAGCGGACGCGCAGGGCGGACTGGCCGATGATGACCGAGGCCAGCCCCACCACGATGGTGCCCACGCCCATGGTCACGTCGGCGAAGCCCTGGTACATGGCCACCAGCCCGCCCGAGACCCCCACCAGGCCGTTGGAGAGCGCCAGGCCCAGGATGGTGATCCGATCCACGTTCACCCCGTTGGCCGAGGCCATGCGCGGATTTTCTCCGGTGGCGCGCATGACCATGCCCAGATCGGTCCTGAGAAGGGACGACATGAGCAGCCAGAAGGCGGCCATCACCGCCACCAGGGCCAGGGCGGACCACACCGGCCCGGGCAGGCCGGGGTTGGCCGCGTCCAGGCTGGTGAAGAGGGTGGCGTGCTGCAACAGGGGGATGTTGGAGCGGCCCATGAGGTGCAGGTTGACCGAGTAGAGGCCGGTCATGACCAGGATGCCCGAGAGCAGGCCGTTGATCTTGAAACGGGTGTGGATCAAGGCGGTGGCCGCGCCGGCGAACGCGCCGGCGGCCAGGGAGGCCAACAGGCCGGTCAGGGGGTTGACGCCGGCCACGATCAAGGCCGCGGCCACCGCGGCCCCGGAGGTGAAGCTGCCGTCCACGGTGATGTCGGGGAAGTTGTAGACGCGGAAGGTGATGTACACCCCGGTGGTCATGAAGGCGTAGAGCAGCCCCAGGACGATGGCTCCTACCCACAGCTCCACGGCTCAGGCCTTTATTTCCGGGACGTCCAGGGCCACCAGGCCCGCCAGCCCCGAGGCCACCTGGCTGCGGCCCAGCAGGTGCTGGACCTTGAGGGCCTCGGACTCGGTGATCACCCGCCTGATCTCGGCCGAAAGCTGCTCGGGCCGCTTGCCCAGCGGCCCCTTGCCGAAGACCCCGGCGTGCAGATGGAAGTCGGAATCCCTGGGCAGCCAGGGCAGGACCGCCGCCGGCGCGCTCCCGCGGTCGGCCACGGCCAGGCCCACCCCTATGAAGATGTTGCCCACCTCGGCGGGTTCCACCGGGAAGTTCATCCACTCCTGGAAGAGGTCGGGGTGGAATATCTCCTGGCCCTTTTCCGGCTGGTTGTCGATCACCGGCGAGCGTTTGAGGCTCATGCCCCACAGCCCCTTGCTCTCGGCCAGGAGGACCAGGCCCAGGGCCGGGGCGGGCAGGACCCGGCGCAGGACGGCCACCAGGCGGTTCAGATCCACCAGGCCGCCGGGGCTGTCGAAGGCCGCCAGGGCCTGGAAGGGGCCGCCGAAGGTGAAGGCGTGCAGGAACTTGTAGTCCACGCCCTCCTGGGCCTCCAGGTTCAGGACGAAATCCACCCCGGCCCGGGCCAGGGCGGGCTGATAGAACAGGCTGCCGTCGATGATCAGGGCCTCGCCGAAGAAGTTGCGGCACTCCGCGAAGCTGTCGCCGAAGCAGCCCAGGCCGATGCCGAAGTCGTGCCGGCCGGCGGGCACCGATCTCATGTCGCCCTCGGCATAAGCCGCCCGGTCGAGTTTTTCCTGGGAGCCGTGGGCTGTCAGGCGGGCCGGCGGCCCCGGTCGCTCGACCACCTCCAGGGCGATGCCGTCGACTTCAAGGCTGCGGCTGACCGGAGCGGAACCCTCGCCCCGGCGCAGCGCGGTCAGCTCCTCCGGTCCGGAGGCCAGATCGAAAAGGTTCAGAAAGCCCGAAATCTGGAAAATTTGGCGCACCGCCTCGGGGGCCTGGAAGATGATGACCCGGCCCCCCACCTTGCGCAGGAGTTTCTGGGTCATCAGGAAGACGCGCAGCCCGGCGCTGCTGACGTAACGCAGGTCCGCCAGGTCCACCACCAGTGAGCGCTGGCCGGCCTCCACCAGCCCCTCCAGGGCCTTTTGGGCCTCGGGGGCGGTGAGGCTGTCCAGGCGGCCACTCATGCGGCAGGCGCGAAGACCTTGAATTTCCACCGTCTCGGCTGCGAACAAACTTTTCCGGCCTTTCCCCGCTCCCAAGCGGATGATCCCGCCCGGGCCGCGGCCGCGCGGATTCAAGGATGCAACAACTCGCGCGCATAGTCCAGGGCAACCTCGCCCCCGGCCGGCATGGGCAGAGGGACGGCCGCATGGCATGATGAACCGGCGTTGCACGGGGCCGCCAACCGGCCCCCCGTATGCGCACGCATCCGGGGGGCCGGGCAAAACCACGCTTTGGCCCGACCGACAAGCATTCGATGCCATGGACGGCTTGGGATGAGGCAACTTGGTGTCAAATTGCTATCAAGCAGACAATAATGATCCCCGGCCTTGACCGCAAGCGGTTAAACATGTAGTAACCTGTCTAAACAACAGGATAATATGTTGTACAATAGTCTGTGGTCATGCCGTCACCACCGGCTACCGGCGGGTAGATGTTATATTAATTAAGTCATGGCGTTGGCTTGCCGCACAGGATGGATGGATTGCCAAAAAGGGTGCCCTCGACCATGAACCCCCGCCGGGTGGCCTTGCGCGTCCTGGAGCGGCTAGAGGCCACGCCCAAGCGGCTGGAGGCCCTGCTGGAGGGCGAATTGGCCCGCCACCCCGCGGCCGAGGCCCGCGACCGGGCCCTGGCCGTGGGCCTCGTCTACGCCGTGCTGCGCCACCGCCTGCGCCTGGACCACCTGCTGGCCGCCTTCCTGAAAAAACCCTTCCGTGATCTGGACGCCCCGGTGCTGGCCATCCTGCGCCTGGGGGCGGCGGAGATCGCCCTGCTGGGCCACCCCGCCCACGCCGCGGTCAACGAGGCGGTGAACCTGGCCAAGGTCGGCAAGCAGGCCAGCGCGGCGGGCCTGGTCAACGCCGTGCTCAGGGCCTTCGACCGCGGCTGGCGCGAGGCGGCCTTGCCCGAGGCGGCGGGCCGGCCGGCCGACTACCTGGCCGTCGCCTATTCGCACCCACGCTGGCTGGTCAAGGAGCTTCTGCGCCGCTGGCCGCGCGAGCAGGCCGAGGCCTGGCTGGCCTACAACCAGGAGCAGCCCGCCTTGGGGCTCAGGGCCAACACCCTGAAGGCCACCCGCGAGGAGGTGGCCGCGCTGCTGGCCCCCCACGCCGAGCGGGTGGAGCCGCACCCCCTGGCCCCGGAGTCTCTGGCGCTGAGCAGAGTGTCCGGCGGGGCCAGCCGCCTGCCGGGGTTTGCGGAGGGCCTCTGGCAGACCCAGGACCCCGGGGCCACGGCCCTGGGACACCTCCTGGGCGTGGAGCCGGGCATGAAGGTACTGGACCTCTGCGCCGGGGCCGGGGGCAAGACCGGCCACCTGGCCGCGCTCATGGCCAACCGGGGGTGCATCGTGGCGGTGGAGCCGGCCGAGGGCCGGGTGCTGGGGCTCAAGGAGAACATGGCCCGCCTGGGGGTGGAGATCGTGGAGGCGGTCCGGGCCGACGGCAGGAATTTGCCCACCGGACTGGGAGTCTTCGAGCGTATCTTGATCGACGCCCCCTGCACCGGCCTGGGCACCGCCGGCCGCCGGCCGGACGTGCGCTGGCGGCGCACCGCCGAGGACCCGCCCCGGCTGGCCGCCCTGCAACTGGCCCTGGCCCAGTCCGCAGCCGACCGCCTGGCCCCGGGCGGGGCCCTGCTCTACTGCACCTGCACCGTCACCGCGGCCGAGAACGAGGGCGTGGTGGCCGCCTTGCTCGCCAGCCGGCCGGGCTTGCGCCTGGAATGGGCGCCTTCCCTGAGCGAGGGGGGGCGGGCGCGCCTGGGCGAGGACGGCTTTTTCAGGACCCTACCCCAGCATGACCGCTGCGACGCCTTTTTCGCGGCGCGGCTGGTGAGCCGGGGCTAAAAGAAAGCCTACCACGGACGGTGGGGTATCCACACCCCCCCCTGATGCACCAGGCGCGAGGCCGAGACTGCCGGGCAGGGCTCGCCCGGATGGTCCGGGTCGGCGGGCGCGCCGGCGGGGTAGTCCGGATCCCCGGGCAGGAGAATCACCCGCGGGGCCTCCGGCCCCCGTCCCTGGGCCCAGAGCACCGGCATCACCGGCGAGAGGTCCGGGGCCTGGCAGTGGGCCAGGAGCTGTTCGATCCCGCTTAAACTTGCCAGGTGGCCCAGGATGATCACCTGGGGCGGGGCCAACTCCACCTGGCCCTGGACGTTTTCTGCCAACGCCCGGCGAGGGCCCAGCCAGAGGCCCTGGCTGGTCTCGGTCTGGTCGCTGGAGGCCTCCTGGCCGGCGGGCATGAGCGCCACGTAGAACACGGTGTCGAAACGCTGGGGCCTGGCGGTGGGCGTTATCCAACGGGCGTAGGGCAGCAACGCCCCGGCGTCCGGGGCCAGACCCAGGCCGGCCAGGACCCGGGCCAGGCTGATCCCTCCGTCCAGGAGCGCCCGGCGGGCCCGCTCCAGCTCGGCCTGGGGCGGATGCGCCCCCCGGCCCAGGGCCAGGACCACCCCGGCCTCCTCCCACAGCTCGCGCAGGGCGCAGGTCTTGAGGGCCTGGCCGGACCAGGGATCGCCGCCGTCATGCCCCTCCACCCGCCCGCCGGGAAAGACGAAGCGGTTGGGCATAAAGCTGGACTTCTGCCGGCGCTTGAGCAGAAAGAGGCCGAAGGGCTCCTCCCCGCCCCGGGCTGGGTCCACTAGGATCACCGAGGCAGAGGGCAGGGGGACGGCGGGGGCGGTGGGGGCCATGATTGCTCCACATGCTGCTTAGAGGTTACTATCCCTACTATTTTCGGGGCGGTGGGTCAAGTGGGGCGAAGCTTGGGGCTTCTTGACAATCCGTCGGGACGGGGGTAATTTTAGATAAAGGTATTATACCATAGTGGTTATTAGGATAATGACGCACTCGAGGAGCGAAAAATGGTCCTGGCGATTCCCAGCGAGATTCCCGGCGGTCTGGATGCCGCCCTCTCCCAGCACTTCGGCCACGCCCCGTCCTTCACTCTGGTGGAAATCGAGGGCCAGGATGTCAAGTCCGTGCAAGTCTTGCCCAACGGCGATCACGTTGCCGGCGGCTGCATGGCCCCGGTAATGACCCTCAAAGAGGCCGGTGTCAACGCCCTGGTCTCCGGCGGCATGGGCATGCGCCCCTTGGCCGGTTGCCAGCAGGTGGGCATCCAGGTCTTCTTCAACGAAGGCGTGGCCACGGTCAGCGAGGCTGTCCGCCTGGTGGTTCAGGGCCAGGCCCGGGTCTTCGGCCCCGCCCAGGTCTGCGGCGGCGGCGGCAACTGCGGCCACCACTAAGGCGCCTGCCGCGCCGGCCAAGGCGGGTTGGGCAGGCCGCCCTCTGGTCCGGCCACGCCCGCTCCGGGTGAAACATCGCAAGATAACACAAGAAAACGTAAGGCGGGTTAGCGTGAGCGTAACCCGCCTTACGCGTCTTATCCTTCCCGTCCGGCTGTCACGCCCCTTACGCCGACGGACCGGCGCGCCCCAGGGCGCTTGGTCCGCGCAAGGGCCGCGCCAGCCTCAAGCCAGGGGATCGGTCGCCCGGCCGTTGACCAGGTTGACGGCCAGGGGATGGGTGATGCCCTCCATGCCCGCCGGGGCGCTCCTTGCCCCCAGCACGTTGAAGGTCAGGGGGTGGGCGATCTTGCCCGCCTTGTCCACCGCCGCCTCGGCGTTGGTCAAGGCCAGGTGGGGCATCAGCACCTCCAAGGTCTGGGCCTGCCCGCCGCCGATCACTTCGCCGGCGAAGACCATCCTCATCTTTTTCCGGGTATCCGCGCCCAAGTCGTTCAAGAAGGTGTCGCTGGCGTAGGCGGGGAACTCCAGATTGAAGCTGATCTCCGGGAAGCCGGCGGCCGTGGGCTCGGCGATGCGGTCGCCCAGGCCGGCCAGGTGGTCGCCGACCAGTTTGCGTTTGAAGCTCAAGGAGAACTTGCCTGGCCGGACGGCGTGGGAGGCATCAAGGGCCGGGCCCTCGGCGTCGTTGATCAGGAAGGCCCCCTGGCGGAAAAGCACCCGGCCCGTGGGCGCCGGCAGATCGATGGCGGCCAGGGCGGCGGCGGTGTTCACGCCGGTGTCGGCGTTGACCTTCAGGTCATCGGCGATCAGATTGAAGGCTATGGCCAGCGGCTGTCCGGCCTCGCCGCTGATGGTGAAGCCGTCCACCTTGACCGAGGGGTACTCGTGTGTGGAGAAGCCCTTGTAGATGGCCAGGGTGCCGAAAAGGCCGTCAATGAGCGGGTTGAGGCGCAGGGCGTGGGCATAGGCCCCGTTGCCCAGGTCCGAGGGCGCACCGGCCTGGCCCAGGGCCAGGGCCAGGAGCGTCTCCAACCCCTGGTAGCGCAGATAGCAGGTGAGGTCGCCGCCGCAGGTGATGAGACCCTGGTCAGCGGCGGTGTGGAAGGGCTGGCCGGCGCTGTCATCGGCCAAATGCTCGCGGCTACGGCTGATTTTCTCCTTGAGCATGATGATGGCGTCGGCCTGGGCTAGCAGGACGGGAACTCCCCAGGTCTGTGATTTCTTGAAGGCCGCCTTGGCCTCTTTGGTGCTGCTCATGTTTCCTCCCTTGCTTCAGCTTTTGCTTGAACTAAGCGCCGGCCGAGCCTGCGCACTTTATTAGAGTAATTGATTTAATATGATCCGGCTGGCCTACAGGCCCTCCAGGGGCGATTCGTAGGAGACCTGTATCTCCAAGTCGAACAGACCCAGGGGGTCGCCTGCCCCGCCCTCGTAGAGCTCCAGGCGGGGGGCGCTGGTGCGGACGGCGTGGGGGTTCAGGGCCGGGTCGTGCAGGGCCTGCAAGCAGGCGGCGGCCAGGGCGTCGAGCCCGGAGTAGTCCTCCCCGGCGGCGTGGACCGCGCCCCAGAGGTGCAGGGTCAGCACGCGCTCGGCCGATCCGCCGGTGGCGTCCACGGTGGTCACGCGCTGGTTGTAGAGGGCCAGGGCCGGCAGCTCGCTCATCTGGCTCACCAGGTGGATGCCCCGCTTCAGGTGGGCTACGCGCAGGGCGAACCCCTGGGCGGGCCCGATGGCGCCCAGGCAATTCATGAGATCGGCGATGATCTGGGCGCGGTTCATCACATTTCCTCCAGCAGAGCCTCGGACAGGGCCCGTTCCAGGTCCGCCCCGGCGGCCTCCAGGCCCGGACCCAGAAAGGGCCGGGCGGGCAGTATCACCCGTTGTACCTGGACCCAGTGACCGCCCGCCTGGAACTTGAGCCACCTGGCCCGGCGGGCCTGGATGGTGGCGCCGTACTCCTGCGCGGCGGCGTAGTCGGCGCCGGAGTAGAGCCGGCCCGAGGCGCCTTCGCCCTCCTCCCAGACCTCCAGGGCCAGGGAGCCTTCCAGGAAGCCGCTTTTGCTCAAGGGCCCGCCCCCGCCGTGCAGGCGGGCCTTGGCCTCGGCCAGGCCGGTTTCTAGTGCTCGCTCAAGGGCTTGGGTCATGATCCAGGGCAGGCGGGCGGCCAGTTTTTCCAGTGGGTTGTCCTGGCCTTGGGGCCAGGTGAGTTCGATGTCGATCATAGGAGGCTCCGGCTGCGGTAGCGCTCCAGCACCGCCGCCACCTGGGGCAGCAGGGGGCCGGTGGCATAGGAAAGGGAGCCGTCGGCCAGGGTGCGGGCGCTGATCCCCAGGCGGCCCTGGCCGGCGGCCGATTCCTGGAAACGCACGGCGGCCTGCTCGCAAGCGGCCTGGGCCAGGTCGGCGGGCATGGCCGCAAAGCCGGCCCGGTAGGCAGCCGTCACGTTGGCCCGGCCCCGGGGGAAGACGCCCTGCCCCAGGGAAACCACCCCGGCGGCGCGGTCCAGCAGCCAGCCGGCGCCGGCCTGCCCGCCGAGCGGGGCGGGATCCAGGGCCTGGCCGTCCACGGTCAGGGCGTCGAGGCTGACGACCGGGTACTGGGGCAGCAGCAGGTCGGGGTAGCCGTTGCCGTCCAGGACCGCGTTGCCGGGGTCGAAGTCGGGGCTGGCGGGGTCGGGGGAATAGGAGCGCGCGGCCAGGTTGCGCCCGCAGTGGGCGGCGAACTGGGCGGAAACGGCGAGGATCAGGGACTCCAGCAGGGCGTCGTTCTGGTCGCCGGCGATCTGCAAATAGGCCTTGAGGGTCGCCAGGGTGGTGAGGGCGATGTTGGCTTCGGTCATGGCTGGCTCCTTGGGTGCTGCCCTATTACGCAATATGTTGTTAATTTTTTTATTTTATAAACAACATATTGATATTTAGCCAAGGTCCCCGGCGGCTCGGGCGCGGGCCCGGGCCGCCGGGGTTTCGCCCCTAGGCCGTGGGCACGCCGGAGAGCATGGCGAAGCGCTTCTCGTCGGAGAGCGCGAAGCCCAGCCGAGCCTCGGCCAGGAAGCAGGTCTGATTGTAGGAGAAGTAGGGCTCGGCCCAGGGGTTGGTCTTGACCGCCAGGCCCTGGCGCGCGCCCACGAAGGCGCTGGCGGCGAAGTCGCCGGCATATAGCCGGGTCTCGTTGGCTCCGGCCCCCAGATTGGCGGCGATGTTGGGATCGCGCAGGAAGGGCTCGCCCCAGACCGTGGGCTGGCTCTGGCCTTCGGCGCGGGGCTGGCCGGGCTGGCGGTAGATGTAGTCGCCCTGGCCGTCCTTGAGTTTCATGAGCGCCTTCTCGGCCTTGGGATGGCCCAGCACCGGCACGGACGCGGCATGGGGGGCGTTCTCGTAGACCTTGAAGATCAGCTCGGCCAGGTCGTCGAAGCCGAAGGGGGAGCCGGCGCTGAGGGCGTTGGTAACGATGCGGGCGTCCAGGCCGCTGATGGGGTCCAGGGCGGTGCCCGCGCCGCGCAGGCAGGCCAGGTCGAAGGCCTGGCCGATGGTCTCGGCGAAGAGGTTCATGAGCACCTGGTCCACCCCGGGGTCGGAGTCGTCCAGGAGCTGGTTGGAGACCACCACCTTGACCGCCAATACCTGGGCGGTGATGGCCAGCTGGCCGAAGGCGGCCTCGGAGCGGGGCTTGTGGCCATCGGCCTGATCAAAGTCCACGCTGGCGGTGTCGCTGGCCTCGGGGACCCAGTAGGCGGTGAGCCCGCCGCTCACCGTGGGGAAGGTGATCTGGTGGGAGCGCATGGGCACCTCGCGGCAGAGGGCCTTGACCGCGCTGAAATTGTTGACCAGGGAAAGCACCTCCCCGGCCTGCTCGGCGGCCACCAGGTAGCCGCCGGCGCTGGTAAGGCCCTCGCGCAGGTCCTTGGCCTTCTGGGGGGCGAGCTGGCGGTGCTCGGCCCCGGCCACCCTGACCAGCTCGGAGCCGGGGGCTTGGCCCAGGCCGCAGCGGCGGACCTCGCCCAGAAAATGGGAAAAGCCGCGGGAGGAGCCCAGGCCCTTGGCGGCGGGCTGGGCCCCCAGGGAGACCCGGCGGGCCTGCACCGCCGAGAGCGCGCCGGACAGGCGCTGGTCTATGAGGGTCTTGATGGCCTGCTCGTTCAGGGCCGAGCCGGTGGCCTCCTCCAAAAGGGCGACGAGTTCATTGTCGGTCATGGCCGTGTTCCTTTCCTTCGCGTTTGATTTAGTCGTGATCGAGGCCCAGGTGGTAGCGCAGGCGGGAGGCGATCAGGCCGTCCAGGGCTGCGTTCACTTGCGCCGCGCCGAGCCCCGAGGGGCTCAGGGCGGGCGGGGGTTCTTGCCCCTCGGCGAGGGGGACGGGGTGGAGGTCCTTCAGCGAGAGCCCGGGGCCGTGGAGGCGGTCCAGGCTCAGACCCACCAGGGCTTGCGGGTTGGCGGGAAGGGTTACGCAGGATATCTCGTAGAGTTCCTGGCGCAGATAGCGGGTGCCGGTGACGGTCCGGCCGTTGACCTGGCTGGTGGCCATCTCGCTCGCGATGGGCGAGAAACCCACCGAGAAGGCGCGCAGATAGCCGCCCCGGTAGAGCTTGAAGATGGTGTCGGCGAAGGGGTACTCCTCGGCGGTGGGGAACTGGGCCTGGAAGATCAGGCGGCCGTCCTCGGCCCGCGCCTCAAGGGCCTTGGCCACCGGCGGGGCGGCGTAGTCGTGGGCCCAGGGGATAACCGGGTTGGACAGGAAGTTGGACAGGTCCCAGCCCGTGGGCTCGATGATGTCGCCCTGGCGGTCCAGCTTGCCAGTGGAGGCCACGGCCCAGAAGGTGCGGTTGGCCTCGTCGACTTGGCTGACCGCGAAGTCCAGCACCTTGTGCACGAGCGGCGTTTGGGGGGTCTTCATCTTGCTACCTCGCTAGCGGGTGATGGGGTCGGAGATCTGGCTGAGGGTCTGGTCCGCGGAGAAGCCGCGGGCCAGGCAATCGGCGAGCGCCGCGCGCAAGCGCCGGGCCTCGCGTGCGGGCGCGCCCGCTGGGATCAGGGCCTCGAGCAGCTCGGGCCGGCGCCCCAGCTCGTAGCGCACCTTGGCCGGGCTCCAGCCCGCGAAACGCCCCTCCAGAGCGGGCCAGTGGGCGCGAACCAGGGGAACGGCCCGAGCGCGCAGGGCGCGGGGGGGCGCGGCGGGCAGACCCTTCAGCGCGGGGTCCTCCGCGTCCCAGGTGGCGGGGGCGGACTGGGCAGGGGTCATTTGGGCCTGGGTCGGGGCAAAAGGCTTGTCGCCCCAGGCCACGGGCGCCAACCCCAGGCCGGCGCGCACCTCGTTGATGGTGAGCACCCCCCGGTCCAGACGCTCCATGGCCTGGCGGTGCTCCTGGGCGCGGTCGCCGGGCACGGGGTTGTCGTGCCTGAAGGCCAGGCCGCCGCCGTAACGCCGCAGCAGGAAGGTATTAAGCGCGTCCTCGATCAGGTCCAGGCGGGGGCGCACGCACTCGCTGTTGAAGGTGACGTCCACCGCCGCGGCGTTGGCGCGGTTGACGTCCTTGACCAGGCCCAGCTTGGCCGCCGGCACCCCGAAGGCGGCCAGGAGGTTGTCCTGGGTCCAGCCGGCCAGGGCCATGAACTCGAAGTCCTTGGCCGAATAGGTGAGCGGCTGGGCCTTGAGGCCGTTGTCCAGGAGCGTCGGCTCGAAGACGTGGGCCAGGCCCTGGTGCTTCTGGTTCCAGCGGGTCAAGAGCCGCCGGGCCTCCTCCTCGGTCAGCCGCTGATCGGTCTGCAGGACGACCTCGGGCCGGGCGGCGTTGCGGAAGAAGTTCCGCTGGTAGATGCGGACGGCCAGGTCTATGTCAAAGGCGTGGGCCGCCGCCTCTATGGGAGACGCCCCGTAGACCAGGCTCGCCGGGCTGGGGTGGCGCAGGTAGATGACCTCCCCGGACCCGTAGGTCAGGCGTTCGCCCTTTGGCCCGCTGAAGACGAACCCGGTGATGGGCTGGCGGGTGTCGGGGCCTATGGCTATCTCGATGAGGTCGCTGGGCAGGAGCGGCCAGAGCTCGGCCGGCCGGCCCAGGGCGTTGTCAACCATGAGCAGGAAGGCCATGCCGGTCAATTCCAGGTGGGTCACCAGAGTGAAGCGCAGTTGGCGGCGGGTCATCAGGGGGTTGGGCCGGGCCAACAGGTCCAGGGCGGGGTGGCTCGCCACCTCGGGGCCCGCCCCCTCCTGGCTGTATAGCTTGAGGGGCAGGCCGGCCACGCGCTGGGCGATGGCGTTGACCGCGGCGAAGACCCAGCCCTGGTAGGCGGCGAGCTGGCGGGAGCGCCCGCCGAAACCCGAGCCGCCCAAAAAAGGCGGCGGCGGGGAGGGCGGGTAGGGCAGGTCCAGGCCCTTGCGGCGGGCGCCGAGTTGGGACAAACGCTTGAGCCATGCTTTCATTTGCGCCTCGCGTTGCTGGAAGTGGGGGAGGAAGGTGAAAAGCGATGGGGACGGATTTTCCCGGGCATATAAAAAAGAAATGTCATTGCGAGGAGCGGCAGCGACGAAGCAACCTTCCTTTCAACTCTTTTCGAGCCTTGCGGGTGCGCGGCGGGGGGAGGATTTACGCGGAAGGCTGCTTCGTCGCATCCCTGGCGGGGATTCTTCTCGCGATGACAGCTAATGCTGTTTGCGTCGCCCCTGCCGCAGGAGCGTGCAAGGCCCGGGCGGGGGAAAGCGCCTCCCGACCCCCTCTGGCCGGCGCGCCACGCGCCCCGACCCGCTTTGGCCGCCGGGGCGCCCAGACCTACTCTCCGTACCTCAGCGGCCCTCAACGGGAGCGAGCGCGGCGGGTGGGGGCACAGCGTCGCCCGACCCGCTTTGGCCGCCGGGGCGCCCAGACCTACCCTCCGTACCTCAGCGGCCTTCAACGGGAGCGAGCGCGGCGGGTGGGGGCACAGCGTCGCCCGACCCGCTTTGGCCGCCGGGGCACCCGGCTTACCAGACATGGGGACCGCCGTTCTTGAGCAGGCTGACCGCGCCTTCGAGGGCGTCGGGGCCGTCGTCGTGGACGCCGGGGGAGGGGAAGTGCAGGAGCTGCTCCATGAGCAGGGCCTGGTCGCCCTGGGGCGGGTTGAAGCGCACCAGGCCGCGTTCGACCAAAGGCGAGAGCCCGGCCAGGCGGGTCTCCTTGGCCAGGCGGTGGGTGACGCCTTTGAGAGGCAGGGTGACTTTCGCCTCGCGGCCGGCGCGGGCGAACTCGTCCAAGAGAAGCCTCTGGAAGAGGTTGTCCTCAATGCCGAAAACCAGGTAGGCGTGACGGCCCTGGCGATTGACCACGGCGCGGGTGAGCTGGTCCAGGGAGCAGCGGCGGATGAAGGCGTCGATTACGTAGTAGACCTGCTGGGCGGGGTCCAGGCCCACGCTGACCACGGCCTTGAAGTCGCCGGTCTCCCCGCTGGCCAGGCTGGGATCGAGGAAGCCGGCCACGACCAGGGCCTTGCCCTCGATCTCGGCGGGGTGAAAGGTGCGCAGCCAGGCTTCCTGGAAAAGGCCCTCCTCGTCGCGGGGGTCGTTCTGCTTTTCCTTGTTGAAGGCGGCCGAGCCCATGAGGGCCTTCTGGCGCAAGAGCTCCTGCGCGGGGTGGCGGTCGGGCCAGAGGGACTGGCCCTGTTCATCCAAGGCGCGATAGACCCGGCGGGTGAAGCGTGAGTAGGGCTCCTCGGGGCTGTTCAGCAGGGTGGCCAGGGCGGACTTGCGGCTAAGCACGGTGCCTACGATGAACAGGCTGCCGCCTGGGTCCAGGGCCGGATAGACCGCCTCCTTGATCCAGTCCAGGGTCTCCTTGACCAGGCGCGGGTTCTTGACGTTCTTGTCGTTTTCCAGATCGTCCAGGATGACCAGGTCCGGACGGAAGCGGCCATGCTTGAGCCCGCGCAGGCGCTGACCCGAGCCCCGGGCCAGGACGCGCACCTCGCGACCGGCGATGAAGTCGCCTTCCGCGCCCTTGACCTCGGTGAGCGGCCCGAAGTCCTGGGCCAGGCGCTGGTTGTGGGCCAGCTCCAGGCGCAGGTAGGAGACCAGGTCCACGGCCAGGTCGGCGGTGTCCGAACCCAGCACGATGAAACGGCGTTGGCCGAAAAGCAGCTGGTGCAGCACATAGCCGAAGCTGACCAAGGTGGTCTTGGCGAAGCCCCGGGGCGCGGCCACCACCACCGGCACCACGGCCTTGCCCCGAGGTGAGAGCAGGGCAAGCAGCTCGCGGTGGAATGGGGCGAAACCGTGGCTGAAGTAGTGAGGCAGATAGGCCCTGAAGAAGTAGAAGGGGTCCGCGGCGGCGCGGGCCAGGCGCTCGGGTTTTGGCAAATCGCCGGGCCCGAAGCAACCCACCTCGGCGCGCAGCCGGCCCACCACCAGGGCCGCGCGCTGGCGGTAGGCGGTCAGGCTGATCTTACGGGCGGCGGCGGGCATGGCGGCTCAAGCCTCCGCGCCGTCGCCGCCGCCGGCATTGCTGCCGGCCAGGGCGGAATAGAAGGCTTCCAGCAGGTCGGCCAGCCAGGCGGTCCTGGCGGGGTCGGCCTCGCGGGCCTGGGCGAAGGCGGCCAGGCGCTCGCCGACCTCCAGGGCCGCGGCCTTGAGGTCATAGCCCGCGCCTTCCAGCTTTTCCAGGATAGCGGCGATCTTGCTCAATTCGTCAGCTGTGTCCTTGTCGAGCTGGCCCAGAACCAGCACCTGCTCGACCCGCTGGCGCAGGAGCCCGCGCAGGGCCTGGGCCGCGCCCCGGGGGTCGCCCAAGCGTTCCAGGGTTTTGGCCCGGGCCGGGGCCGGGCGGCAAATGGCGCGTCGGGCCATCAGCAGGCCATGTCCTTGAGTTCGCCGGCCAGTCCCCGGTACTCGCGCACCGCGGCCACCAGTTCCTCCATGGCCTGTTCGGCGTGCTCCACCCGCATGGCC
Organism: Deltaproteobacteria bacterium; assembly: GCA_021811275.1. Classification (GTDB taxonomy): domain Bacteria; phylum Desulfobacterota; class Desulfarculia; order Desulfarculales; family Desulfarculaceae; genus JACRDC01. Next base: position 17,192 of record JAJZPI010000053.1, read on the forward strand.
TCGATGCCGTCGAGGTTGTAGAGGTAATAGTTCAGGTCCTTGATGAGGCGGTCGATCTTTATCTCGAGCTGCCTGGCGCGCTCCCGCTTCTCCTCGATCAGGCCCTTGGCGATCAGCCTAGATGTCTTGTCCATCGATCACCTCAACAGGGTTTGCACGACTTGGAAGAGCAGCCAGAGGGTGAATAGCCCGCCGGTGTAGGTGGCTAAGCGCCCTTCGAGGCGGTCCAGGCGGTTGTCGGCCTCGCGAGCCGCCTGGGCCTGGCGCTGTAGACCGGCGGCCAAGTCGGCGTTGACGCGCCGCTGCTCGGCCATGCTCATCCTGAGCACGGTGTCCAGGCGGCGGAGCTGGCCGCGCAGCCCCTCCAGGGCCAGGCGCAGGTCGTCCTCGGCCACGCGCCCGGCCCTTTAGTCCCGGGGCAGCTTCAAGAGGCCCTGGCGCAGAAAGATGGCGGCCAGTCCTGTGAAGGCCATCTGCGCCGCCTGCAAGAGGTCGGCCTGGCCGGAGGCCAAGGCCCCGGCGGCGGTGAGCACCGCGCCCAGGCCGGTCCAGAAGGTCTTGGTCTGGAAAAGCTCCATGCTGTTCTCCTCCGGCGGAGAGCCCGGCGGTCGACGTGACCGGCGGCGTCCACCATGCCGCCGACCTTACGCGGGCCGGCGGCGGCGGGCAAAAGAGGGGCCGCACGAATGCGCCGGGGTGAAGCGGCTCCGGGAGGCGCTTTCGGCAAACGTCTCCGCCGGGGTCCGAGGCTGGGGGCCGATTGCGGGAGAAAGAGGGACGGGCGGGGCTAGGCACTTTGGCGGGGCGGGTTGACGATGTGGCGCAGGTGGCGCACGGAAAGATTCCAGCGCCGGGCCAGGGCCTTCAGGTTGGCTCCGTCGAACTCGCGCCGGATGACCTGGTTGCGCATGGAGAGCAGGGCGCGCTCCAGCTTGGGAAAGTAGACGCTGGTGCCGGCGTAGATTTGGGCCAGGTAGACGGTGTTCTCCACGCCAATGACGCCGGCGATCTCCTGGTAGACCTCGGGCAGGGCCTCGGCCTTGACCTCGCCCATCCAACCGGGCACCATCGTCTGGGGCTCAATTCGCATAGCATCCATGGTCGGACCTTTCTCCTTGGGAGGTTTGCTGCTAAGGTGACGGGGCTGGAGCCCTCGCGCAAGGGCCTTAATATGCTCTTAACGATCATTTGTCAATCATGAAAATGCACCTTAAGGGTCATTATCTGCGGCGCTGGATATTGCCCTTTTTGTTGGCCTGCCTGTTGCCTGGCTTGGGCGGATGCATTCATCTGCATGAAATATCCCCTGTTTACCTGCAATCGCTTTCCTGGAGCGGCCTGAGCCCACCCCCGGCGCCGGCAACCGCCGCCTTCGGGCCGGGGGCCTGCTTACTGAGCCTGGCCTTGGCCTTGGCCTATGCGGGAGCGCGGTTCTGGCGGGCGCGCCGGGCGGCGGCCCTGCGCCTGGAAAAAGGCGAGGCCCTGGAACGGGAGGACTTGGCCCTGGCCCGCACGGCCCGCGATGCGCTCACGCCCCTGGTGAAAAGGCACTCCAGACGATGGCGGGTGGTGGTGCTGGAGGAATTTCGCAGGGATGGCCGAGAGTAGGACGGGTTTGTTCCAAATTGGACGACGTTACTTCAATTTGGAATGGGAAACAGCGGCGCGGGCCAGGGGCCTGGCACATAACATCAAGATATAATGTCATAATTTATCTTGGCCCGCATTGGCACGGCGGTTGCCTATGTCTTTGGTCAGCAAAACGAAACCACCCGCTGAAACGCTGACCTGAAAAGGAGCAAACGCCATGTCCCGTTCGACCAAGATCGCCGCCGCCACCCTGGCCCTGTCGCTGTTCACCGCCCCCTTGGCCTTCGCCGGGGAGGTCTTCGTCAACGACGAATGGAACCTGCCGGTCTACGTCACCGGGGCCAAGGGCGCGCCGATGCGGGCCGCCGTGGCCGGTCAGTTCACCAACGGCGTAGCCGCCCAGTCCGGCGCGGGTGGCGACATCAGCGCCGTGACCAAGGGCAGCGAGGCCTGGACCCGCCAGGCCGATCCCCGCGGCCACCAGCCCGCCTACGGCACCGACTACGAGAACGCCTGGTAGGATCCGGCCCCCGGTTCAGGACAAGACAAAGGCCGATCCCCCCGCAGGGACCGGCCTTTGTCTTGTGCGGTATTGGGCCAAAAGCACGGGGGCCGGGATGAACTCCGGCCCCCGCGGGCGGTCAAGGCACTGAATTTATAGCCATCTCCCTACCGTCTTGCCCAACCGGTCAGGATAGCGTTCGCCTTGCCGTCAATTTGACCATAGCAGAGTCGGGATGGGGTGGCAATTAAAAAATAGCTGCATAGTAGCTATAAACTAAACTTTGCATCTCCGGTTGTTATCCCTGCCCGGCGTGGGCGATAATGGGCATAATTATCCATTGACAAGGCCCGCGCCCCACCACCCTCCGGAGAAGGCACATGGACGTTTCCGCCCTGGACCCCCGCCTGCCGCTTCTGCAAAACGCCGACCTGCGCGACAAGGTAGTGCTGGTGCGCTTCGACCACAACGTGGTCAAAAAGGGCCAGATCAGGGACCCTTACCGCATCGACCGGACCATCGGCACGCTTTTCTACATCGTGGCCCAGGGCGGCAAGCCCATCCTCATGACCCACGTGGGCCGGCCCTTCGACAAGAAGGCCCAATCCATCAGCGTCAGCGCCGACAGCAGCGTGGACCCCATCGTGGCCTATCTGGAGTCCAAGCTGCACTGCAAGTTCCTGGTGCCTTCCTTCCCGGTGAGCGAGGGCAAGGGCATACCGGCCATCGACACCAGCATAAACCTGGCCATCAGGCAGCTCAGGTCGCGCGAGGTGGCCGGCATCTACTTGCCCAACACCCGCTGGTTCTGGGGCGAGGAGGTCAAAGGCGAGGCCCGCGAGGCCTTCGCCCTGCAGCTGGCCGGGCTGGCCGACATCTACGTCAACGACGCCTTCGGCTCCTGGCAGCCCCACGCCTCCACCTTCGACGTGACCAAACACCTACCCTCCTACGCCGGCTTCTTGATGCAGGCGGAGATTCTCAACCTGAACCAAGTCCTCAACCCCGAGCGCCCCTTCGTGGCGGTGGTGGCCGGCTCCAAGTACGACACCAAGATCGGCCCCCTGAACGCCATCTACGAGCAGGTGGACCGCCTGGTGCTGGGCGGGGTGATCTACAACACCTTCCTTTGCGCCAAGTACGGCGTCAGGATCGCCGGGGTGGCCGAGGAGGACATCGCCGCGGCCAAGAAGCTGGTGGAGATGGACGCGGGGCAGGGCAAGGTTGTGGAGCTGCCCTTCCTGGTGGAAAGCGAGGTGCTCGGCCGTCAGGAAGGCAAGTACCGCACCGTGGCGGTGGCCGACTTGAAACCCGGCCAGGAGCTGGGCTACGTGCTGGACATCGACCCCAAAAGCTTCGAGGCAGAGGAGATCAAGCAGGCCCTGGGCGGGGCCAAGACCATCTTCGTCAACGCGGTCATGGGCTTCACCCCGCACTTCACCGACGGCTCCAAGGCCCTGGACACCACCATCGACTTGAACCGCCAAGCGGTGAAGCTTTACGGCGGCGGCGACACCCTGCAGGAGTTCAAGGACCTGCTCCCGGGACTCTACCTCTCGGTCCTGGACGACGCGGACTACTACTTTTTCACCGGCGGAGGCACCGTGCTCACGGCCATCGAGCAACGCTCGCCCTACGGCCTGCCCCCGGTCAAGGCCCTCATGGACAACGGCGGGCGCGCGCCGCGTTAGCCGGGCGGGTGCCGCGCCAGCCACGCCGGGCCGAGAGGGCCGGCGCGGGCCATGGGCCCCACCCGCTCCCGTTCAATGATGTTTGGTAAAAGCGTGCTGACAACAAGCGAGGGCGGGGATAACCCCGCCCTCGCTTGTTTGATTTCAATGCGTAAGGCGGGTTGCGTTTGCGTCAACCCGCCCTACGCGAACGTTCTAATTTTTCCGGCCCGACCCCTCACCGGGAGCCGGCGAGGCTCAAAGGCAGGGCAATCTCCTCGACCCGCTTTGCCCCGCCGGGGGCACCCGGCCCGACCCCTAGCGGCTCATGGAGTCGAGGAAGTCGGCGTTGCTCTTGGTGCCATGCATTTTTTCCAGCAGGAACTCCATGGTGTCCACGGCGGTCAGGGGGCCCAGGAGCTTGCGCAGAATCCATATGCGGTTGAGGTCGGCCTCGGGCAGCAGGAGTTCTTCCTTGCGGGTGCCGGAGCGGTTGATGTCGATGGCCGGGAAGACGCGCTTGTCGGAGAGCTTGCGGTCCAGATGGATCTCCATGTTGCCGGTGCCCTTGAACTCCTCGAAGATGACCTCGTCCATGCGCGAGCCGGTTTCGATGAGCGCGGTGGCGATGATGGTCAGCGAGCCGCCGTCCTCGATGTTGCGGGCCGCGCCGAAGAAGCGCTTGGGGCGGTGCAGGGCGTTGGAGTCCACGCCGCCGGAGAGGATCTTGCCGCTGGGGGGGACGACGGTGTTGTAGGCGCGGGCCAGGCGGGTGATGGAGTCCAGCAGGATGACCACGTCGCGTTTGTGCTCGACCAGGCGCTTGGCCTTCTCGATGACCATCTCGGCCACCTGGACGTGACGCTGGGCCGGCTCGTCGAAGGTGGAGCTGATGACCTCGCCCTTGACCGAGCGTTGCATGTCCGTCACTTCCTCGGGCCGCTCGTCGATCAGAAGCACGATAAGCACCACCTCGGGGTGGTTCTTGGCCAGGGAGTTGGCGATGTTCTGCAGGAGCATGGTCTTGCCGGTCCGGGGCGGGGCCACGATGAGGCCGCGCTGGCCCTTGCCGATGGGGGTCATGAGGTCCATGATGCGGGCGGACCAGTTCTTGGACTCGCCCTCGACCTCCAGCACGAAGCGCTCCTGCGGGTACAGCGGCACCAGGTTGTCGAAAAGTATCTTGTCGCGCGCCACCTCGGGCGGCTCCATGTTGATGCTCTCGACCTTCAAGAGGGCGAAGTAGCGTTCGCCCTCCTTGGGGGGTCGGATCTGGCCGCTGATGGTGTCGCCGGTGCGCAGGTTGAAGCGCCTTATCTGGGAGGGCGAGACGTAGATGTCGTCGGGGCCGGGGAGGTAATTGTAGTCCGGGGCGCGCAGGAAGCCGAAGCCGTCGGGGAGAATCTCCAGCACGCCCTCGCCGTAGATTGCGCCATTGCGCTCGGCCTGGGCGGTCAAAAGGGCGAAGATCAGCTCTTGGCGGCGCAAGCCGGCCGCGCCCTCGATGCTGAGGTCGCGGGCCAGGCCCGTGAGCTCGGCGATGGGCTTCTCCTTGAGCTCGACGATATTCATGCTTCCGCCCACCTCGGGGAGTTCAGTGCGGTTGTTGCGGGCGTTCTTCTTTTCGGCGTTCTTGGGCTTTTGATTTTCGGTCATCTTTCGGGTGCTTCTGAGGTTGGTTGACGATGTGGCCCAGGCCGGGGGGCGCCTTTTGGCGCCGGCCCTTGGCAAAATAATTTGACGGTCCTGGGACTCGTTATGGCTCTATTTTTGGTGCCGGGATAGTTCAGGCCTTGCAATCTGGTAGGGGACCGCCGTCGTTATTGGCTATCGACCTTTGGAGAAAGTTCCTTAAGCGTAAGGCCGTGGGAGCCCCCAGGTGTCCCGGGCCCCGCCTTGATTCCTGGCGATTAATTGAGGTCGGCCAATTCAGGCTGGGATTCGGGTGCGGCCAGTTTGAGTAATTTATCCCACACTGCCCGCACTTGGGTTAGAGTTTCTTCCAAGCCGCGGGCGTTGTCAATAATAAAATTGGCGCGTTCGCGCTTGTCGTCCATGGGCATCTGCGCCGCCAGGGCGGCCCGGGCCTGAACCTCGTCCACTTGGTCGCGGGCCATGAGCCTGGCCACCTGCGTTTCGGCGGGGGCGTAGACCAGCAGGGTGAGGGGGTAGCTCCGGTCCCAGCCCGATTCGAACAGCAGCGGCACGTCCACCAGGGCCACGCCCCGGGGATGGGCCCGCTCCAGGGCCTTGAGCTC
>JAJZPI010000223.1 GCA_021811275.1 Deltaproteobacteria bacterium
TCTGGCGAATATCTGGTTTGCTTGCCCATGACTCCATCCTCTCAAGATTTGGAGTCTCCGGCAATCCCGGGGCGGTTCATTTCCTGCTGGCAAGGCCACGAAAACCTCGCGGAGGAAAAGCGCAAAGTTGGCTGCTTGCGGATTGCGCCAATAACCATGATCCCTTAATTTGAGATTTCGGGAACTGCCATGGACTCGCCAATGGTCAAAAGCCGTATCGGACACCGCCATGTCTTCGGAAAGAGTCTTTCATAACACGGCGGATCTATTTTGCGTCTTGGTGGGTGGGGTGGGGATTCTGGTCCTGCTGAGCTGGCAATCCAGCCTGTGGATGGTCAGCGCGCTAGGCCCTGAATATGTGCCCATGGCCCCCAGCACGGCCCTGATGATGCTCCTGCTCGGCTCAAGCATCTTCGCGCAGCGCCACTGGCCCTCGGCCACGGTCTCCCGCCTTCTGGCCTTGGTGGCCGCTCTCGGCGTATTCGTATATGGCCTTATGGCCTTGGTGCAGTTCCCCTTTGCCTTTGAGTTGCCCCTGGAGCGGTGGCTGGCTCCTGTCAACGCCAGCCTGGGAGACATCCCCTTGGGCCGGATGTCTCCCCTAACCGCCGCATCGTTCACGACCAGCGCCCTGGCGGTTTTGCTGATGATGCCGTCACGCGGGCGGTTCATGCCTTTCCGTCAGGTGTCCGCGACCTTGGCCTTGGGCATATTTCTTATGAGCCTTCTGGTCATGTTGAGCTACGGCCTGGGGGCTCCGATACTCTACGATGGCCGGACCATTCCCATGGCCCTGTCCACGGCCATATTGTTTGTCCTGCTCGGTTGCGCCAGCATGGCCGCCGCCGGTCCCGGCACCTGGCTCTTTGCCATTTTCAAGCCAGGACGGATTTCCGCCTCCAGTTCGTCTTTTTTCCGGTCTTCCCTGGGGCCTATAGCTGTGATTCTGATCTTTGCCGTGGCCATTGGCGCGACCGGGTTTTTTTATCTTGAACACCAGTTGACGGGGGGTCGCAAAAAGGCGCAGGAGGAATTGGCGGCCATCGCCAAGCTGAAGGCCCTACAAATCACGGCATGGCACAATGAACGCCTGGCCGACGCCCGGATCATTCTTGACAACGCCATGGCCCAAGAGCACGTCCGGCAATTTTTATCCGGCTCGACCCCAGACCAGGCCAGGGCTGATCTGATGAGTTGGTTCGAAAGTTTGCGAAATAATTCCGAGTACACTTTGGTGGCCCTTTATGACCATCAAGGGTCGGCCAGGATGTGGGTGCCGGCCGCCTTGCCGGCCTTGGACCCGGAAGACCGGGAGGCCTTGCAAGCCGCCTCGCGCGCCGAAGAGGTGGTGGAGACTGACCTGCATTTGCACCAAGGCGAGAATGGGGCCCGAGGGCCGGAGGTGCATTACAATTTTTTGGTTCCCATTAGGGCCAAGGCCGGAAGCGCTGAACTCGCCGACGGTGTTTTGCTCCTCCAGGTCAACGTCGACAAGTTTCTCTACCCGCTTATGGACTCTTGGCCCACCCCCAGCCGCACGGGGGAAACGGTCCTGGTTCGGCGCGAGGGCGACGAGGTGGTGTTCTTGAATGAATTGCGGCATAGCCCCAAGGCGCCGCTCACTTTGCGCTTGCCTCTCGATGCTCCGGGAAAACTGCCCGCCGCCGAGGCCGTGAAGGGCCGAAAAGGAGTCATCGAGGGCATGGACTACCGGGGGGTGCCGGTGCTGGCCGCCATTCGCGAAGTTCCGGGCACGCCCTGGTTCATGGTGGCCAAGGAGGATCAGGAGGAGATTTACGCGCCCCTGCGCGAGCGGGCGATAACGACCGGGATCATTGTGCTCATTTCCATTCTGCTGGCGGGCATGGGGGTGGGCCTGTTCTGGCGCCAGCGCGACAACCAATGGCTCCATGAGCAGCTTGCCTCCGAGCAGGAGCGCCAGGCTCTGGCCGACCGCATTGTGAGCCTGCATAACCAGGCCAACGACATCATCCTGCTGCTTGACCCGGACTGGAGGATACTGGAGGCCAACCAACGCGCGCTCCAGGCCTATGGCTATTCGTCGGAGGAATTGTTGGGCCTGAGCGTCCGCGAGTTGCGCGCCCGGGAAGGCCGCGCCGATTTCGACCGGCACTTGCCGCAAAGCGGGGAGACCGGGGAACCCTTCTATGAAACCGTCCACCAGCGCAAGGATGGCTCGATCTTTCCGGTGGAGGTCAGCATCAGCGGGGTGGAAATCGGAGGCCAAGGATACCGTACCGTCAGGCCTTCATCCGCGACATCAGCGAGCGCAAGAGGGCAGAGGCGGCCAGGCGCAAGGATGAGGCCCGCTTGGAGCGGATGCTCAGGATATCGCAGTACCGCGCATCCAATGAGCAGGAGCTGCTGGACTACGCCCTGGAGGAGGCCATAAGGCTGACCGACAGCAAGATAGGCTATATCTATTACTACAGCGAGGACCGTAAGGAATTCGTGCTCAACACCTGGTCCAGGGAAGTGATGGGGGAATGCTCGGTGGCCGAGCCCCAGTCCATCTACCAACTGGAAAAGACCGGCATCTGGGGGGAGGCGGTCCGCCAGCGCCGGGCCATTGTGATCAACGACTTCCACGCTCCCAACCCCCTAAAAAAGGGCTATCCCGAAGGGCATGTTGATCTGAGCAGGTTTTGCACCGTGCCGGTTTTTGCGGACGGCCGCATCGTGGCCGTGGGGGGGGTGGCCAACAAGGAAACCGACTACGATGAAGGGGACGTCCGTCAGCTGACCCTGATGATGGATTCGGTGTGGAAGATAGTGGAGCGCCAGCGCGCGGTCGCGGGGCTCAAGCAAAGCGAGGAACGCTACCGCGTGCTCTTCGAGCGCTCCGATGACGGCATTATCATCTTGGGGGCGGAAGGCCCCGAGGCCGGGCAAATCCTGGATTGCAATGAGGCGGTCGTCAAATGCCACGGCTTCAGCCGGGAGGAAATCCTGGCGATGAACATCACCGAGTTGGAGGCCACGGTTTCAAAGGAGGAGATTGCTGATCGCATGGAGCGGTTATTGGCCGGCGAGTGGCTGAAATTCGAGGCAATCCACCATAAAAAGGACGGAACGTTAGTCCCGGTGGAAGTGAGCGCCGGTTGCCTAGAGTACGGCGGCGTCCGCCGCATCGTAACCTTCGAGCGGGATATCAGCGACCGCAAGGAGGCGGAGAAGGATAAGCTCCAGCTCGAGAAGCAGCTGCGCCAGGCTCAGAAGATGGAGGCCATCGGCACCCTGGCCGGCGGCATAGCACACGACTTCAACAATCTCCTGGCGGTGATCGTGGGATTCTCCGATCTGGCCAGGGAGAGCGTCGGGGAGCGGGAGCCGGTTTCCGAATACTTGCGGCAGGTCGTCGAGGCGGGCGAGCGGGCCAAGAGCCTGGTGAAGCAGATTATGACCTTCAGCCGCAGGACGACGCTGGAGATGGTTAAGCTTGACCTGAATGAAGCGGTCGCGCAGGCGGCCAAACTCCTGGAGCGGACCCTGCCCAAGATGATAAGCGTGGAGACCCGCCTGGCCGAGGAGCTTCCGCCAGTCAAAGGGGACCCCGGCGAGTTGGAGCAGGTTTTGTTGAACCTGGCCACCAATGCCCAGGACGCCATGCCGGAAGGTGGCCGCCTGATGCTTGAGACCAGCGAGTTGACCATTGATGAGGGTTATGGCCTCGCTCATCTCAAGGTGGCGCCCGGGGAGTATCTGCTGCTGCAGGTTTCCGACACGGGCCAAGGCATGGATGAGAGTATCAGGGAGCGAATCTTCGATCCCTTTTTCACCACCAAGGAGCCCGGCAAGGGCACGGGTCTGGGCCTGGCCACGGTTTACGGCATCGTGAAGAGTCATGGGGGGCACATTTACTGTTACAGCGAGCCGGGCCAGGGCACGACCTTCAAGGTCTATTTGCCCGTCTTCAAGGATGCTGGCCAATCCCAAGCCCAAGCCGGTCTGGCGGAGGGACCGCCGGCCGGAGGACATGAGTCCATACTGCTGGTGGATGATGAAAAGGCCTTGCTGGAGTTGGGGGAAGCCATTCTCGTCCAGGCCGGTTACCAGGTGCTCAAGGCCCAGAGCGGCGAAGAGGCTCTGGAAATTTATCGCCAACGCCGGGACTACCTGGATTTGGTGATACTTGACCTGGGCAT
>JAJZPI010000054.1 GCA_021811275.1 Deltaproteobacteria bacterium
CGACCATGTGCGCGAGGCATACCTGGGACTGTAGAACAACCCCGCGCCAACACCCATGGACGGCGCCAGGAACCAACAGGGCGTTTTTCGCTTCCCCCGGCCCGGCCGGTGTCTTATAAGATAGCAAGAATATTCCCAGGCCCCTCACGCTCCCACAAAAGGGCGATCTGGACGTGGCCGAGCCGGCTCCATTACCGATCAAAGACTACCGGGCCCTGGCGCGCAAGATAGCCGTGGCCATTATCAGCATGGCCTCCATGCCCTACGTCCTGCTTTACATGGTCTTTTATTCCTCCTACAACGAGTCCATCCATGGTCAGGTCATCGGGGCCCTGATCAACGTGGTGGAATCGCACAAGCGGACCATCGACGATTTCCTGGCCGAGCGCCTGGCCGATCTCAGAAGCGTGAGCAGCCTGCTAAGTCTGGCGGCATTGTCCGACCCCGGGCAATTGGCCCGCACCCTGGGCTCGCTACGGCAAGTAAACGAGGCCTTCGTGGATCTGGGTCTTATCGCCCAGAATGGCCGTCATGTGGCCTACGCCGGCCCTTACGGCCTGGGCCAGGCCGACTACTCCGGGTCGCCATGGTTCAACCGGGTCATGGCCAGCGGCAGCCATGTCAGCGATGTCTTCCTGGGCGTGCGCCACGTTCCCCATTTCATCGTGGCGGTCAAGGTGGTCTACCAGGGCCGTGACTACATCCTGCGCGCCACCATAGACACCGCCCGCTTTACCAGCCTGGTGGAGGCGGTGCGTCTGGGGAGCACCGGCGAGGCCTTCCTGGTCAACCGCGAGGGCCTCTACCAGACCCAGCCCCGCACGGGGGGACAGCTCCTGTCGCCCTCGGACCTGCCCATGCCCGAGTTCTTCGAGGGCGTACGGGTGCTGGAGGAGGTGCAGCGCCGCGAGAGGACGGTGGTGCTGGCCAAAACCTGGCTCAAGGGCGGCGAATGGCTCCTGGTCTGCCAACAGGACACCGCCGACGCCTTCGCCTCCCTGCGCGACGTGCGCCGCAATGCCGTGTTGGTGGGAGTGGCCGGGGGGTTGGTGGTCATCGCGGTCACGGCCTTCTTCATCGTCCGCCTGATGCGCCGCAAGGCCTCCTCCGACCTGGAGAAGGACATGCTCAACGAGCGCATTATCGAATCGGGCAAGCTGGCCTCCCTGGGCGAGCTGGCCGAGGGCGTGGCCCACGAGATAAACAATCCCCTGGCCATCATGCTGGAGGAGGCGGGCTGGGTCGAGGACCTTATGGAGGAGGACCGCGATATCCTGGAGCGCAGCCATCACCGTCAGGAATATGAAAGGTCCCTCCAGCAGATTCGCAGCCAGGGCAGGCGTTGCAAGGAAATCACGACCAAGCTTCTGGGATTCGCCCGCCGGGCCCAGGGCCCGGAGGGGCCCACCGACCTCAATGAGCTGTTGGGGGAGGTGGCCCAGGTCATGGCCAAGCCCGCCGCCTACGCCCAGGTGTCGCTGCGCCTGGACCTGGAGCCGGATCTGCCCCCGGTGGCGGGTTCGCCCTCGGAGTTGCAGCAGGTGGTGATGAACCTAATGAACAACGCCCTGGACGCCATGGAACACACCGGCGGGGAGTTGTCCCTGGCCACCCGCCGGGGGGGCAAGAGACAAGTCGCGCTCACCGTCCACAACAACGGCCCGGAGATACCCCCCGAGCTGCTGCCCCGGCTTTTCGTCCCCTTTTTCACCACCAAGCCCAAGGGCAAGGGCACCGGCCTGGGCCTGGCCATCTGCCAGGGCATCATCACCAAGATGGGCGGAGCCATAACCGTGCAGAGCAGCCCCGGCCAGGGGGTCACCTTCACCGTGACCCTGCCGGTATACGACGGTCCGCCCCCCGGCGGCGCGGGGCGGACGGCAAAAGCCTAGACCCAGCGCGGAAGCCGGTCGGGCGGCCGACAGGAGGAACGCATGAAAAGCACGGATCAGCGCCCTCAAGCCCCCCAGGTCCTTTTGGTCGATGACGAGGAGGAGTTCGCCACCGTCATGGCCAAGCGCTTGGGAAAACGGGGATTTCAGGTGGCCACCGCGCACAGCGGCAGCGAGGCCGTGCGCCTGGCGCGCGGTCAAGATTTCGAGGTGGCGGTGGTTGACCTCAAGATGGAGGGCATGGACGGGGTGGAGACCTTGAAGACTCTGAAGGTCATGTTGCCCGGGATAAAGGTCATCATGCTCACCGGCCACGGCTCGGCGGAGATGGCCCGTCAGTGCCTGGCCCTGGGGGCTTTCGACTACCTCAACAAGCCCTGCGAGTTGGCCGATCTGGTGGCAAAGATCAATAGCGCCCTGGCCTAGCCGGGCCTCCCGGCCCCACTTGAGGCTCCCCCTCGCTCCCGCCCTCCCCCCACGCAGGCGGGAGCTTCGTTTTCGTGCCCTTCGCCCCCGGACCCTGACTTCGGCCTCCTCCCGGCCTGGGGCCTTCACCCCAGGACATGGCCGCGGCCTCTCCGGTCCCGCCCGGTGATCGCCTAGGCTTCGGACTCTCCAATCCGCCGTCGAGACAGCACCTTGCCGTATCGGCCCGCCGCCAAGGCACGCCGTACCCCCTCTCGTTCCGGTCCGGCTGGGTGATAGACCCTAGCGGGGGTTGGGGAGGGCCCCCCTGGGAATTGGGTCCTTTTCTCGGCTCGAATGAGGTCTACGTTCTATTTGCTGGATTTGCTTAATGAAATACAGTTGGACCCATGAAGAGGATATGGCGGACGGGAAGGACGGCAACCAGCGGAAGCAGGGAGAAATCAGAGTTGATGGTGCTGGGATCCAAAACACGGGGAGGGGACGGGCCGGGCCAAATCGCCGCCCGGGCAAGAGTCCGGGCGGGGAGGCGGGTTCTTGCGCGCCCTCGCCGCGGGTTGGTTCCGGGGACTGGGGCGCGCATCGAGTCCGGCATACGACCACGGCGCGGGGGCGCCGGCAACCATTCTCATGGGTTTTAGGAGGAGGAATATGTTGAAGCGGATGTTGACCGGAGGCGGCCTGGGAGCCGCTCTCAGCCTTATCCCCACCCTGGCCATGGCCGCCGGAGACAAGGCCGAGGCCTTGATCGTGGTGGCCGACACCCGGGTGCTTACCGGGGTTCAGCTCTACTTCGCCGATCTCTACAACGAGAACATGATGATTTTCGCTGTGTGGTCGGTGGTGCTCACCACCTTCATGGGCGTGGTGCTGGGCGCACTCATGGACCTCATCATGAAGCACACCGGCATCGACCTGACCAAGCGCTCCTTGGTCGAGCACTAGGCCGCCGGAAGGCGCAAAAGGATAAGGAGAAGGGAAATATGGATATCTGGACCATGCATATGCCCATCTCGGGCGTGGACATCTTCTGGCCCGGCCTGCTGCTCATCGGCTTCTCGGTCGGTTGCATAGGCGGCTTCTTCGGCATGGGTGGCGCCTGGATGGTGACCCCCGGCCTCAACATCCTGGGCTTCCCCATGGCGTTCGCCATCGGAACCGACATCGCTCACATCGCGGGAAAGTCCATGATTTCAACCCGGCGCCACGCCAAGTTCGGCAACGTGGATTACAAGCTGGGCGTGATCATGATCGTCGGCACCATGATCGGAATCGAGATGGGCGCCCAGGTGGTCATGCTCCTGGAGCGCCTGGGCAAGGTTGAGAGCGTCGTGCGCTGGGTCTACGTGGCGCTTCTGGCGCTGATCGCCTGGCTGGTCTTCGCCGACTACTTCAAGGCGGTCAAGGCCGACAAGGCGGCGGCGGCCGGCGGCAACGCCGAGCACAAGGCCGGCAGCGGCGGCATCAACTGGGCCCCCACCCTGCACAAGATCAAGATTCCCCCCATGGTGCACTTCAACGTGGCCGGCATCTACTGCTCCATGTGGCTGCCCATCATCGTCAGCTGGCTCACCGGCGTGCTGGCAGGCTTCCTGGGCATCGGCGGCGGTCTGATCCGAATGCCCGCCCTGGTCTACTTCATCGGCGCGCCAACCCATATCGCCGTGGGCACCGACCTCTTCGAGGTCATGATCTCCGGCTTGTACGGAGCCTTCACCTACAGCTTGAAGGGCCGCATCGAGATGGTGGCCGTGTTCGTGATGCTCTGCGGCGCGGCCATCGGGGCCCAGATCGGCACCGTGGCCACCAAGTACGCCAAGGGCTACGGCATCCGCATCCTCTTCGGCTGCGCGGTGCTGGCCTGCCTCTGCTCGATCATCTTGAAGGAGTTCAAGTACAACACCATCGCCACGGTGATCGTGCTGGGCTCCATCTCCATCATCAGCCTAGTGATCTGCAAGATCATGATCGGCGGAGCCATCAACGAGATTCGCGAAAAGAAGGCCGGGATCGTGGCACCCGAGTCGGCGCACTAGGTTGGGCAAGGAGGTAGTCATGAAGTTCTCCAAGCTGTTCGTCATCCTGGCCGCGGCCATCATGTTGGCGGCCTTCGCCTCCGGCGCGGCCCTGGCCGCCGAGGGCAAGGTCTTCCAGGGCACCTGCGTCTATTTCGATGAGGCCAAGGGCGTAATGGTGCTCAAGAACGACAAGAACGAGAAGGAGAAGAACCCGGTGGACAAGAGCCTGGAGGAGGTTTCCTTCATGCTCTCCGAGGCTTCCATAGGGGTCAAGCCGACCCCGGGCGACAAGATCCGGGTGGGTTTCGTCATGCAGGGCGACAAGTACATGGCCCACAAGATCATGAACGTTACCAAGCAGAACATCTACAAGAAGTAACCGTACCCCGAAAAGGGCGGCCCGGAGGATTTCCCCTCCCCCGGGTCGCCCGAACCCTCTCAAGGGAGTTGACATGGACCCGCGCAGGATCGCCATAATGGCCACCATGGACGTGCTGCTCTTGACCGAGCTGGTCTTCAGTATTTGGATGGCCGTCGAAGACATGTCCACGGTCACCTCCACTTTCTGCATGTACTTCGTGCCCATGTGCGCGGCCACCGTGGCGGGGGCGCGCTTTGCGCTCAAGAGGTTCGCGCCTCCACTAGCCTCGGAGGAATTCGCCCCGGTGGGCATCGTGGGTCCCTTGAAGGGGCACGTGACGCCGGTAAAGATCAGGAACTGAGGCTGGAGGCCAACGACACGCGCCATGGTGGTCAAGCGCCTAGGCCAGACCCTGCGCCGGATGGTGGGCGGCGGCAAGCAGCCGCTGGGCTCGGCCGATTTCCAGGACCTGAGGCTGAAGTTCCGCGAGTTCAAGTATCTTCTTCGCGCCAACAACGAGGTGCTTTCCATCATCGCCGAGATCGAGACCCGCCTGGAGGAGGGCGGCGTGGGGCTGGATTTCATCCACTCGCGCTACATCGCGGCCTCCGCCAAGGTCTACAAGATGATCCGGCATCTGAACCGCATCTCCAGCGACCGCTACACCGGGCTGCTGCCCTCCTTCGACCTGATCCGCCACAACATCGACGATGTGCTGTCCTCGGGCGGGGCCGCCGGCGAAGGCGAGCTGGTGCTGCCCCTGCTTTCGGTGGAGCGCGACCAGGGCCACCTGGTGGGCTCCAAGGCCGGCAACCTGGCCCAGATCTGGCGCAGCGGCCATCCCATCTGCGACGGCTTCGTCATCACCACCGACGTTTTCAGGCGGTTCATGCAGCACACCGGACTGGGCGGCCAGCTCAGGCAAGCGGTCATGCTGCTGGAGGACCCCGGCTACCCCGATCTTTTGCAGATGAGCAGGCGCATCCAGGAGCGGGTGCGCAGCGCTCCCCTGCCCCCGGAAGTAGAGGCGGCCATCGATGACGCCCTGGGCGAATTCTACGACCGTCAGGGCGAGGTCAAGCTCTCCTTGCGCTCAAGCGCCATCGGCGAGGACTCGGAGACTAGCTTCGCCGGCCAGTACACCAGCGTGCTGGGCGTGAGCGCCGATGAGGTTCTCACCGCCTACCGCGAGGTGGTGGCCAGCCTCTATTCGCCCCAGGCCATCGTCTACCGGCGCAAGAACGGCATGCGCGACGAGGACGCCGAGATGGCGGTGTTGGCCCAACGAATGCTCGAGCCCACGGTCAGCGGGGTGATGTACACCCGCGACCCCCTGCAAGGCGAACAGGGCCCGCTCCTTATCAGCGCGGTCTACGGCCTGGGCCTGGGTCTGGTGGACGGCTCGGTGACTCCCGATGTCTTCAGCGTGCACCGCCGGGGCGAACCGCGGCTGAGCCACACCCAGCTGGGAGCCAAGGCAAACCGGGTGGTGGGGGGAGAAGGCGGCAACCGCCGGGAGAAGGTCCCCCCGGAGCTGGCCGGGGCGCCGGCGCTGGAGCCCGGGCAGGTGGTGGAGCTGGCCCGCCTGGGCTTATCGCTGGAAAAGGAGTTCGGCCGGCCCCAGGACGTGGAGTGGGCGCTGGCCGGGGACGGCGGTTTCTTCATCCTGCAATCCAGGCCCCTGCAGCTCCTGGAGCCTTCCAATACCGGCGGCCGGGCCCATGATCCGGGCATTGCGCCCCTGGTCAGCGGCGGCCAGACCGCCCGGCCGGGCGCGGGCTCCGGGCCGGCCTATCTGGTGCGTTCGGAGGAGGACCTGGCCGGCTTCCCCGACGGCGCGGTGCTGGTCACCCGCCATTCCTCGCCGGCCTTCGCCGCGGTGCTGCACCGAGCCTCGGCGGTCGTCACCGACGTGGGCGGGGTGACCGGACACATGGCCTCCCTGGCCCGCGAGTTCGGCATACCGGCGCTGGTGGGAGCGGCCGGGGCCACCAAGGCCATACCGGACGGCCAGGTCATAACCGTCGACGCCGGGGCCCGCCGGGTCTATCCGGGCCGGGTGGAGCAGCTGTTGGAGCAGGAGGAGCTCTCCGCCCAGCGCCGCCGGGTGGAGCGGATCAAGCCCGGCTGGTATCGCGCCGCCCAGCTCATCACCCCTCTGACCCTGACCGACCCCCGCTCGCCGGGCTTTTCGCCGGGCCGCTGCGTAACCTTCCACGATCTCATCCGCTTCGTGCACGAAAAGTCGTTCCAGGAGATGTTCCTGCTGGGCGAACATCTGGGCCAGGCGGCCAGCACCCAGTCCCGGCGGGTGGCCCACAAGCTGCCCTTCGAGCTGTGGGTGATCGACTTGGGCGGCGGCCTGAGAGAGGGCGCCGGCCCACGGGTCTCGCGGGAAGACTTCGCCTCGGCCCCGGGCCGGGCCTTCATGGAAGGGCTCCTGGACCCCCGGGTGGAGTGGGACCGGCCCCGGCCCATAAACGTCAAGGGCCTGGCCTCGGTCTTTTCCGCGGCCCTTATCAACCCGCCCCCGGACAACGGCAAGGTCCGCGCCATGGGCGAAAGGGCCTATGCCATCATCAGCGCCGACTACATGAACTTCAACTCCCGGGTGGGCTACCACTTCGCCGCCCTGGATTGTTTCTGCGGGCCCAACCAGAACGACAATTACATCTCTTTCCGCTTCTCCGGCGGGGCCGCCGACGAAGACCGGCGCAACCTCCGCTGCGAGCTCATCGGCCGCATCCTGGCCGACCTGGGCTTTGAAATCAACCAGACCGGCGATGTGGTCAGCGCCTTTCTCAAGAAGTACGAGCAGGAGCCCACCAAGAAGCGCCTGGGCGACCTGGCCCGGCTGATCCTATTCACCAGGCAGATGGACATGCTCACCAGCGACCGGCGCATGGTGGACTGGCTGGCCGAGGCCTTCCGCCAAGGAAACTTCAACCTGGAAACCTCGGGAGCCTAGCGGCCATGCCTGTGGGAAGCAAAAAGCCGTACGCCCAGCTGGCACGTAAGATGACCATCATCGCCCTGTTGATGGCCCTGGTGCCGCTGAATCTTTTGGGCGCGGCCATCTACTCTTACTTCACGATCAGTAACGAGGAGCGCGTCAAGGACGACCTGCGCCGGCTGGCCGCCAACCGGGCCAGCGCGGTGCAGATATTCCTGGCCGAGCGCACGGCCCAGCTGGAGGTGCTGGTCAACACCGCCTCCCTTGACGACCTTTTGGCCCCCGGTCGGCTCCAACAGGTCTTCGCCCTGCTGAACCGCCGCTCCTGGACATTTTTGGACCTTGGCATCATCGACAAGAACGGCGACCACCTGGTCTACGCCGGGCCCTATCCCCTGGAGCACCAGAACTACAAGGACTTTGACTGGTTCAAACAGACCATGATGCGGGGGGTGTACGTCAGCGACATCTTCCTGGGCATACGGGCCGTGCCCCACTTCGTCATCGCTGTCAAAAACAACGATGGAGAACGCTCCTGGATTCTCAGGGCCACCATCGACTCGGAGGTTTTCAACAACCTGGTGCGCCAGGCCCAGGTGGGAGCCAGCGGCGACGCCTTCATCGTCAACCGCGACGGACGCTACCAGACCCCGTCGCGTTTCGGCGGGGCGGTGATGGACGCCAGCGGAGTGGAGTTGAAGGTTGTGCCGCCGGGGTTGAACGTGATCTCCCGCGAAGGCGCCCGCGGCCGCCTGCAGACCGCCTACGCCTGGCTGTCCAAGGAAGACTGGCTGCTGGTGGTGGAGCAGGACGCCGGCGAGGGTGCCGGGGTCATGGCGACCGCCCGCAACCTGGAGGTGGCGATCCTCGGCTTGGGCAGCCTGATGATCGTGGCGGCGGTGATGTTTCTGGTCAGGCTGCTGGTGCGCCAGCTGGAGAACATGGATCGCCAGCGGGCCGGCATCGACGCCCAGTTGGTGCACTCGGCGCGCCTGGTCTCCCTGGGGCGCATGGCCGCCGGGGTGGCCCACGAGATCAATAACCCTCTGGCCGCCATCGGGGAGATGGCCGGGCTAATGGACGACCTCATGGACGAGGAGTTCGTCAAGACCGCGCCCCGGGGGGCCAAGTTCAAGGAGAACGTGGCCAAGATCCAGCACCACGTGGAGCGGGCGCGGGCGGTGACCCACCGGCTGCTGGGCTTCGCCCGGCGCATGGAGCCCCATCTGGACGCGGTGGACATCGGCGAGGTCATCAAGGAGACTTGTTCATTCCTGGACAAGGAGGCCATGTTCCGCCACGTGCAACTGGCCACCAGCATCGATGCCGGCATCCCCCGCATCCGCACCGACCGGGCCCAGCTGCAGCAGGTGGTCCTTAACCTGGTCAACAACGCCCTGGACGCGGTGGGCGAGGGCGGCCATATAGACCTGGGCTGCCAACTGGACGGGGACCAAGTGGTGATATCCGTGGCCGATGACGGGCCGGGCATTCCCAAGGACGTGTCCGAGCGCATCTTCGACCCCTTTTTCACCACCAAGGCCCCGGGGCAGGGAACGGGGTTGGGGCTTTCCATAAGCCACTCGATAATGCAAAAGTTGGGCGGGGATCTGACCTTCTACAGCAAACCCGGACACGGGGCCACCTTCTTCGTGCGCATCCCCAAGGTTTTGGCCGAGGGCAAACAAGCCTAGTGCTGACGGGACCAAAGGCTGGACGGGCTCCTTGGAGGCCCGGAACCAAGGGAGGAGAGGGCCGTGAAGTCTTTCAAGGTATTGGTGGTCGATGATGAAAGGGACTTCCTGGAGCCCTTGGTCGAGCGCTTGCAACTACGCAAGCTCGAGGCTTACGGCCTGGGCAGCGGAGAGGAGGCTCTGGCCTGGCTGGCGGGCAATCCCGCGGACGTGGTCGTGCTTGACGTCAAGATGCCGGGCATGGACGGCCTGCAGGTTCTGAGGGAGATCAAGAGCCGCCACCCCTTGGTGGAGGTGGTGCTCCTGACCGGCCACGCCTCGGTGGAGTCGGGCATGGAGGGCCTGGAACTCGGGGCCTTCGACTACCTGATCAAGCCGGTCAAGCTCGACGACCTCATGGAGCGCATCCTGGAGGCCTACGATCACAAGCAGGTGGTGGAGGAGCTGGCGGGGGCAGGCCAGAGGCCCAAGCAGACATGAGCGGTGGCCTATGGACGCCGAATGCATGGCTGGCGCATATAAGGGAAAAATATCACATGGTATTTTCGGGGGGGAGGCCCCACTGGGCTGCCCAGGGGCGCTACTACTTGGTTTTCGTCACTATTTTTTCGCTTGACACCCCGAAGGGCTTCCGGGATAAATGATCATTAATAATGGGGATCGTATTCGCAGCCTACCCATTTTTGGAGCACGGTTGAGGGATAACGATAAGCAAGGCAAGGTTTCCACCGGCGGTCCGGGGTGCGCCCGCCGAGGGAAGTTGACTCAAGCGCCCGCTGGTTGTTTTTAGAGTTCGATGCTGGTTAATCGAGAAAAGGAGAAAGAGGAATGAAAAAGGTCTTTCTGATTGCCTTGGCGATCATGGCCGTGGTGGCCATGAGCGTCTCGGCCTGGGCCCAGGCCACCGAGCCCGGCCCCAGCGCCGTCCTGGGCGGCCGCATCTTTACCGACCTTGGCTACCAGAACCTGTCCAAGGAGCTCACCACCAACCGCAGGGATGACGTCACCACGGCGTTCCTGCAGCTTTCTTCCAGCAGCTACCTGCGCGGCACCTGGACCAGCGCCGACAAGACCACCGGTGGTTTGGTTGAGGTTGGCGTCTCGGCCAAGGCCAACGACCAAGAATCCGTCACCATGCGCTTCGCCTACGGCTGGTGGAAGGTCGGCAATTGCCAGTTGATCGCCGGCCAGACCGATGGCTGGGTGGGCTCCCTGGCTTACGCCCCGCTGCAGAGCATGGGCATCGTCCAGAGCGCCAAGAATGGCCTGACCAACTGGGGCTTCATCTACAGCGGCCGTTCGCCCCAGGTGCGCTTCGAGTGGAAGTCGGGCAACTTCGGCTTCGCCATCGCCGCCGTGCAGCCTGCCGCCGAGTACGCGACCTCCATCGCCGGCGCCGACATGTACGCCAACGTGCCCCGCTTCGACGTCGCGGTCGAGTTCAAGGCCGGCGGCTTCATGACCACCCCCGGCTTCGGCTGGAGCCAGCTGAAGTACCAGGGCGTGGCCGCGGGTTGGGACGACAACTACAACAGCTGGATCGCCGTCCTGCCCATCAAGTACACCGTGGGCCCCTTCACCGCCAAGTTCCAGATCCACACCGGTTCCAACACCGAGAGCGAGTGGCTCGGCGAGCAGAACACCGCCATGAAGTCCGCGCCGATGATCGTTCCCGTCTTCTCGGCCACCGGCAAGGAGTATGACACCAAGGAGACCGGCGGCGTGCTGGCCCTCGAGTACAAGGTCGGCGCTCTGACCGCCACCGCCGGCTACGGCCAGGTGCGTATCGAGAACGACTTCTGGAAGTCCTCCAACGGCTACCGGAACGACAACTACGATCGCCGCGCCTACTTCGTGGCCCTGCCCTACCAGGTCACCAAGAATTTCACCATCCAGCCCGAGTTCAGCTACTTTATGTACGGCGACAGCCCCGCTACCAACCAGGACATGGGCAACGAGTGGTTGGGCGGCCTTCAGTTCAAGTTCGTGTTCTAAGAACCGCTTGAAGCTTTCGCACCCAAGGGCCGGGGTCTCCCCCGGCCCTTTCTTTTTGCGTTCCCGCGAGTTCCGTCAAACACCGGTCCCCCGGATTGCCGTTCAAGCGCAAGATTTCTTTCGGGCCTGACGGCGGACGGTCCGCGGCGGGTTATTAGCGGGCGGATTGGAACGCACGCCTGCAAGGCATGAGCGCGCCGCGCCCTGCCATACCAATATGCGATCAAACCCATACATGGCCTTGATCGCCGATTGGCGCAGGGCAAAAGTGCGGTCCGACCCCACAAAACAAGCTTTGTGGGGACCCCCGGTTTTGCCCCGCCTCGCGAGCGCTTGCGCGCTCGGCGTGCCAGGGGTTGAGAAAGGGCCCTGGACCCACGCCTGACCTGAAAGGCCCGGCGGGGGATCGCCAGCGGTCAGGTGGGGACCCAAGCTCCGCGAGCGGCTGGGGAGCCGCCGTTCTCGCCGGCGCTCTTGGGCCGCTTCTCCCGGTATCAGCGTCCCTTCTTCTGGGCCTCCACGATTTTGGCCCAGCTGTCGCGCAGGGTCACGATGCGGTTGAAGACCGGCTTGCCCGGTGCCGAATCCTGGGGATCGGCGAAGAAATAGCCCTTGCGCTCGAATTGGAAACGCTCTCCCGCCCGGGCCCCGGCCAGGCTGGGCTCCAAGGCGGCATGGGGGATGATCTTGAGCGCGTCGGGGTTGAGCAGGTCGCGGAAGTCCCGCTCCTCGCTGTCGGGCCGGGGCACGGCGAAGAGCCGGTCGTACAGACGCACCTCGGCCGTCAGGGATTGGGGCGCGCTCACCCAATGGATGGTGCCCTTGGGGCTGCGCCCGTCGGGGGAGTCCCCGCCCTTGGTGGCCGGGTCATAGGCGCAATGCACCTCGATGACCTCACCCTGGTCATTCTTGACTAAGCCGGTGCAGGTGACGAAGTAGGCCCAACGCAGGCGCACCTCGCGGCCCGGAGCCAGCCGCCAGAACTTTTTGGGCGGGCTCTCCAGGAAATCCTCGCGTTCGATGTAGAGTTCGCGGGAGAAGGGCACCTTGCGCGAGCCCATGCGCGGCGGGTCGTCGGGGAAATAGGGCGCCTCGAGTTCCTCCACTTGGCCCTCGGGGTAGTTGTCGATGACCACCTTCAGAGGGTCCAGAACTCCCATGACCCGGGGCGCCTTGGGGTTCAGGTCATCGCGGACGGCCTTTTCCAGCACGTCCATGCCGATCCAGCTCTCCTTGCGGCCCACGCCGATGCGTTCGCAAAAAAGCCGGATGGACTCGGGCGTGAAGCCCCGGCGCCTAAGCCCGCTCAGGGTGGGCATGCGCGGGTCGTCCCATCCCCCCACGTGGCCCTCCTTGACCAGGGTCAGAAGCTTGCGCTTGCTGACCACCACATATTCCAGGTTCAGGCGCGCGAACTCGATCTGCTGGGGGTGGTAGAGGGCCAATTCGTCCAGGAACCAGTCGTAGAGGATGCGGTTGTCCTCGAACTCCAGGGTGCAGATGGAGTGGGTGATGCCCTCGATGGAGTCGCTGATGCAATGGGTGTAGTCATACATGGGGTAGACGCACCACTTGCCGCCGGTGCGGTGATGGCTTACCTTGCGGATGCGGAAGAGGGTTGGGTCGCGCATGTGCAGGTTGGGGTGGGCCATGTCGATCTTGGCCCTGAGCACCCGGCTGCCGTCTTCGAATTCTCCAGCGGCCATGCGCGTGAAGATGTCCAGGTTCTCCTCGACCGTGCGCGAGCGCCAGGGGCTGTCCTTTCCCGGCTCGGTCAGGGTGCCCCGGGTGGCGCGGATGGCCTCGGCGCTCTGGTCGTCCACATAGGCCTTGCCCTGCTTGATGAGGGCGACGGCGTGGTCGTAGAGGGCCTGGAAGTAGTCGGAGGCGTAGAAGAGGTCCTCCCCCCAGTCGAAGCCCAGCCAGCGCACGTCGGCCTCGATGGACTCGACGTACTCGGTCTCCTCCTTGGTGGGGTTGGTGTCGTCGAAGCGCAGGTGGCAGCTCCCCTTGAACTCCTGGGCCAGGCCGAAATTCAGGCAGATGCTCTTGGCGTGGCCGATGTGGAGGTAGCCGTTGGGCTCGGGGGGGAAGCGGGTGACCACCCTGCCGCCCCATTTGTTGGTGGCCAGATCATTCTCTATGATGTTGCGGATGAAATTGGCGGGTGCTATTTCCGGCGTGATCATGTGGAGACTCCCTTGGGGCTGCTC
Source organism: Deltaproteobacteria bacterium (assembly GCA_021811275.1). Taxonomy (GTDB): domain Bacteria; phylum Desulfobacterota; class Desulfarculia; order Desulfarculales; family Desulfarculaceae; genus JACRDC01. The sequence continues at coordinate 13,553 of JAJZPI010000054.1, forward strand.
GATTGCCCCCGTATTCTACGTAGTTCTGACGGCTTTTTCATCTCTTTCTATAGCCGGCGCCGTAACCGCCTCAGATCGTGGGGCTTGCCGGACTAGCGGCGGCTCGGCGACCGCCCGCCTTGGCGCGGGTTCGTGCCCATGTTGCCAATTGAACCCTGTGGCCGCAGACAGGATAATTCATAGCGGGCCAATTGCTAATGAACAAAGATTGCACAATTTGCTGAAATTGTGCAATAAACCATAGGGGCTTTGATGAATTTGCCTAGGATAACATAGCGTAAATTAATAATAATTTAAAAAAACCTGTTTGGCGTATTGATCTTTTAGTTTTAGTTTGTGAACAAATTATTTTAAATTTTCTTGACACCATCGCGGCATCCGTGCAAAAAAACCTAGGACTCGCGCTAGTTAAATCCACGTTTTTTTGCGGTGATAAGCAAAACGAGCCGGCCGGGGCCCCCCACCAGGGGGCCAAGTGATTGCAACCAGGCGCAAGGCAAATAGCAAATGCCCCTAACCAGCCAACGGCGCTGCCCCGGTGGGGTCCGCCCGCCAGACCCCGCCCCGCCTGGCAACCCCTCGGCCCTGGAATCGTCAAAGTTCATTTCCGCCCGCCGGCCCAATCGCCCGGCCGGAGCGGCGGTCTTGGGGGAGCGTTTCGTGGAGAGCGCGCCCCTCGGCTCAAGCAGCGGAGGCAAACGGGCTTATGCAGTTTGATTTGCTGAACCTGGCCATAATCATCTTCCTGATCATGGGAGTGGTTTTCGGGGGGGCGCCCCTCCTGGGCTCCCTGATCCTGGCCCCCAAGGCCCGGGGCGGAGACATGGCCCTGCCCTACGAGTGCGGCGTGACCCCCTACGGCACCTCGCGGGTGAGCTGGGGCATCAATTATTACTTCTACGCCCTGCTCTTCCTGGCCTTCGACGTGGACGTGCTCTACCTTTTCCCGGTGGCGGCCTTCTACCCGTCGAGCCAGGGTTGGGCCGCCTTCTGGGAGCTGGTCATTTTCGTGGGCGTGCTGGCGCTGGCGGTGGTCTATTTCTGGCGCAAAGGAGTCTTCACATGGCCCAGACGCATCAGCCTCTAGCCAGGGCCGTCAGCAGTATCCAGGATCCGCTGGTCAACGCAAAACCGGTCCAGCAGATCGTCGACCTCTGCCGGTCCATGGCCCTTTGGCCCATGACCTTCGGCCTGGCCTGCTGCGCCATCGAGATGATGGCCGTGGGCATGGCCCGCTTCGACATCTCCCGCTTCGGGGCTGAGGTTTTCAGGCCCTCGCCGCGCCAGTCAGATGTCATGATCGTCGCCGGCACCGTGGCCAAGAAAATGGCCCCAGCGGTGATCAGGCTCTATGAGCAGATGCCGGCGCCCAAGTGGGTCATCGCCCTGGGCAACTGTGCCATCAGCGGCGGTCCCTTCTGCTTCGAGGGCCAGTACGGCATCATCGAGGGCGTGGACAAGATCATCCCCGTCGACGTGTACGTGCCCGGCTGCCCGCCCCGGCCCGAGGGCCTGCTGGAGGGCATGTTCGAGCTGCAGAAGAAGATCACCGGCCGCCGCTGGTGGCCCGAGCCGGTGGAGGACAAGCGCGCATGAGCCAGCCAGAGCACAGCCTGACCGAGGACCTGGCCAGAATCGAGGCCTGGGCCAGGGCCGAGTGCGACTACGCCAAAACCGGCGTCCACTACAGCTTGTTCCTGGACCCTCCAAACCTACTGCCGGCGGTCCGCCTCCTGTTGGAGCGCGGTGCCTTCCTGGAGGCCATCTCCGGGGTGGACGCGGAAGAGGGTGTCATGCTGGTCTACCACTTTGACCGCTATGACAAAAGCGAGCGCTTGGTGCTAAGGGTGCTCGTCCCCCAGGCGGACAAGCGCGCGCCCTCCATCTCCTCGGTATTCTCCGGGGCCGACTGGCACGAGCGCGAGTGCTTCGACTTCTTCGGGGTGGTCTTCGAAGACCATCCCAACCTCAAGCCCTTGCTGCTGCCCGAAGACTTGGGGATCAATCCGCTGGTCAAGGAACAGGGCCGCAAGTCCTTGAGGGGCCTGCTGCCCCTGGAGATTTTGGTGGATTCCGAGCTGTAGGTTAGGCCGGCGGCCGGGTCCCGGCCCGTCCGCAGCCCAGACGCCGGGCAAACGAGCCCCAGGTTATCCGGGAAGGAGCCGATGATGAGCCAATATTTTCTGACCCAGGACAAAGACCGCTGCATCGGTTGCTTGAGTTGCGAGGTCTATTGTCAGAAGAACAAGGACCTGCCCGAAGGGCCCCGGCTCTGCCAGATCGTGGTGATGGGCAAGCGCAAGGTGCGCAACCTGCCGAGGGAGGCCTATGTCTACATGGGTTGCTTCCACTGCGACCATCCGGTCTGCGTGGCGGCCTGTCCCACCGGCGCCATGACCAAGCGCGAAAAGGACGGCGTGGTCTTCGTCGACGAGACCAAGTGCGTAGGCTGCGCGGCCTGCGTGGTGGCCTGTCCCTGGGGCGCGGTGCAGTGGAACCCCCAGACCGCCAAGGCCACCAAGTGCGACCTCTGCAAGGACCGCCTGGACCAGGGCCTCAAGCCGGTGTGCGCCACGGTCTGCACCACCGGCTGCCTGGAGTTCCATGCCATGGACGAAGAGGCCCAGGACGACACCGAGTAAAACCTGCGCCCGCGCCGGTTCGGGCGCTGGCGATTGATCAGGCCCCGCGCTAAAGCGGGGAGCCCCCGCGGGGGCAGGCAATGGAGCCAAGGAGGATCTGATGGCCGCTAGCGAACCCGCTACCGAGATCATCTGCCAGGAGCCGGAAGTCGACTTCATGCTCCTGGACCGGATCATCAACGAGGATTTCGGCGGCAACCGCGAAACCATGATCATGATGATGCAGGCCATCCAGCATGAATACCGCTTCCTGCCGGAGCCGGCCCTGCGCTACCTTTCCCAGTCGATCGGGGTGCCGCTGACCAAGATCTACGAGGTGGCCACCTTTTACGCCTCGTTCAGCCTGATCCCCAAGGGCAAGCACATCCTGCAAATCTGCACCGGCACCGCCTGCCACCTGCGGGGCAGCCACCGCATGGTGGAGCACATGATCGAGAAGATGTCCGTGTCCCCGGGCGGCACCACGGAGGACATGAAGCTGACTTTGGAAGTGGTCAACTGCGTGGGCGCCTGCGCCGTGGCCCCGGTGGTGGTCGAAGACGAAAAATACTACCCCAAGGCCGACATCAGCACGCTCGACAAATTCATTGAGCGGATCAACGCCGAGTAGGGGAGAGGAGCCATGTCTCAACCTAGCAGCGCAGCGCAGGTGGCCGACGAGGTGAGGAGGATCATCTCTCCCGCTGACCTCGAGGCCTACCGCCGCGAGCTTCTGACCAAGAACGATCCCAACGCCCCCAAGGTCATAGTCTGCTGCGGCACCGGCTGCCAGGCTTCCGGCAGTCTGGACGTCATCGACGCCATGAAGAAGGCCGTGGCCGAGGCCGGCTGGGAAGGCAAGGTGGTCCCCCGCGTCAAGCGCACCGGTTGCCACGGCTTCTGCTCACGCGGGCCCTTGGTGGTCATCGAGCCCATGGACCTGTTCTATCAGCAGGTCTCCGTCGACGACGTGGAGGAAATCGTCAAGACCACGCTCATCGGCGGCGAGCCCATCAAGAGGCTCCTCTACAAGCCCCCGGACTCCAAGGAACCCGTGCAGAGGGTGGCCGAGATACCCTTCTACTCCAAGCAGAGCCGCATCGTTCTCAAGAACATCGGCAAGATCGACCCCTTCAATATCGAAGACGCGTTGACCCACGGGGCCTACCAAGCGCTGGCCAAGTGCTTGAGTTCCATGGGCCCGCGTCAGGTCATCGACGAGGTCATGAACTCCAAGCTTCGGGGCCGCGGCGGGGCGGGCTTCCCCACCGGCTTGAAGTGGGATTCCTGCGCACGCGTTGAAGGCACCCGCTACGTCATCTGCAACGCTGACGAAGGGGACCCCGGCGCCTTCATGGACCGCTCGCTCCTGGAAGGCGACCCTCACAGCGTGCTGGAAGGCATGGCCATCAGCGCCTTCGCCGTGGGCTCGAATCGGGGCTACATCTACTGCCGGGCCGAGTATCCCCTGGCGGTACGCACACTGACCGCGGCCATCAAGCAGGCCGAGGCCATGGGGCTCTTGGGCGACAACATCATGGGCACCGACTTCAGCTTCAAGCTGACGGTCTCCACTGGAGCCGGCGCCTTCGTCTGCGGCGAATCCAGCGCGCTGATGTCCTCCCTGGAGGGCAAGGTGGGCCGCCCGCGGCCCAAGTACATCCGCTCGGTGGAAAAGGGCTTCCGCGACAGCCCCTCCAACCTGAACAACGTCGAGACCTTCGCCAACATCCCCGACATCATCTTCAAGGGCGCCGATTGGTTCAAGTCCTACGGCACCGAGCGCTCGGCCGGGACCAAGGTCTTCGCGCTCACCGGCAACGTGCACAACGTCGGCCTGGTGGAGGTGCCCATGGGATCCTCCCTGCGCGAGATCGTTTACGGCATCGGCGGCGGCATCCCCAACAAACGCGAGCTCAAGGCGGTGCAGACCGGCGGCCCCTCCGGCGGCTGCATCCCCATCCCGGCCAAGTTCCTGGACATCAACGTGGGTTTCGGCAAGCTGGCCGAGGTCGGGTCCATGATGGGCTCCGGCGGCATGATCGTCATGGACGAGGACACCTGCATGGTGGAGGTCTCCCGCTACTTCATCAACTTCCTGGTTGAGGAGTCCTGCGGCCAGTGCAGCCCCTGCCGCGAAGGCCTGACCCGCATGCTGGAGATCCTGACCCGCATCACCCAAGGAGAGGGCCGCGAGGGCGACATACAGCTCCTGCAGGAGATAGGCACCTTCACCAACAGCTTCTCGCTCTGCGGCCTGGGCACCTCGGCGGCCAACCCGGTCTTGAGCACCATCCGCTGGTTCCCCGAGGAGTACGAAGCCCACATCCGCGAGAAGAAGTGCCCCTCCGGCGTCTGCAAGAAGCTCTTCCACTACGAGATCCAGGCGGAAACCTGCACCGGCTGCGGCCTGTGCCGCAGGAAATGTCCGGTCCAGGCCATCTCCGGCGAGAAGAAGAAGGCGCACTCGATCGACCAGTCGCTCTGCATAAAGTGCATGGAGTGCTACAAGAATTGCAAGTTCAAGGCGATCAAGGTCTTGTAGACAGCCGCCAGGCAGTGTGAGAGGCCAAAAAGGACGGCGAGCATGAAGATCATCATGGACGGAAATGAGGTCGCGGCGACATCGGGCCAGACCATTTTGGAAGTCGCCCGCGCCAACGGGGTGCGCATCCCCACCCTTTGCCACAACGACGCCCTGGAGCCGGCGGCCATGTGCCGGCTCTGCACGGTGGAGGTGGACGAGGGACGCGGACCGCGCCTGGTCACCGCTTGCAACTACCCCCTACGCCGTGACGCCCAGGTGTTCACCAACTCCGAGCGGGTGCGCGCGGGCCGAAAGCTCATCATCGAAATGCTCTACACCCGCTGCCGGGGCTCGGAGCTGCTCGAGGAACTGGGCCGGGAGTACGGCGCCGACTTCACCCGCTTCGCGCCCAACGACAAGCAGTGCATCATGTGCGGGCTCTGCGCCCGGGTCTGTGAACGGGTGGGCGGCAAGACCCTGACCCTGTCGGGCCGCGGGGTGGAGATCACGGTGGCCACGGCCTTCGACCGGGCCTCCGAATTCTGCATCGCCTGCGGGGCCTGCGCGCGCATCTGTCCGGTCCAGACCATCAAGATGATCGACGAAGACGGCGAGCGCCGCATCCTGGTCCAGGGCCGGGAGGCCTCCCGGGTCAAGCTCATCGAGTGCGTAAGCTGCGGCAAGCGCTTCGGACCGGTGCTGGATCTGAAGGAGATCAACGAGCGGGCCGGAGACAGCAAGGTGCCGCCGCCCAACCAGGGAGTCTGCCCCGAGTGCTCGCGCCGCAACCTGGCCGCCCGCATGGCCGAGCGGCACTTCGAGCAGTTCGAAACGGGCGAGGAAGGCTAGGCCCATGGCGCTGGAGGCTAACTACGGGATGGTGGGTGATTTTTACACCCAGAACTTCACCACCACCCACACCGGCGACGGGGATACCCTGATCCTCAACCTGGGTCCCCAGCACCCCTCCACCCACGGCGTCTTGCGCGTGGTGGTGGAACTTGACGGCGAGTACGTCAAGAAGGCCGAGCCGGTGCTGGGCTACATCCACCGCATGCACGAGAAGATGGGGGAGGTGAAGACCTACCTCCAATACCTGCCCAACATGGGCCGGGTCGACTACCTGCATGCCCTGGGCTGGAACTGGGCCTACGTGGGCGCGGTGGAAAAATTGATGGGCATCGAGGTGCCGGAGCGGGCCGAGTTCATCCGGGTCATCACTTGCGAACTCAACCGCATCTCCTCCCACCTGCTCTGGTGGGGGGCCTATCTTCTGGACCTGGGCGCCTTCACTCCCATCCTCTACGCCTTCGCCGATCGCGAGCGCATCATGGACATCCTCCAGATGGTCACGGGCTCGCGGCTGACCTACTGCTACTACCGCTTCGGCGGCGTCAGCGCCGACATCGGCGAGAAGTTCATCAGCGATCTCAGGGCCTTCTTGGCCCAGTTCAAGGCCCGTATTCCCATGTTCCACGAGCTGGTCACTGGCAACATGATTCTGCGCGGCCGCTGCGTGGACATCGGAGTCCTGCCGGTGGAGATGTGCCGGCGCTACGGCGCCACGGGACCGGTTTTGCGGGGCTCGGGCGTGGCCTACGACGTGCGCCGCTTCGAGCCCTACTCGGTCTACGACCAGCTTGACTTCGATGTTCCGGTGGGCAAGGCCGGCGACGCCATGGACCGCTACGACGTGCGCGTGGCCGAGATGGTCCAGAGCGTGCGCATCATCGAGCAGGCCCTGGACAAGCTGCCCGAAGGTCCCTTCCTGAATCCGGACCTGCCCGACCGTTTCATCCCCGAGCCCGGCGAGGTCTACTACTCGGTCGAGGGCGCGCGCGGCAAGATCGGCGTCTACATCGTCAGCGACGGCTCGCCCAAGCCCTATCGTCTTAAACTGCGCTCGCCCAGCTTCAGCAACTTGAGCCTGTTCGCCGAGCTTTCCCAAGGCACCCTGCTGGGAGACGCCATCTCCATCATGGGCAGCCTGGACCTGGTCATTCCGGAGATCGACCGATGACGGCCCTACTCGCCAACCCCCTGGTGCAGCTGGTCATCGCCCTCCTGGCCCTGCTGGGATTCGTGGGTCTGAACGGCCTGGTCCTGGTGTGGATGGAGCGGAAGGTGGTCGGCTTCATCCAGCGACGCCCCGGCCCCTTCGAGGTAGGCCCCCACGGCCTGCTGCAGCCCCTGGCCGACGCCCTGAAGCTTATCGGCAAGCAGCTGGTCACTCCCCGGGGCGCGGACCGGCCCCTGTTCTGGCTGGCTCCCATTCTCTCGGTGATGCCGGTGCCCCTGTGCTTCCTGCCCATACCCTTCAGCCCCCTGCTCACGGGCATGGAGCTGAACGTGGGCGTGGTGCTCATCCTGGCCTTCTCGGGCCTGAACGTGTTGGCCCTGTGCCTGGCCGGCTGGGGGTCCAACAACAAATATTCGCTCCTGGGTGCGGCGCGCGCGGTCAGTCAGTCGGTGGCCTACGAGATTCCCCTGCTCCTGACGGTGCTGTGCATCGCCTTCCAGAGCGGCTCCCTGAACCTGAACGTGATCGCGGGCCATCAGAGCGGCATCCTGCACTGGAACCTCTGGGTGCAGCCCCTGGCCTTCGTGATGTTCTTCATCGCCGCCACGGCCGAGACCAATCGCGCCCCCTTCGACCTGCCCGAGGCCGAGAGCGAGCTGACCGCCGGCCATCACACCGAGTATTCGGGCATGGGCTTTGGCCTGTTTATGCTGGCCGAATACATGTACATGATCATCATCTGCGGCATGGCCGCGGTTTTGTTCATGGGCGGCTGGGACGGCCCCGTCGCCCCCGGCTGGTGGTGGATGGTCATAAAGATCTACGCCATGCTGGCGGCGATGATGTGGTTCCGCTGGACCTTCCCACGGGTGCGTTTCGACCAGCTCCTCAACGTGTGCTGGAAATGGCTCATCCCCCTGGGCCTGGCCAACCTTCTGGCCACCGCCCTCATCATGAAACTGGTGGGTTAGCCCATGGCAACTCTCGGCCAAACCATAAAAAGCCTGTGGAGCATGGTGGTGGGCATGAAGGTCACGGGCATTGAGTTCTTCAAGCCCAAGCTGACCGTCCACTACCCCCGCAAGGAGGTGGACAACCTTGGCACCTACCGGGGCCATTGCGATCTGGTGGCGCGCGAGGACGACCCCCTCACCCCCAAGTGCATCATGTGCGGTATCTGCGTGGACAACTGTCCCTCGGGTTGCCTCAGCCTGACCATGCACGTGGTGGGCGAGGGCAAGCCAAGGCCGGCGGGGGGCGCGGGCGAACTAATGCTGGCCCAGGAGGTCATTCTGCCCGGCTCCATCAAGAAAGCCCCGCCGACGGGCAAGGCCGAGCGGGTGCTGGACTCCTTCCGCCTCAACTACAACTACTGCAGCCTCTGCGGGCTGTGCGTGCAGAACTGCCCGGTGTCCTCGCTGGCCTGGTCCCGTGAGGCCTATCTGGTCGGCAGATCCCGGCAGGAGTTCGAGTTCGACCTGCTGGCCAGGCTGCGGGCCAAGGCCGCCTCTAGCCAGGGCGTCAAGGCCGCCTAGGAGCGTAATGGTATGGACGCTGACCTGCAACAGATGCTGGCCCTGCCGGCCTACGGCCTCTACCTGCTCATCATCCTGGCGGGCGGGATCATGGCGGTAGGCTCCGCGAGCCTGGTGCGGGCCCTCCTGGGCCTGATCCTCACCCTTTTCGGGGTGGCGGGCATGTACCTGCTCATGGCCGCTCCCTTCCTGGCCTTCATGCAGATACTCATCTACGTGGGGGCGGTGAGCGTGCTGATATTCTTTGCCATCATGCTCACCAAGGGCCCCGACGGCGAGGCCGGCGGCGAGGAGCCCCCCAAGGTGGGCGGCCGCCTGGTCCTGGCCGGTCTCACCGGGCTGGTCCCGGCGGCCATCCTGGCCGGGGCGGTGGCCCGCTTCGCGCCCCAGGCCGTTCCGCTCAAGCCGGAGACCTCGCTGTTTAAGCTGGGCGAGTTCCTGGCCGGTCCATACGTCCTGGCCTTCGAGCTTATCTCGGTGGTGCTCTTCGCGGCCATGGCCGGGGCGGTGCTCCTGGGCTTCGAGAGGAGGAAGGGCAAGTGAACCCTCTGGTCCTTTTTCACCTGGCGGCGCTCGTCCTGCTGGCCCTGGGCCTGTTCGGGATCACCAGCCGCAAGACCCTGGTGGGCATGCTCATCTCGGTGGAGCTGATGCTCAACGGCGCCGGCCTGGCCCTGGTGGCCAGCGCCCGCCTGACCCCGGCCTCCGATGAGCTGGGCCAGCTGGGCACCTTGCTCATCATGGGCCTGGCCGCGGCCGAGGCAACCCTGGTTCTGGCCATCATCCTGGTGGTGGCCAAACGCCTTGGCACGACGTTGAGCGCCAAGGTTTCCTCTCTGCGGGGATAGAACGACATGATC
>JAJZPI010000224.1 GCA_021811275.1 Deltaproteobacteria bacterium
ATTGCGAGCCGCCGTGCCACAACGCCTGCCCGGCGCGCATCGACATTCCCGCATACGTCGGAGCGATCGCCTAAAGGAGGGCTCACAGATAAGAAATATTTTGATAAAGTGCTCCAGGACCTGTCCGATAACAAGAAAGGAAAAAGGTACCCCGAAGCCGTCAATGGTTACAAGAAGTTCTTAGGCAGAAAAAAGATAACTTGGTTTGACCCTCCCCGTAAAATATGGGATATCGGCGAACTACCCATTATTATTAATCCAGAGCTGGGTCTGAGAATCAACGATACGGAATATATTATTAAACTCTATTTTAAGAATGAGGGATTGTCCAAAGCAAAAAGCATAATTGTTCTGTGTTTAATGGAGTTAGCATTGCGAAAAACAACGGATAGCCAAGCCGTAATTGCTATTCTTGACGTTTCTAAATCTAATATCTTCCCACTATCCAAGCCATTGCCAAATATCATGCCATTGCTTGCTGGCGAGGCAGCTTCTTTCGTTACCATGTATAATCAGATTTAGCAATGACATGGGAATTAACATGAATCGCAGCGATAAATTCTATTTTCAGATTAGTTTTGAAAAAAATTCGGAGAACCCAGAGCGTATATTTAAAACCATGCAAAATTTAATCGAGGCAATAAGAATCGTTAACAACGATCTATTGTCTTCGGTTCCCTTTAAAATTGACCCTGTATTGACGTTATCGGACGTGACTTCTGGGTCAATTAAAACCTGGATGCGGAACCAGCTAAAAAGCATAGATGAAGGAGATATTCGCGACCTTAATATTCGTAGAATTATCGGGGGATATTTACTTCAAGGCGTCAGGACGCTAATAAAATCGCTCGAAAAGGGCGACAAGGTAATAAGTCGCAAACTCATAGAAAATACTCAACAAGAATTGATAGATATGGCTCGAACCACTGAATTGAATGGCCAAATAATTTATAAGCCTATCGAACAGTACAAGGTATTCAGAGATATGTCTGCTCTGAACAAAGCAATTCAACCTCTTTCCAGTAACGATCTTGCAAAATATGGTTACGAATCTGAAGATATTGCAATTAGATATAGTGAGTATCTTGCAGAAACGGAGCCTATAGACATTATAGGTGTCGAAACAAAAATTATTGAAAACCCTATGGTTTTACAGATTAAAAAGCCCGACTATTTGGGTAATTCAAAGTGGGAATTCAGGCATGGTGGGCGTCAGATATCTGGGAAAATCCTAGATAAACAGTGGCTATCCAAATTCCAGAGAGGGCAGATAATTATTCTGCCAGGCGGTGCAATTAAGGCAAGAGTCAGGTTCGTTATGTATTTTGATTCCGAAGGCACTTTAATTAGTGACAAATATGAGATAATCGAAGTGCTAGGTGAAATAGAGCCCAGAAAGATGTTGGATAGTATCAAACTATTTTAGTGGCCATAGCCTCTTATCCCGCCGTCAGGTGATAGGCCAGGTTGTCCAGCTTCACGGTGAAGTCCACGTTCTCCACCTTGAAGCCGTCGGGCAGCTGTATCTGGATGGGGGCGAAGTTGAGGATGCCCTTGATGGGCACCTGGGCGAAGCGGTTGGCGACGTCCTGGGCGGCCTCGGCGGGGGTGCAGATGACCCCCAGGTCGGCCTCGGCCTGGCGGCAGACGGCCACGATCTCGGTGACGGGCTGGATGACCAAGCCGGTGGCCAGCTTGCGGCCTATCTTCATGGGGTCGGCGTCGAAGGCCGCCACGAAGCGGTAGCCCTGCTTGGCGAAGTTGCCGTGGGCGATGAGCGCGCAACCCAGGTTGCCCATGCCCACGATGGCCACCCGCCATTCCTTGTTCAGGCCCAGGATCTTCCTGATGTCGAAGATCAGCTCTTTTACGTAGTAGCCCACCCCCCGCACGCCGAACTGGCCGAAGTAGGCCAGGTCCTTCCTTATCTGGGCGGGATTCACGCCGCATAGTTCGGCCAGCAGCTTGCTGGAGATCACCGGCACCGCCTGTTTCTCCATGTCCTCCAGGACGCGGGAATAGATGGAGAGCCTGGTGATGGTGGCGGCGGGAATCTTGAGAAACTTCATGGGCCGGCCTGCGCTAGGGGTTTTAGTCATCACAGGGGAGGTGGGGTCCCTCCGGCTGGTCAACTCAGGCTGGGCCAAGGTGCGGCGGAGATTCGGTTCAGGTTTCGAGCTTGTGCGTTTGTCTCCGGGCCCTGAGCGAATTCATATGTGAGAATAGGCACATGCGCCTACTGAACAAAGGCCGGGCCCGAAGGCCCGGCCTACGATAATCCTTAGGACAGGCCGATGAACTTGGCGACCGGCCCCGCCATGGGGTAGGCGTAGAGCAGGATCAAGCTGACGACCAGCGCGTAAATACACAGGGACTCGATCATGGCCAGACCGATGAGCATGGTCACGGTGATCTTGCCGGAGGCCTCGGGGTTGCGGGCGGTGCCCTCAACGGCGCCCTTGACGGCCAGGCCCTGACCGATGCCGGTACCCAGGGCGGCGATGCCCAGGCCCAGGCCGGCGGCCAGCACGGTCGAGGAGAACAGCTTGGCGGCTTCGGCCATCACGGAGGCGTCGGCGGCCATGGCCACGGCGGACAGGCCCAGGACCATCAGGCCGGTCAGGGCGGCGGTCAGAGAGAACTTCTTCATTTGAAACTCCTCCACAGTAAACGTTTACCTATGTGCCTTCTTCCCTAGGGAAGCCTTTAAAGACTAGTGAGCCTCTTCCAGCGCGCCGGCGATGTAGAGCATGGTCAGCAGGCTGAAGATGAAGGCCTGCACGAAGCTGGTGAACAGGCCCAAGAGCATCATGGGCAGGGGCGCGAAGTAGGCCCCGGCCAGCAGGATGAGGATGGCGCCGACCAGGTCCTCGCCCAGGATGTTTCCGAAAAGACGGAAGGTCAGGCTGAGGATGCGGCTGAAGTGGCTGATGATCTCGATGATGAGCATCAGGGGGGCGAGCCACCATACCGGCCCCAGGAAGTGCTTGATGTAGTGTGAGCCGTGGTGCTTGATGCCCACGGCGTGGGTGACGATGAAGACCGACAGCGCCATGGACAGCGGAGTGTTGATGTTGGCGGTGGGGGAGGCCATGCCGGGGATCATGCCCATCCAGTTCATCAGCAGGATGTAGAGGAACAGGGTGCAGATGAGCGGGAAGTAGGGCCGGCCGTGCTCGCCCATGACGTCGACCATGAAGTCCTCGAAACCGCCCAGGACGATCTCGAAGAAGTTCTGGCCGCCGGAGGGGATGAGCTTCACGCTGCCCACGGCCAGCTTGCCGGCCACGATGAGGATCAGCATGACCAGCCAGGAATAGATTACGTTGACGTTGTGGTGCGCGAAGTCGCCCAGGCCGACCTTCTCGAACAACCAGCTCAGGAACAGAATCGGGTGTTCCATGCTTGGAGGCCTCCTTGTCCGCTATCCATGATCGTCCGGCCGGGTGTGCCTTGGGCGCGCGCGCCCCCCATCCGGACTCTTTTACGCGTTACGTCAGCGGCTGAGCCGCTTGGCCTGGGCGATGCCCCAGACCATGATGGTCAGCACCACCACGCTCAGGCCCACCAGAAGCCCCAGAGGCTCCACCAGGCCCTGGCGAACCAGGATGAAGAGCACCAGGGCGGTTGCCCCGAAGCGCAGGTAGTACTTGGTGAGCACGCGGCGCAGGGGGCTTTCCTGGGGCCGCGGCCGCGCCATGAGGGTGCGGCGTATGGTCCGCTCCAGCAGGCGGAAGTTGGCCAGGGCGATCAGGCCGCCCACGGCCACCGAGGCCGCGCTCTGCCAGCTGGCCACGATCATGGCCCCGGCCAGAACCACCGCGAAGGTGACGAGGTTGCCCCACCACAGGCTCTTGACCAGGGCGGCCTCGGCGAAATCCAGGGTTAGCGGCTCGTTCTGCACTGGCTTTTGCTTGTCCTCGTCCAGCAAGTCCTGCCCTCCCGAAGACGGGTCTAGAACTTGCTGCGTTTCCAGATGACGTAGATGTTGCGGTAGCCCGCCACGATCCCCAGCACCAACCCCACCAGCTTGCCCCAGGGGGACAGGGACTCCCACTTGCTGTCAACCCAGTAGCCCAAGCCGAAGCCCATGAGGGTGGCGATAACCATGGCCATCCCCATGGAGCTGACCCGG
>JAJZPI010000055.1 GCA_021811275.1 Deltaproteobacteria bacterium
GTAGTAGCGAAAGTGTTCTGTTGGTTGAGGGAGAGATAGACAAAGAATATATTGAACATCTCCAAACACTAACCGAGTTCAAGCAAAAGCTTGATTCGGACATAGAAATTGTGCCTTACGGAGGCAAAGATACGCTTAAAAATACTTTATTATTAAAGTTTTCACTTAGTCGCTACGACAAAGTATTTATTACGTTTGATCTTGATGCATTGAGGGATGTTCAAAGAAGCCTTGAATCTCTAGGGTACGAAAATGGAAAAAACTACCACCCCATAGGGTTAGACAGAAATGGATTCCGGGATATTGAAGGTCTATTGCCAGACCGTGTTCGGTCTAAGGTGTATTCAGAACACACCAACCTTGTTGCAGAAGCACTTGGTGGAGTTAAAGATTCTAAAGATAAACTTAAGAAAAAGCTGTTGGCAGAATTTAAGGCCCATATTGATTATTCAGATGAGGAACTCAAGCATTTTAATTTAATTTTTAGGGTAGTGCGAAAAGGCATTTTATAAAGATAGTCTTAGTTTTTTATGGTATTCGCGGGTGGCGCGGACAACTTGTTGTCCGTGTGCCGACGCCACAAGAGGCCACGGCGTGACGCCCGCGCCACGACACGGCTTGCCCTTTGAAACCATCCACCCTTTCCCTGACCTTTTGTCGCTAGCGCGACCGGCACAACGAACATGCTTCCGGCCACCCAAGAAAAGCCGGTATGTTGGGTTTCGCTTCGCTCAACCCAACCGGCGGGAGCCCTGTCCCGGCCCTCTCGCCCCTCCCCCTTATCCCTCCCTCTCCGCCTCGGCCCAGAGCCAGGGCATGAGCACCCGCTCCAGCTCCCACTGGCTGCTCAGTTCCTGGCCCACCTGCCTCATGAGCACGTCCATGGCCGCCATGCCCAGCCCCTGCTTGATGTCCGCGCCCCGCGTTTCCTCTGGACGGCCTCGGGTGATTTGTGTGAACATGACCCCTCCGCGCGACACGACGCCCATTTTGAGGATGCCGGGAACGACCCAGCACTCGTAAGCATTGTGAACCGCTATCAGAAGGGTGGGCCAAAATTAGCGAAGTTACCATACGCCTCGCCCGGTCGGAAGACTGTGGCGGCCTATACGACATTCTTAAGGGCCTAGGCTGGTTCGCCCTGTTGGATGAGCTGGATGCCGAGCAGGGCCTGGCCCATGTGGCGGGCCACCTGGCGCGCTGCCTAGCGAGCAGCGAGCATTTGCTGCTGGTGGCGGAGGACAGCCGGGGCCAGGTGGTGGGTTACGCCAACGTGCACTGGCTGCCCTACCTGTTCAAGCCCGGGCCGGAGGCCTATGTCTCCGAGCTTTTCGTGCGCCAGGACCGCACCGGCCAGGGGGTGGGACGAGCGCTGTTGGCAGCCTTGGAGAGCGAGGCGCGGTCGCGAGGCTGCTGCCAGCTCATGCTGGTCAACAACCGCGACCGCCAGAGCTACCAGCGCGGTTTTTACCGCAAGCAAGGCTGGCAGGAGCGGGACAACATGGCCAACTTCGCTCTTCCACTTGCAAGATAGCGCCCCGTCTCAAGGCTCCCAACCCGTGACACATTCAGGCGGGGGGCTTCCCGCGGGTGGCCCGGACAACTCGTTGTCCGGGTGCCGCAGGCATAAGCGGTTTTAGTGGCCTGCCCCCTCCCTAAGGCATCCTAACCCCTTCGCCCGCCCCCTTTCCCTGACCTCTTTTCGCTGGCGCGGCATCTCGCCCCTCCCCCTTATCCCTCCCTCTCCGCCTCGGCCCATAGCCAGGGCATGAGCACCCGCTCCAGCTCCCATTGGCTGCTCAGCTCCTGGCCCACCTGCCTCATGAGCACGTCCATGCCCGCCACGCCCAGGCCCCGCTTGATGTCCGCGCAATAGAAATTCAGGCAGAAGGAATGCTTGGCCGCCAGCGTGCAGCCGGCCGCGCCGCAATAGAAGCAGGTCGCCCCGGCCTGGGCCGCCCAGGCCCCCCGGTCGCCCAGCATCAGGTTGGTCAGCAGCAGGTATTCGTCGTAGCGCTGCTCCACGCCCTTGAAGCAGCAGACGCAATCGCGCTTGGCGCAGGCGATGCAGAAGGCGGGCACCCCCAGGGAGACGGTGCGCCGGGCGGTCAGGTCTATGTCTTTTTGGTATTGGGCCAGCAGCCCTGGTATGCGGGGGTGGCTGGTGAGCGCCGGGCCGTGTCGTTGGTAGAGATGGTGGGCGCGCTCGATTACCGAAGGCGTCTCCTGGCCCTTAGATGACCAATCTATTTTTGCCATGCCGTCTCTCTCTATGGAGACGGCCGCGAGCAAACCGGCGCATTTTGGCACTCCTGTAAAGTATGGGTGGGGGCACCCCTGCCGAAAAAAAGCGCGCAGGCTTGGGGAGGGTGTCTGGGTGGCGCGCGGAGCCCCAAGGCGGGGGGGCCCTGCTCCCTCCCGCTCAGGGACTTTACCCGCTACGGGATGCGGACGCCAGGGCTTTCGGGGCTTGGGCGCAGCCCACCGCGCGCTGATTTTTATGGACTGCCTGGGTGAGTTGTGTGAATATCTAAATCACCGCACGACCAGTCCCCAAATCTGGAGCAGCTCACAAAAACAGACTCCTAGCCTTGCCTGCCCCGACCAACTCAAGCACATGAGGAATGACGCATGCGCCGCTTCGCAACGCTTCTGTGCACCCTGGCCCTGTTCGGCCTTGCCTTCGCCTTGGCCGCCCCTGCCCTGGCCGGCACCCCGGTATCGAACCTGGGCATCCTGAAGGGCGTGACCTACTCCCCCACGCCCTCGGATTACCACCCCGGCATGTGGAAGTACGAGGACTCGGACTTCGCCACCAGCCAGTTCAAAGCGCTGTGGGGTTCCGCCAACGGCGTGGGCCGGGAAGACCTGAAGAACATCTCCCAGGATCTGCACGCCAACTTCATCCGTCTCTATGACTGGAACCAGGCCAACGACCACGGCGAGTTCCTGGACACCGCCGCCAGCTACGGCATCAAGGTAGCAGTGCCCATCTCCGACTGGTACCTGCAGCAGTACGAGACCGGGGCTAGCAGCCACAACCAGGTCGAGGCGTGGGTGGACAACATCGTGGCCGAGGCCTACAGCCACCGCGCGGGCGTGGCAATGTTCACGGTGGGCAACGAGCCCGAGCTCAACGGCATCAGCGCCACCACCGTCGCCGCCATCATGGAGATGATCGTGGAGGAGGAGGTGAAGCTCGGGGTGTCGTCGTCGAACCTGCTGGCCGTCAGCGCGCCGGTCTCCTTCGCGACCCTGGGTGACGAACACAACCGCCCGGCCATCGTCGAACTGACCAGGATCAAGAACGCCATCGACGCCAACAGCACCCTTAGCGCCAGCAACTTCTACCAGAACCGCTACCTGGCCAGCGTGAACGCCTTCAACAACGGCACCGACATCAGCAACTTCATCAGCACCTACTCGTCGGCCTTCCCCGGCAGCAAGGTGATCTTCACCGAGCTGGGCCGCTCGGATCAGGAAGCTGGCGGCGACCAGGCCGGTTGGGTCAGCGGGCAGGCCAGGGCCGCCCTCTCCGGCGGGGCCAGCCTGGGCTGCGCCATCTTCAACTACCAGGACCAGTCCTGGAAGGCCGGCCCCGAGGGCCACTTCGGGCTTGACACCGTCACCGCCGGCACCACTCAGATCACCTACAACCGGGGCACCTTCCCCCTGGACACCTTCACCCACAAGGCGTCCTTCGACGCCGTCGCCGCGATCTACGCCGCGCACTAGCGCCGCTTACCGGGCATAATAAAAAACGGGCCGCCGTCCGAAAGGGGAGAACCCCAGCCGGATGGCGGCCCGGTTTTTTTTTCAGGCCGATGCCGTCCTCATACCAAGTTGCGTTCAAAGTTATCCTTTGAACGCTTATTGGTATCAGCGCCACTCCCCCGGCCCCCACCAAACCCTGGCCGGGGCGTCCGGCCCGCCCACCGCCTCCAAGCGGGTGAAGCCTTCCGGACCCTTGACCACCTTGAAGATCACGTGCCCGCGCGGGTCGGGCGTTTGGGCGAACAGTCCCCCGAAGGCGCTCCAGAACTGCTCGTCGGCCCTCTCCAAGAACACGTAGTCGAAGTCCTCGTCGACGAGCATCCGGCTCCACTTCCCCGGCGTGAGCGGCTCGGTCCAGACATCGCCGTCATAGTAGGGCCGACCCAGGCTGAAGAACCACTTGTTGGCCGGCCGGGGGGCGATCTCGTAGCGGGCGATGTGGAAGCCGCGTCCGGCCGAGCGCTGGTAGACGATGAAGACCCGCGCCGTGAGCGGGGTTAGGCGCTTGACCTCCTCGGTCAGCGGCGTGATGTAGGAACGCTCCTCGCTGGCGTCGCCCCAGGCCCGCCACTTGGGCGCGCCCGCCCAGGAGGGCGCTTGCGCCAGCACCCCCAGAAGCGCGCACCCCAGGCAGGCCCAGTAGGCCGCGCGCCGGGCCGGATTGCCCGCCCAGGGCGAATCCTCGGCCCGCTCGCCGTGGGGCGCGGCCAGGGCCAGGCCGGCGAGCATCAACGGCATGAGCATGGTGTTGATGTAGCGGGCGTAGGAGGCCAGGCGCGGGCCCTCGAACTCCGAGAAGGTGAAGAGATAGAGCAGCAGCAGCCCGAAGACGTAAACCACCCCGAAGACCGCGAACAGGCCCAGCACCAGAAGCAGGCGTTTGCGCCGGGACGGCTCGCGCTGGCGCAGGAACCCGGCCGCGAACAGGAGCCCGGCCAGGACCAGCCATCCCGCCAGGCCCATCTGGGGCGGACGCACCCAGCCTGGAAGGCCCAGGGCCTCTTTGAGAGCTTGGGCCAGCGAGCGCTCGGGCTCGAAGGTGTAGTTGGAAAGCGGGGTGTCGTAGAGCGCCTTGGCGAAGTTTTCGCGGGTCAGGCGGTGGCGCTCGGAGGCGCGGTCGGAGAAGGCATCCAGCACGTGGGGCAGGGTTATGGGCGCGGTCTTGAAGGCCGGCACGATGCCCAGGGCCTTGACCCGGTGGTTCCAGCTCAGGTGGCTGACCAGGGGACCGGCCAGGACCAACAGGAAGGCCAAGACCGCCAGGCTCGCGGCCCGGCGCTCGCTCCGCCAAGAGCGCATCAGGCGCGGGCCCTGGGCCACTGCCAACGCGGCCAGGATCATCCAGGCGAACATGTAGCCCGAGGACTTGATCAGAGGCAGGGCCATGAGGGCCGGGGCGAAGATCGCCACTTCGCCGGAAGTGAGGTCGCGGCGGGTAGCCAGAAACAGCCCCGCGCCCAGGTAGAGCGCCAGAATCACGTCCACCATGAGCGAGCAGACGTAGACGCTCAAGGTGAAGACTATCAGGGCCGAGGCGGCCAGTAGACCCAGCAGCCACCAGGGCTTGCGCCAGGACAGCCCGGCGAAGAATGCCGAGAAAGGGGCGGCCAACAGCAGGAAATGACCCAGGTAGAAGACAGCCTCGCGATCGGCGATGTTCACCGCCGCCCAGTAGTGCACCAGGTTCACGCCTACCGGGTATTCCTTGAAGATCAGCGCCCCGGCCGCCCCGGGCAGGGCGTCGGTCGCCAACAGCTCCTTGGTGGCCACGGCCCAATGCGAGAACTCATCCCAGAGCTGTAGGGAAAGCTGGGGAAAGGCCAGGGCGAAGGCCAGCCCCAGGACCACGAAGAGGGCCGCGCCGGGGGTGAAGAATCCGGCCCAGGTGCCGGGACCCCGCCGCCGGGCCAGCCATGCCCCCGGAGCCCAGGCGGCCAGTCCGCCCCAGAACAGGGCCAGTGCCGCCGGGCGTAGGAAGCCCGCCAGGCTGGCCAGGTAGAGCGCCCCCATGAGGCCCGAGACCGCTGCCCACAAGGCCAGCTCGCCGCCCCGACGGTCATCGCGCAGGCGCTCCTGGCCCCGGTCCAGTGCCAAATACAGGAGCAGGCCGTAGCCCGTCACGCTAAGGGGGGCCAGCAGGCTCGTCATGGTTTTCCACTCGCCTCTCCCTCCACACCCGGAGAGGCGCCGCCCTCCGGGACACGGATCGCCACCAGGGCTTGGGTGAACACAATAGGCCAGATCAAGCCAGTCTGCACGACAAGCCCCCGCGCGGCGGCATGTGGGATCACCTCCTCCGGGGTCAGGGGCCGCTCGTCGTGGAATATCCACAGACCCAAAGCCTCGGATATCAACCGGGCCGCCTTGTACAACCAAGTAGGGGTGGGAAAGGTGATGAGCACCAGCCCTCCGGGCGCGGCCAGGCGAAAGTGGGCGGCTATGGCCCGGTCCAGGTCGCCCGGAGGGAGGTGTTCGATCAGCCCCACGCTAATGACCACGTCGGCCCGAATCTCCGGCAGGTCCTCCAGGATATCGACCTGATGCAGCACGGTCTCCACTCCGGGCGCCCGCCGCCTCCAAAGCATGTTCAGGCCGGGCTGATGCGGGTCTATGATGTGATAGGCGCGCGGCTTGATCTCGCGGGTCAAGAGGCCGTAGAAGCAGCTGTTGGCCCCGCCCAGTTCGGCTATTACCAAGCCGTGGCCACCAACGCGGGGAAGGTGGGCGCGGGCGGCCCCCAGCAGCACCTGGCCTGTGTAGCTCCGGGTCAGGGTGGCGGCGAGAAAGGGGCGGCGGTAGTAGCGGTCCCAATCGGTGGTTCTAGGCTGGTTCATGCTTTCTAAAGATCAATGTCCGCTGGGTGGCGAAGTTGATCAGGTATAGAAGCGTTTCGGCCAATATTTTGGCTGGCACCACGGCGAAGCCCAGGTAGGTCACCATGAACTGGATCATGGAGTAGGAAACGCCCCCCATGAAGACAACCAAGAGCACGAACTTGATGAAGGCGGGCCAGTGGGGCTCCTCGTGCTTGAAAACGAATTTTTTGTTGATGGTGAAGTTGACCAGGGTGGAGGCCGCCCTGGCCAGGGCCTGGCTGAAAAGGATGCTGCCGCCCATGGAGAAGGAGAGGATGAAGATGATGTTGTCCACCAGGGCCGTGAGCAGGGAGGAGGCTATGAAGCGCAGGAAGACCATGTATATCTTGGCGGAGTCGATCAGGGGGTTGAAGTGGGAGCTGACGTTGCCTTCCAGGTAGACGGTCTGGATGGGAATCTGCGCGATGGGGTGCTTTTGTTCGGCGCACTGCACCAGCATGTCCAGCTCGAACTCGTAGCGGTTGGCGGCGATGCGCAGAAACATGGGAATCAGGGCCAGCGGCACTCCGCGCAGCCCGGTCTGGGTGTCGGTGATGTGCACCCCGACCAAGGCCCTGAAAACGGCCTCGGTGATGACGTTACCCAAACGGCTGCGCAGGGGGATGTCGCCGGCAAAGGCGCGCACGCCCAGCACCAAGCTCTGCCGGTGGGCGGCCAACTCATCCGCCACCTTGGCGATATCGCCGGCCAAGTGCTGGCCGTCGGCGTCGGCGGTGACCACTCCAACAAAATCATCCTGATTTTTCTTGATGTTATAGATATAGTTCATGCCAAACTTCAAGGCCGCGCCCTTGCCCAGATTCACGGCATGCCTGAGCAGGGTGACCTGCTCGAAAGAAGCGACTTGGTCGAAAAAGGCTTGGGTGTCCTCGCGGCTGCCGTCGTCGACCACCACGATCTCCTTGAAGCCGGCGGCCGCCAGGTCCTGGACCACTCCCACCAAGCTTTGGTTGGGGTTGTAGGCGGGAATGAGCACCACCACGTTCATGGATTGCATCCAACATTGATTGAGGTAGATCCGGGCTGATTCAAGGCCCCATTTGCCGAGAATAGTAGCACATAAGCGTCCCGCCCTCTACGCGGGGGGAGCAGACTTGTCCCAAGCTTCAGACTTGGACGCCTCGGGAAGGCTGGTCGAGCAAGGCGCGCACCCGGTGCAGGAGGTCGTCCAGGCGGTAGGGTTTGCCGATGAAGTCGGCCGCTCCATCGCGCCTGGCCTGGCCTATACGTTCCAAGTCGTTGTATCCGCTGGCTATTATTACCTTGGCCTCGGGCCGCAGACGCAGCATTTCCTGTAGGCAGCGCCGCCCCCCCATGCCCGGCATGCCCAGGTCCAGGATCACCAGATCCACCGTCCGCCCAGGTCTGACGAACTCCTCCAGGGCTTCCTCGCCGCAGGTGGCCGTGACCACCCTGTAGCCCAAGTCTTGCAGGGCCGATTGAGCAACCTCCAGCACCGCCATCTCATCATCCACCAGGAGCAGAGTCTCCCCGCCCCCGCGCAGCTCCGGCGTGGGCTGGGGGTGATGCCCCTGGTTCTGTTCCCGGGCCGTGGCCACCGGAAGGTGAATGGTGAAGGTGGCCCCCTGGCCCGGCCGGCTGGCGCAGGTTATCTGTCCGCCGTGGCTCTTGATGATGCCGTAGACCGTGGCCAGGCCCAGACCGGTGCCCTTGCCGATGTCCTTGGTGGTGAAAAAGGGCTCGAAGACGTGCTCCAGGGTCTCCTTGGTCATGCCATGGCCGGTGTCGGAAACCTTCAACTCCACGTAGTCGCCGGGGGGAAGATCGAGCAGGTTCCCGGCCTGGGAGCCGTCCAGATAAGCGTTGGCCGTCTCGAACAAAAGCACTCCGCCCTCCGGCATGGCGTCGCTGGCGTTGCTGACCAGGTTCAGGAGCACCTGCTCCAGCTGATTGGGATCGGCGGTTATGCTGTGCAGGCCGGGAGACAGGCGAGCCTCCAGGTTGATCATCTTGGGGATGGTGCGTTCCAGAAGCTTGAGCACCTGCTCGATCTCGAGGTTCAAGTCCACCAGCTTGGTCGATCTCTCTGCCTTGCGGCTGAAGGTCAGCAGGCGGTTAACCAAATCGGCGGCCCGCTGAAGCGATTGCTCCATACGGGAGAGATAGTCCTTCTGTGGAGAGGCCAAGTCGCTGTCACGCAACAAAAGCTGAATGTAGCCGGAGATGGCTTGCAGGATGTTGTTGAAGTCGTGGGCCACTCCTCCGGCCAGCACTCCCACCGCCTCCATCTTCTGGGCCTGGACCAGCTGCTCCTCCAGCCGCCGCAGTTCGCGCTCGGCCTGGAAGCGGCGGGTGACATCGCGGCCGGAGCCGCTCACGTAGGGTTGCTGGTCCGGCTCGCGCACAAGATGGTTACGGAACTCTATGAAGTGCACGTCGCCGTTCTTGGCCAGATAGCGGGAAACCCCCGCCGCCTCACCCTGGGCGAGGATATCCGGCAGATACCGGTCATGAAAGGCCTGGCGCAGTTCCGGCGCCATCAAATCGCTGACCGGCTTGCCCACGATCTCCCCGGGTTCGTAGCCCAGGGCCTGGCAGGCGGTGCGGTTGATGGTGAGGAAGCGTCCCTGAAGGTCGTGGGTGTAGATGAAGTCGCTGATGCTGTCGAAAAGCTTGCGGTACCGCTCCTCGCTCAGTTTCAGGGCCCTTTCGGCTGCCTTGCGCTCGCTTACATCGCGGGCGACTCCGCTGATGATGGGCTCCTTGCCCTCGGCGCGCACCAGGTTGCTGCGAAACTCGATGTATGTCCGCCGGCCGTCCTTGGCCCGGTATACCCCTATGCCGTCATAGTAGCCGCGTTCGCGCAAACGGGGCAGGTACTCGTCGAAGAAGCCCTGACGATGTTCGGGCAGCATCAGCTCGGCGGCGCAGCGGCCTATCAGCTCATCTGGCGCATAGCCGAAGATGGCCAGGGAGGCCCGGTTGATGCTCAGGAATTTGCCTTCCATGTCCTGGGTGTAGAGCAGGTCGCCGATGCCGTCGAACAGCTCGCGGTAGCGCCGCTCGCTTTCGCGCAGGGCATCTTCGGCACGCTGGCGGCGCTGGCGGTTGATCAAGAGAAAAATGATGATGGCCAACTGGGCCAGGCCGACGCCCAAGCCAGCCAAAATCACGCCCTGGTGGCGCTCGAAAAACTCGGTCGGACGGTTGATGACCTCGCTTGAGGCCGGCAGTTGGGCGATGCTCAGCCCAAAGCGCTCCATCTGCCTGTAGTCGAAGATGTAGCTGTTGGGGCTCTCGCGCATGACGGGGATGTCTTCCGGCCGCTCGCCGCGCAAAACCCGCAGGGCCATCTCTCCGGCGGCCCTGCCCTGTTGCCGGCCGTCGGTGATCATGCCGCCCAGCGCGCCTTTGCCCATGACAAAGGACCAGCAGGTGAAGATCGGCGCCTTGGTCCGGGCGGGGAGGGCCTCCGAAACCTCGCGCAAGGAAATAGCGTGCCCGGTGGATTCGCGAAGGAATGAGAGAAACAGCACCGGGGTGTGGTCGGGCAGGGCCTCCAAACGCTGGCCCAGCTCCTCCAAGGAGAGGCCCGCCAGGTCGATAAGCTCGAGACGGGATTCCCACTTGGGCCACAATTCACCGAAGGACCGGCGGAACATCATTCCCACCGTGGTGCCGTCGCTGACCACGGCCAAGCGCCTCATTTTGGGAAACAGCATCAGGGCAGCCTCGACGGTGCGCTCGAAGTCGACATCCTCGGCGACGCCGGTAACGTTGACCGTCCCTGCCAGACGCGGTTCGGCGAAGTTGTTGACTCCGCAGAAGACCCAGGGCGTGCCCGGGAAAAGCTCTTGCCCGTGACGTTTCATGAACTCGAAGGCGTCGTCGTCGGAGACCACGATCACGTCGAAGGTATTCCGGCCGTACTTGTATCCCAGCAAGCGGACCAGGTTGGCTTGGTGGTTTTCATCGAAGATGCGCTTGGCGTCCAGGTATTCCACCTGCAAGGCCACCGCCGGCTGACCGTCCGAGGCCTGCAGCGCGGCGGCCAGGCCCGCCTGAATGTCATCGGTCCAGGCGTAACCTTGGTGATAGGAGGCCAGGTGAAGCGCTTGCTTGACCTCTACCGAGGCGGCCAAGACAGGAAGGGCACAGGCAACGCTGGCCAGGAGGCACAGCAACACCCCCCAGGGCCAGGGCCGCCAGCGGCCCGAGGCACGGGAAGAAAACCCCTTGTTGATCGCCACAGGCGCGCGGTACATTTCTCCACCAGGCTCGGAGGAAATACAATTGCTCGCGCTAAAAGACCTAGGCGGCGAAACCTGTGCCCGCCCCGGGGCCTTGGTGACGGCCCACTATAGCACACCTCGACTCCTTAAAGTGCCAAGCAGCCGACTTTGGGAGCCTTCTGCCGTTTTTTCCGACCGTCGGCCATCATTTTTTTTATTGCAAAAGCATCGACGGTTGCTATTCTGTGTTGCGATCCAGGGAGAAAAGGACTCGTTTCGATGAATATCTACGTCGGCAATCTTCCGTATCAGACCACTGACAACGATCTTCGCGACCTTTTCAGCCAGGTGGGGGGAGTAATTTCCGCCCGGGTCATCACCGACCGTGAGACTGGCAAATCACGCGGTTTTGGTTTCGTGGAGATGGGCAACGCCGAGGAGGCCCGCGAGGCCATTCAGCGTTTTCATGGTTACGCCTTGGGCGGCCGTAACCTTACCGTCAACGAGGCCAAACCGAGGAGGTAACCCGGCCCCGCGCCAGCGCGGGGGCCCAGGGGTATTGGCTTAAGGATCTGCTTTCGTTTTTTCCACCTGGGTCAAAGGGGGGCCGGAAATAATCCGGCCCCCCTTCTTTGGGCAAGGTCGAACCTTCAGCCTTCGCACACCGCCCGCACGAAACACCGGCAGACGTGGTCCCGCCAGCCTACGTAGCCAAGGGTCAAGTCCACAAACCAGGCCGAACCGTGGGCCCGGCGATCGGCGCTCCACAGCCTGCGCTGCCACGGAGAGAACACCGGCTCCTGGCAAAGCTCGTCCCAGCCCCCTGGCTGGCGCAGCAGGCCGGCCAGCTCGTCCACCGTGGGCAGGCGCCAGCCTGTTCGCCCTCCCCAGGCATCGCGGTTCAACCCCGCCAGGTAACCCCGCGCCTCGGGCCACGACAGGGCAAACGGAGAGCCTTCTTGCTGCCAGAGCAGGCCGCCGGATTGGCGCAGCAGGCCTGAACCCGCCGGCGCGAAGGCCTCGCCTCCCGGGCGCAGGGGCCGCCAAAGCTCGTCCAGCCCCAGTTCGGCCCGGGCCCGCCGGGCCAGGACCTTCACCGGACGGCGCCGCCGGGCCGCTCCGCCCCCCGCCGCCTGATTCGGCGGGGTAAACCATTGCGGAGGACCGGCGCAGACCTGGTCCAGACTCGCACGCCGGAGCCGGCCCAGTTCATCCAAGGCCCGGGCCATCTCCCGGGCCGAGGAGAAGCGAGCGGTTGGCTCCGGGGCCAGGGCCCGCTCCAGGAACCGCGCCCAGGCCGGTGCCCAAGACGAGGACCGTATCGGCTCGCCCGGCCCGCCCTCCCGTCCCGGTTCACGTTCCAGGCGGCCGGTCACCATGCGCATAAGCACCATGCCCAGAGAATAGAGGTCCGCCGTCGGGCCCGTCCGGCCCGGATCGGCCTCCTGCTCGGGCGCGGCATAAAAGGGCGAGCCCACCATGAGGTTATCCGGCCCACGCCAGCGCTCGCCGCGCAGCCGGGAAAGCCCGAAGTCGCCCAGCTTGACCTGGCCCTGCCAGTCCAGCATGAGATTGTCGGGCTTGACATCGCAGTGGACCAGGCCGGCCTGGTGCAGACGCTCCAGGGCGGCCAGGGCCTGGCCTGCCAAATCCAAGGCCAGCGAGGGGTCAATGGCGCGGCATGGTTCCTCCAGGCGGTAGGACTCGCCCAGCAGCAAGCCTAGGTTGTCGCAAAAGTACTCCATGGTGAAAAATGGCCGGCCCTGCTGATCCTCTCCCCATTCCCAGAGTTGGACCAGGTTGGGGTGGTCGAGGGTTGCCATGACCCGGGCCTCGGCCATGAACCTGCGCCGTATCTCTTCCCAGCCCAGCATCTGTATCAATTGGGGGCGAGGGCGCAAGGCTTTGAGGGCCACCACCCGGCCTAACCCGGGCACGCGGGCCTTGTAAACCGCGCCCATGCCGCCCCGGCCCAAGAGTCCGCATATCTCGTATTTGCCGATGGTGCGCAGATCGGGCCTCCGGGCGGCGGTTCACCACAAACGGCGGGCGTTGACATCAGGAAAGCCCAGCGCGATGATCCTGGTCGCGGTGGCGGCCACGTCATAGGGCACCCTGCGCGCGCTCAGCCGGCGGGTGCCGCTGTCCCAGATGACGTACTTGGCCCGGTTGTCGCCGTCGCGGGGCTGGCCCACGGCTCCGGCGTTTACCAGGTGCCTGACCCCGGTCTCCAGGGCAAGCTCCCCCTCCCCTATTTCCCGGCGGCTGATCCGGCCCTGGCCCATGCTGACCAGCTCCAGCAGGTGGGTGTGTCCCACGAAACAGAGGTCCTCGGCCAGCCCGCCCATCGCGCGCGCCAAATCCGCGTCTGACATTTCGAAGAGATAGGTGACCACCGAGTCCGGCGGCGCGCCATGCACCAGCCGGCAGCCTTCCAGGACAAGCCAACGCGGCAATCCGGCCAGCCAAGTCAGGCTTTCGACGCTGAGCAGCTTCTTGGTGATGCGCAGGGATTCGCGGGTGGGAGGGTTGAACCAGCGCATATGGGCAAGACTGGAGAGGCCCAGCTCGTGGTTGCCCATCACGCTGGGGATGCCCCTTTCGCGCAGCAGGCGCACAACCTCCTCGGGCTGGGGGCCATAGCCCACCACGTCGCCCAAACTGGCCGCGCGGTCGACGGCCTGGGCGTCCAGGTCGGCCAGCACCGCCTTGAGGGCCTCCAGGTTGCCGTGTATGTCGCTCAATATGGCCAGGCGCATGGCTCAATGATACGGCGCGGGGGCTCGCTCGGGGTAGTCATTCCTCAAGCCAAGAACAGCTTCCGCTCGGCCCGGCGGCGTCTGACCAGTCCCGGCAGGGTCTCCTTGTACTTGTTGCCGTTCCGGTCGGTCTTGGTGCATTTGACCCAGGCCCCGAACTGTTCGGCCGCGCCGGGATAATCGCCGAAGTTCAGTTTCCTGAGCAGGGTCGAGGCGGACAGGTTGCCCGCCCCCACGTTGTAGGTGAAGCTGACCAGGGCCGAGAACTGGTTGTCATTAAGGGGGGCCCTGACCAGGCCGGCCACCTGGCGCCCCACCTCGGCCAAGTCCCGCCGGAGCAGATCCACGGCCTCGGCTTCGCTCAAGGAGTGCTCGAAGACCTCGCCGGCCAGGATGACGTGGCCATAGCCGATGGTGGGCTTGCCCGCCGGGCAGAGATAGCGCTCGGCGTGGAACCCCTCGCAGGCCTTTATGAGGTCGAGCCCCGCCGGGTTGAGGCGCGGGCTTTCCCGGTCGTCCGGCATGTCCCCCCCTACTTGTTCTTAAATCATGTTGTCGGCCATTTCCGAAAGCGCCTGCTCGGGGTCGCCTTGGGCCTCGATCTGGGTGAGCGCCGCCTCCAGTTGGCCGCCAAGGCCCAGGCGCTCCACGTCCTGGGGCTCGCGGCAGCGGCCCATCCGCCGGCAGAGGCGGTAGGCCAGGCGCTGGCGCTCGGGCAGGGCCAGATAGCCGTCCATGATGGCCAGCATGCGCCCCTGGTCCTGGGGCAGGCGGCCCTCCACCGTCTCGATCAGGTTCATGATGTGGTCGCTGGCCACATAGGAGGTAATGCCAGAGAGCGTGGCGATGAATAGCCGGATCTCCTCCACGGTCTGGTCGTCGGAGAGCTTGACGAACTCGCCTGAGGCCAGATGCCGGTACAACTCCACCCGCTCGGGCACGCGCAGGGTGCGCAAACGGATGAAGTCCGGGTTGATCTGGTTCAGGGCCCGGGCGGTGTGTTCGGCGTGCTCGCGGGTCCACTTTAGCCCGCCCAGGCCAGGCATGACGTACTCGCTTAGCTCCAGGCCGGCGGCCTTGATCTTTTGCCCGCCCTCGATCTGCTTGGCCGAGGTCACGCCCTTTTTCATAAACTTCAGCAGGGGGTCGTAGGCCGTCTCCATGCCGATGTGCACCCGGTCCAGCCCCGCCTCGCGGATGCGGGTCAGGTCCTGCACGCTCAGGCGGGCGGCGCTGCTGGAGCGGGCGTAGGTGGTCACCCGCCGCACCTCGGGCAGGCGCTGGCGCAGGTAGGCCAGGGCCTCCACCAGCACGGCGGGTTCCAGAACCAAGTTGTTGGCGTCCTGTAGAAATACGTTGCCTGTGCCGTAGTAGAGCCAGGCGGCCACGTTGCGAAAGGCGTCGCTCAGGCGCGGGTTGCCGAATACCGTCTGCACGGTGGCGTCGGCGACCCGGCCGCCTTCGCCCATCTCCCGGGAGAGAGACACGATCTGCTCGCGCATGGCCGCGGCGGCATCAATGTCGGCCTTGATCTCGCCAAGACCGCGGCGGCTGAACTCCCGGCGCTTGTAGACCGGGCAGAACAGGCACTTGTTCCAGGGGCAGTTGCGCGAAAAGCGCAGAAGCAGGCTCTTGGCCTCGCTGGGCGGCCGGATGGGTCCCTGCTCGAAGTTCAGGGTCGGATCGAGTGTCGCTGGCAAGGCTGCCTCCCCTTGGTGATGGTTGTCCCGCACTCAGGGTAGGAAGCCGGGCGGCCCCTGTCAAGCCGCGACAGGAAATGACCGGAGGCGGCTCTTGATTAGCGCGCCAATTCGGGGGCGCGCCTCCAGGCAAGCGGGCGAAGCCTCGGGTCATTCCAAAAAGGTAATTGTCAATTACCAGATGGTAATTACGCCTGCGATGCCAAAGACGCCTTTCAGGCCGGCGTGGCCGCGCCGCGCCGGGATGGGCCCTCCAGGGCCAGATTCAGGCTTCTCTCGCGCAGGCGGTCGACCATGGCCGCGGCCAGGGTCGGGTTCAACACGGCCCGCTCCCAATCTTCCGGAGGCAGAGGCGATACCACCAGCAGCGAGCCCCGCTGCCCGCGGGCTTCCAGGAGTTCGAAGAGCGCCAAGCCCTCACGGTTCTCCAGGGGCTCCAGCCCCCAATCGTCAAGGACCAGGAGGTCAAGTTTGACCAGGGAGGCCAGATTCTTGAGGTGGTTTTCGCTTTGTCTGCAATCGGCAAGCTCCGCCGCCAGTTGGGAGGCACGGGCGTAACGCACCGAGCGTTCATCCGCGCAGATGGCCCGGGCCACCAGGCAGGCCAGGAAGGTCTTGCCCGCGCCCACCGGGCCGGAAATCAGCAGATTATGCTTGTCGGCCACCCAATCTCCCCGCATGAGTTCCACCAGGCGCGCGCGGCTGAAGCCTCGCGGGGCCGACCAGTCCACGTCCTCCAGGCTGGGCTGGTAACGCAGGCCGGCGTTGCGCAGGGACCGCGCCAGGCGGCGCACGCGGCGCTCCTCCAGCTCCTGGTCAAGGATCCGGCCGAGCCGCTCCTCGAAGCTCAACAAGGGGGCGGACTGGGCTTGACCTTGTTCTTGTAGGGCCCGGGCCATGCCGGTCAGGCGCAGGCGGGCAAGTTTATCCATTATCTCCTGGGGGGCGTTGGGCTCGACCAGAGTGATGGGAAGCACCTTTGAAGAGACCTCGCTGGTGGCCACGCGGAGCCGGCCCAGGGCCTCGCCCATAATGTCTGGCAGCTGTCTACGACCGGCCATACTTGCCCAACCGTTCCCGGATTTCCTTGATGGCCCGATCCATCAGGCCGTAATCCGTGGGGCTTTCCTCTGCGCTCGCGGCATGGACGCCGGTCTCGCCGGCCACCGCCAGCGCCTCCAGATGGACGACTTCGGAAAACGGGCTGCTCACGGCGGCGGGGCGCTCGGCCGGACCGCGGCCGCCTGCCAGAACCGGACGTTCCGGCGTGGCATCCACCGCGGGCTGACCTGGCTGTTGCTGCCCCTCCAGGCGCGCGCGCAGGCCTTGCACCGCCTTGCCTCCCCAGGGGGCGAGGGGCCTCTCGGCCGGGGCCGGCTCCGGCGCGGGCTCCTGGGCTGCCGGCCGCACCAACTCCAGGGTAGAGGCCTTAGC
Organism: Deltaproteobacteria bacterium; assembly: GCA_021811275.1. Classification (GTDB taxonomy): domain Bacteria; phylum Desulfobacterota; class Desulfarculia; order Desulfarculales; family Desulfarculaceae; genus JACRDC01. Next base: position 16,737 of record JAJZPI010000055.1, read on the forward strand.
CATCGGAACGGCCGCCGCTGATGGCGCAGGGGTCGCTGGGGGCCTAGGCGGAGCCGCCGAGGTGGCTATCACTTCTGGCGCGGGGGTGAACGCCGGCTCGGACTTGGCCGGCGTCTCCAAGATGACCGGCTCGTCCGGCGGCGTTGGCGAAACCGGGGCCGGACTTGGCTGAAAGGGCCGGAACTCCGGTCTGAGCCGAGGCCGCGCCTCGGGCTGGGCATCGGCCATGAGATCGGCCAGGACCCGCTCGGTGAGCTGCTGGTAACAAGCGGCTGCCGCGCCCTTGGGGTCGTGCTCATAGATGGTCTTGCCGAAGGCCGGGGCCTCGGAGAGCTTGACCGAATACTTGATGGGCGGGGCCAGGCGCTCGCCGTAACGCTCGCTGAGCTGGGCCATGATCTCGCCGGTCTTGCGCACCCGGCCGTCCACGAAGGTGGGCACCACCCAGCGCAGGGCCAGACGGGGATTGTACTTTTGGATGATGGCCAGACGCTCCTCGAAGCGGATGAGCCCGGTCAGCGCCATGGGCTCCATTGATACCGGGGAAAGCACCTCCCGGCTGGCGTAGAGGGCGTTGACCAGCAGGGTGTCCCAACCCGGCGCGGTATCGATGACCATGGCGTCGAAGTCGTCCTCCAAGGTTGAGAGCGCCTCGTCTAGCACCGCCTCCGGGGCCATCTCTCGCCGGGCTATCTCCATCTTCACCGCAGCCAGCTCATTGCCCCCGGCCAGGAGAAAGAGATTCTCGCGGGCCTCGGCCATGGCCGCCTCCGGGCTGGTCCAGCCCGCGATGACGTCGGCCAGGCCCCGCTTGGGGTCCAGCCCCAGCATATCGTTGCATTGGGCCTGCACGTCGGTGTCCACCAGCAGCACTCTGAGGCCCTTCATGGAAAGACCGTGGGCCAAACTCACCGCGGTTTCGCTTTTGGCCACCCCGCCCTTGAGCAGGCTGACCACGATCCTGCGCATTTTGCCCCGCCTCGTGTGGGCTGCGCCGCCCGGTCCCGGTGTCTGCATAAGGGCAACCTCCCTCCTGGTGCTTGTGGTTCTTAGAAGGGAGTGGCAAAATACATGCCAAGATCGCCGCCAGCGGAGGGACCCCTGGCGCTTTTTCCTTTTATATCAGAGCTTTAACTTATTGACTCCACCGCAACTCCCGTAAAACACCAGCCGCCCCAGACCCCGGAAGGCCTTAAAGGCGGTTGGTGTTTTACGAAATGGTAATCGCACCGGACGCCAGGCTTGCAAGACAAGTCCGGTCTATTCGTGCAGGGTGCGCCTACGTCGGGGCACTATTACAGGCCGCATGACCTTAAGCAGTTCGATGGAGGTCTTGTAGGCGTTGGACACCCTGAGGTTGTCCAACACCAGGGCGATGATCTCGGCGATGGCCTGCAGGAAGGTCATTTCCTGGATGGTCACCTCCCAGGGCTCGGCACTGTAGAGACGCAGCGTCCCCAGGGGCTTGCCCCTGAGCAGCAGAGGCACGCTGACGATGGACCTTATACCCTCGGCCACCGCCTCCTCCGGGTATTGCAGGCGAGGGTCGTCCTCCACGTTGAAGATGGCCACCGGCCCCTCCCTCAGCGAAGCGGCGATGGAGCGGGCCGCGCTCACCGGCCCCTTGTTGAGGTAGGTCTGGCTGAGCCCCGCCGAGGCGGCCACCTCCAGTTTGTCGCTGCGCCGGTTCAGCAGAAACAGGGCGCAACCCTTGAGGCCCAGGGCCTGGGCCAAGCTGTGCACGATGTGTTCGGAGGCATTGGCCAGGTCTTTCACCGAGCTTATGATCCCGCTGATCCTGCCCAGGGTTTCGTAATTTAGTTCCTTTGCCCTTTTACGCATCTGTATCCTCCCCTTCTTTGAGTTTCAGCGCCGGCAAGGTCCCGGCTCAAGCGGGGCGGTTGATGAGCGCCTGGTGAGCCGCCGGCACGGCCGGCGGACAGAACAGGAAAGGCCTGGGTGAGTACGGATGAGTCGGTTCAGAAGGCGTTGGGACCATGGAGAGGTGCAAGCCTGGCCGGAGCCGGGCTGGAGCGAGGAAGGGGCGCAGGAGAAAAACCCGCCCTATAATTAAATATTATTTACCGCCCCGCCCCTGGCGGTCAACCAAGGCGTGACAAACAAGTAAAACTTGGCCGAGACTTGCCCCTGGGGCGTATTATTTTTGTTAGGCCTTAAGCAACCAGTCATGCGAGGAGGAAGGCCATGCCCGGCCCGGCGGCTGGAAACGCGCCAGGCCTGGAGGTGTCGGACGATGACATCTACCAGGCCATGCGCGAGATCAAGGGGTACCTGGACATCACCCCCGGGGACTTCAAGGAGCTATACCTCAAGGCCCTTGAGCACGCCCAGCGACGCATGTTGGGCTCGCGCAAGGCCAGAGAGGTCATGTCCGCCAAGGTGGTGACAGTGTCACTGAGCACCCCCCTGCGGGAGGTGGCCGAGATCATGGCCACCCAGGGTGTGAGCGGGGTGCCGGTGCTGGACGGTGAAGGCGTAGTCCGCGGCGTCATCTCCGAAAAGGATTTTCTGGGGCTCATGCAGGAGGGGCGGAAATCCAGTTTCATGTCCGTGGTGGCCGGCTGTCTGAGCGCCAGCGGTTGCCTGGTCTCCCAGTTGCTGGGCAAGACCGCCTGCGACATCATGTCCTCTCCGGTCCGCTCCGTGAGGCCGGACGACAGCGTAGCCCGCATCGCCGAGATATTCACCGCCCGAGGCATCAACCGCGCGCCGGTGGTCGACGAACAGGGCCGCCTGCTGGGGATCGTCACCCGCAGCGACCTGTTGCGCCACCAGGCCGGGAGCGGAAGGGCATGAACTGGCGGGGAAAGCTGAAAGGCGCCGGCCAGAGCCCGCCCCGGGTGGGCCTGGAGGAAATCGTCTGGTCCTGGCTGGGCGCCTTCCTGGGCATGGGCGCGGTGGGCCTCATCCACGCCTGGATGTTGAGCGGCCTGGGCTTAAGCCTGCTCATCGGCTCCTTCGGGGCCTCGGCGGTCCTTATCTATGGCGCGCCCAAGAGCCCCCTGGCCCAGCCCCGCAACCTGATGGGCGGGCACCTGCTCTCGGCCCTGGTGGGGGTGGCGGTGTGCAGGCTCCTGCCGGAACAGGCGCCCCTGGCCGGAGCCCTGGCCGTGGCCACGGCCATCGCAGTCATGCACTTGACCAGGACCCTGCACCCTCCGGGCGGGGCCACCGCGCTCATCGCCGTCATCGGCGGCGACGCCGTGCGCGGCCTCGGCTTTGTCTACGCCCTGGTCCCAGTGGGCCTGGGCGCGGCGGTGATGCTCCTGGTGGCGCTTATCTTCAACAACCTGCCCAAGGGGCGCAGGTATCCCGAGTTCTGGTACTAGACCCGGCGGCGCAGGCAGAAAGGGACCACGACTTCCAGTCCCGACGGGCATGGGGTTGTCTTCCTTATACGCAAGTTGCATTCAAAGCCGTCCATGGCTTTGCATGCTTTCCGGTCGGGCCAAAGCACGGTTTTGCCCGGCCTCGCGGATGCTTGCGCATCCAGCGGGCCCGGCGCAAAGGCGGGCTGGCGTCAGTTGACGCCCTTTTCCCGGAAAAACGGCGCGAATTTCTGGTCCGTTACCAGCATGTGGTCGGCTAGCCAATCCTTGAGGAAGCGGGCTAGTTCCAAAAGAATTCTGTCCTTGCCCTGCTCGAAGCGCTCTACGAACTCCTTGACCTTGGCCGTGAGTTTGAGGTGCTCCTGACGATGCTGTTCCAGCGCCGGATAGCCGTGGCTGGACATCAGCTCCTCCTCGGTTTTGAAATGGTAGTCGGCGTACTCCACCAGGCCGCCCAGGATCTGGCCCAGGATCTCGTGGCCCCGGAATTCGGAGATGGCCTCGTAGAGCTGGTTGACCAGGCCCACCAGCCGCTGATGCTGCTCGTCGACCACCCCGACACCGGTGGCGAACTGCGACCGCCATTCCAACAAGGCCATGGAGCTTTCCCTCGCCCGCCCCGGCGGGTCCAAAAGGCATGCGCCGTCCAATAATCAAGGGGGGCCGCGGCCCCCCTTGTAGCTATTATAGCTTGGCGAGGCGTTGCCGGGAAACTACAGCGCCTCGGCCACGATCTCGGAGATGTCCTTGACCGCGATCTTCTCGTCGAGGTTCTCGCCCTTGGCGCTGTCGGTGAACATGTTGATGCAGTAGGGGCAGGCGGTGGCCAGCACCGTGGCGCCCTTGGCATCGGCCTCGCGCATCTTGTGGGTGCTGAAGCGCTGCTCGGGCTCGGTCTCCATCCACAACCGTCCACCGCCGCCGCCGCAGCAGGTGGCCATCATGCGGTTCTTGTCGAACTCGATCAACTCCGCGCCGGGCACGGCCTTGATGATCTCGCGCGGGGCCTCGAAGATCTCGGTGTGGCGGCCCAGGTAGCAGGGGTCGTGGTAGATGACCTTGGCGGCCAGGTTGCCGGTAAGCTTCAGTTTGCCCTCGGCGATGAGCTGGGCCAACAGCTGGGTGTAATGCACCACTTCGAACTCGCCGCCCAGTTCGGGATACTCCTGGGTGAAGGTCATGTAGCAGTGCGGGCTGGTGGTGATGATCTTCTTGACGCCCTTGGCGTTGAACAGCTCGATGTTTTTGCCGGCCAGGGTCTGGAACTGCTCCTCGTCGCCCATCTTGCGCAGGGATTCGCCGCAGCAGGACTCCTCGTTGCCGATGACGCCGAAGCTCACGCCGGCGGCCTTCAGGACCTTGTTCAACGCCTTGGCGATGGCCTGGGAGCGGGGGTCGAAGGCCGAGGTGCAGCAGACGCTCAGGAACCACTCGGTGCCCTCGGCGAATACCGGCACGTCCTGGTCCTTGGTCCAGTTCATGCGCTTTTCGCGGTCCTCGCTCCAGGGGTTGCCCTTGGAGTGGATCGAGCCCATGATGGTGCGCAACATCTGAGGGGCGGCCCCGCTCTCGGCGATCATGGCCCGCATGGCCCGGACCACGTCGATGATCTTGACCCCGCGCGGGCAGTTGACCGCGCAAAGCTTGCAGGTGGTGCAGGCGTAGAGGATCTCGTCGGACTCGAAGCCCTCCAGGCCCATCTGACCCATGCGCATCAGCTTGCGGGTGCGGAAGGGGCTGTCCACCGCCGGCCAGGGGCACAGGCCCGAGCAGAGGCCGCATTGCATGCACTGATAGATGGTGTCGCCACCCATGGCGGCGATGGCCTGCGAAACCTCCAGGAAGGGCGTAAGGGACATGGCTGCAAAACTCCTTGTCAGAAATGGCGCGGAAAAAACAGCCGGCTAGCCGTCCCCACCAGGGGCCCGGGCCGGGGCGCGTGCGAGTCGCCGTACATGCTTAGCAGGTGCCCGAAGGGCTGTCAAGCAGACCGTGGACCGGCGCCCCGGGGTAAAAAAGGCTAGTAATTGCACAGGAGATAAGCGGCCGGTCAGCTTCGCGGCGGATCCTTGAGAGGGCCGGGAGGCTCCTCTTGTGCGCCCTCGACCACGCGGCGGCGGAAAACCAGAAGCGCCTCGGGGATGAGCGAGCGCACCACCGCCCCGGGCTCCAGGAAAAGACGCTCCTTCAGCTCCTGGTAGCGGTGGTAGGCCGGGATCAGACGGGGGACCTTCGGCTGGAATCCGGCCTGGATATCCAGGGGCCGCGCGGCCAGTTCCAGCAGCGAGTGGTGCTCGCCGGCCAAATCCTCGACCCAGCCCAGGCGGCGCATCAGCTCGAAACGCACCTGGTCGGCCACGAAGAAGAAGGCGTCCAGGGCCTCCATCTTGGGCTTGGACTCGAGATATATGAAACGCTCGCCCGCCCCCCAGCCCCGCACCCCCAGCACCAGGTCGTAAATGGCCAGGGTGGCCTCGCTGTCCAGTTCGGCCAGCCGCCCCAGCACCAGATCGGGCAGGTCGGTTACCTTGTCGCCGGCGGCCGGGGTGTGGCCCAAGCGGCGCTCCCAGCGCCCGAAACAGCGCTGGGCCGCTTTCAGGTTGCGCGCCTGCTCCAGATCATAGAGTTCGCCCAAGAATCTTCTCCTTGGCCGGGCTTCCCCACTACCCCTGCCGGAGATGGCTCCCCATGCCTACTTAAGGTAGGCGCGGCCTTCCTCGGCCGCCGGCAGGGTCACTAAAAACGAGGCCCCCTCTCCCTCCCGGTTGTGCACCTCCACTTGCCCGAAGTGGCGGGTGACGATCTTGTGCACGATGGACAGGCCTAGACCCGAGCCCGTGTCCTTGGTGGTGAAAAAGGGGTTGAAGATGTTGTGGATCACTTCCATGGGAATTCCGCCGCCGGTGTCGCTGACCTCGCCGGCCACGAACTGCTTGCCC
>JAJZPI010000056.1 GCA_021811275.1 Deltaproteobacteria bacterium
ACCTCAGGAACGGATCGGCGGCGGCGAATTAATGAAAAAAACTCCTGTACCGCCGTTACGGTCTTTTGACATTGTTACCGGGGGTTAGGGCCAGCGAACATCGTCTAACATGAAAATGGAAGAAAAAAGTCAAAAAATAAAGAAAAAGCCTAAAAAATGAATATAGTCTCTTGGGCGGTTGAATCGCACACTTGTGAATATGTCCCAAAGTCCAGGCGGGCTCAGCAGTTAGCCCATTCGCCGTAAACAAGCCTATTAAACGATGCTTGCGGGGACGGTTCGTGAAAAACCTGATATATGAATAGGTTCTGCGTGTGGCAAAGGTGGTGGCGGTGAAAAGAGCCACTTGCCTAGGTCACTGTTGACCGGAGAGGGGGCTGCCGGTATATCTTGCCCGTACATCGGCGTTGTCCGCTCCGCCTGCCAAAATCAAAAGTTCTGGTTCTTGTAACAGGAAAATTCCGGCCAACGGAGGTAATATTGTCCCTGGCCATGTGGGATAGTTTGCTCGAAGGGCTTCGAACCGAGTTGGACCCCGAGGAGTTCCAGGTTTGGATCGAGCCCTTGCGAATCTTGCCCGGCCAAAGCCCCGGCTTGGCCCTTGGCTGTCCCAACGCCTTCCACCGGGCCTGGGTGCGTGATCATTATCTGCCCAGGCTGCGTTCCCTTTTGTGCGAAATCGATGCCAAGGCCGGCATCTCCCTGGAGATATTGACCGGTGACGCCAGCTCGCCCGCTCGCCAGCCGCGCCAACTGGACCTGCCCCGGCTGGCGCAGCCGGTCCCCAACTTCAACCGTCGCTACATATTCGAGCGCTTCGTGGCCGGCCGCAGCAACGAGTTCGCCTGCGCGGCGGCCAAGGCCATGGCCCAGGGCCAGCGGCTGTTCTCAAACACGCTATTCCTGGTTTCCGGCACCGGGCTGGGCAAAAGCCACCTGACCCAGGCCGTGGGTCACCACATGTTGGGCAATAAGCCCTCGGCTCGGGTGGCCTATCTGACGGCCGAGGACTTTGCCAACCAGATGATCGCGGCCATCCGCGGCAAGCGCATGGATCAGTTCAAAGACCGCTTCCGCCGGGGCTGCGACATGCTGCTTTTGGAGGAGGTCCAGTTCCTGGCCGGCAAGGACAAGACCCAGGAGGAACTCAGCTACACCTTGGACGCCCTTTGGGACGCCGGGGGCAAGGTGGTCTTCACCGGCAACTGCCCTCCGCACCAGATCAAGGGACTCAAGCGCAACCTGCTCAGCCGGCTCGAGGGCGGCATCACCGCGCCCATCGACCCGCCAGACCTGGCCACCCGGGTGCTCATCCTGGAGTCCCACGCCCGTGAGGAGGGCGTGGAGGTGGATCACCAGGTGCTGGAATACATGGCCCAGGAACTGGACGGCGACGTGCGCCGGCTGCAATCGGCCCTGGTGGGCCTGATGGCCAAGGGCAGCCTCACCGGCCGGCCCATGGACTTGAACCTGGCCGCCGAGATCATGGGGCAGATCCAGCGCCAGCTCAGGCGCCTGACCCCCGAGGGCATACGCGATCTGGTGGCCAAGGCCTATGGCCTGACCTCGGTGGAGCTGACCGGCAAGAGCAGGCGCAAGGCGGTGACCAAGCCGCGCAACCTGGCCCTGTACCTCTGCCGCCGGCACACCGAGGCCTCCTTCGCCAGCCTGGGGCGGCTGTTCAACCGCGACCACTCCACGGTCATCTACGGCGTGGAGCAAGTGGAGCGGGCTCTGAAGATGGACCCCAAGCTCACCCAGGAGCTGGGCTTTCTGGAACAGCGTCTGGGAGTGAGCTGACCGGTTTTAGCATGGCTTGGGGGAGAGGCCCGCAAGGGAGCACCTCTCCCCCGGGCCCTCCCGTCCCGGCCCGGGCCTGAAGGCGTCACGTCGGCGGTATTTCCGGACCACCCCCTACAACTTGATGGCGCCCAGGCCCTTTTCCTCAAGGACCTGCTCGTAGATGGGCCCTATGTGCTTGAGCAGGGGGGCCAGCTTGAGCAGGCCAGTGGCCGAGCCCTTGGCCTTGATCTGGCCGGTGGCCATGGCCACCACGGGGTTGAGCTTGTTGGACCAGGACTTGTGGGCGGTGTCCAGGCTGTTGATCATGGTCACGTCGGGGCGGTCGGCCGGGGCCCCGGCCTCGACGATGTTGGCCCCGCCGCGGGTGTCCATGTGGAAGGAGGCGGCGGGGTCGTCCTGGGTGTAGTCGAAGTAGACCAGCTGGTTCAGGTCGGCCACCGTGGCGGCCACCTCGGGCTGGGCGGCGGCGCGGCGGAAGGTCTCCACGAACACCTCCACCGCCTGGTTGACGTCGTTGAAGTATTTCGAGGCCATGATTCTCTCCATTGCTCAGCGTTGAGTCAGTTGCATGCGGGCGCATCCCGCGGCTGTTCGCCTTTTCGCGGAAGGCGGGTTACGCTAACGCTAACCCGCCCTTCATAATATTTTATTCCAACACCCTCCAACGGGAGCGGGCGAGGCTCGTCTCTGCCCTAGCCTGGTCGACCCGCTTTGCCTGGCGCGGCTCGCGCCTACCAGGCGGATTCGAAGACCTCGGCCACCTGGCCGGGATCGGTGACCGGCCGGGGATTGAAGATGCAGGCCGGATCGGCCACGGCGTGGGCGGCCGCCTCGAAAATGGCTTCCTCGGGCACGCCCACGTCACGCAGGCGCATGGGGTGCCCGATGCGGCGCATGAGGCCCTCTACGGCCTCGGCGGCGGCCAGGGCGGCCTCTTTGGGCTCGAGTCGGTGGACGTCCACGCCCAGGGCCTGGGCCACGTTCACGAGCGCATCGGTGCAGTAGTCGAGGTTGAAGCGCATGACGTGGGGGAGAACGATGCCGCAGGCGGTGCCGTGGGGAACGTTGTAGAGCGCGCCCACGGTATGGGCCATGCCGTGGGCCAGCGCCACCTGGGCCACGGCGAAGGCCCAGCCGGCCAGGGTGGCGGCGGCCTGCATGTCGCCCCGGGCGACGAGGTTGGCGCCGTTGGCCACGCACTCGGGCAGGTTCTTGGCGATGAGCCGCACGGCGTGCAGGGCCAGGCCGTCGCAGACGGCGTTGCTGCGCACGCTCATGACCGCCTCGATGGCGTGGGTCAGGGCGTCCAGACCGGTGCCGGCGGTGAGCATGGGGGGCAGGCCGGCCACGAAGGCCGGGTCCAGGATGGCCACGGCGGGGGAAAGGGGGTACTCGATGATGTAGACCTTGCGGCCGACATCGTGGTTCTTGATCACCGCCACGGGAGTCACCTCGCTGCCGGTGCCGGCGGTGGTGGGTATGGCGATGTGGGGTGTCACGGGGTGGTTCAGGCGCATGACGCCGATGTGGTCGATGGCCCGGCCGCCCTCGTGCAGGGTGATGGCCACGGCCTTGGCGGTGTCGATGACGCTGCCGCCGCCCACGCTGACGATGGCGTCGGCCTTGAGGGAGCGGGCCAGTTCGGTGGCGGCGTCAACCGTGGCCAGGCTGGTGTCCTGGGGAATCTGGTCGAAGACGCCGGCGCAATAGCCGCCCAGGGACTTGAGAGCCAGGTCCGTGAGGCCTGCGGCGCGCACCCCGGGATCGGTGAGCAGCAGGGCGCGGGAGCGGCCCAGCATGGCCACCTCCGTGCTCAGAGAGGACGCCGCGCCGGGACCGGAGTTGACTTTGGTGGGGCCCATGTACTGGAAGGAGGTGGTCTTGGGATAGGAGAACATCAGCTGGAGGCCCATTTTGTTGGTGCGGTCGCCCTCGGCGGCCACGTGCACCCGCTTGATCTGGGTGTATTCGGACAGGCCGTGGTGCCCCAGCTCGCGCCCCACCCCGGACTGCTTGTAGCCGCCGAAGGGGCAGTAGTCTCCGAAGGCGTGGTAATCGTTGATCCACATGGTGCCGGTGCGGACCTTGGCGGCGATGCGTTCGGCCCGGGCCACATCGCGGGTCCAGACTCCTCCGGCCAGGCCATAGGGGCTGTCGTTGGCGATGGCAGTCGCCTCCTCGTCGTCGTCGAAGGGAATGACGCAGACCACGGGGCCGAATATCTCCTCGCGGGCCACTCGCATGGAATTCTTTACCCCGGCCAGAATGGTGGGCTGGTAGTAGAAGCCGTCCTCCAGGTCGAAGCGCTCGGGGCGCTTGCCGCCGGTGATAAGTTGGGCGCCCTCGTCCTGGCCCAGGGCCACGTACTGCTCGGTGGTGCTAAGCTGGCCGGCGCTGACCAGGGGCCCCATCTGGCTGGTGGGGTCGAGCTGGTAGGCGATGCGGATGTCTCCCACCCGCTTGGCCAGGCGCTCGACGAACTGCTCATGCAGGGAGCGCTGGACCAGGAGCCGGGTGCCAGATTCGCAGACCTGTCCGCAGTGGAAGAAGGTGCCGAAGAGCCCGCCGTCGATGGCGAGCTCCAGGTCGGCGTCGTCGAGCACGATGTTGGCGCTCTTGCCCCCCAGCTCCAGGGTGACCTTCTTGACGGTGTCGGAGGCCAGCTTCATGATGGAGCGGCCCACCTCGGTGGAGCCGGTAAAGGCGATCTTGTCCACCTCGGGGTGGGTGCAGAGCACGCGGCCCAGCTCGGCCCCAGGCCCAGCGATGATGTTGACCACGCCCTTGGGCAGAGGGCTCTCGGCCAGGGCCTCGGCCAGGATCAGGGCGCTCAAGGAGGTGTGGCTGGCGGGCTTGAGCACCACGGTGTTGCCCATGATTGCGGCCATGGCGATCTTCCATAGGGCCATGGTCAGCGGGAAGTTCCAGGGGATGATGCCCACGCAGACGCCCAGGGGCTCGCGGCGGATGTAGTTGCGCCCCGGGAAGAAGGGATTGCCGGCGACGGGTATTTCCTCGCGCCAGGGAAAATCCTTGGCGGCGTACTGGGCCAGGTTGCGCACCATCATGGAGCCCAGGAAGACTTCGGTCTTGGTGCGGTTGATGATACCGCCCGAATCCAGGGACTCGAACATGGCCAGGCGCACGGCGTGCTTCATGATGCGGTCGGCGAAGTCCATCATCACGCGCGAGCGCGCGGCGGGGTCCAGGTCGCTCCAGCCGCCGCGTTCGAAGGCCCGCCGGGCGGCGGCGATGGCCGCCTCGGCCTCGGCTGGGCCGGCCATGGCCACGCTGGCGATGGGCTGACCGGTGCCGGGGTCGATGCTTTCGAAGGTGCGGCCGTCGGCGGCGTCGACGAACTCGCCGTCGATGAAAAGGCGAAAGTGCTCCATGGCGCGGCCTCCCTGGGAAAGGGGGGAAACGTCGGGCGGGTCTTTATTGATACGCCGCCAGAGCTCCGCGGGTCAAGGGCGGCGTGCCGCCGCGGCCGAAGCGGTCGACAAGCTGGTTTCTCCACCCGAGCCTGGCGGGCTTCCGTTGAGGGCTTGTCGCGTAATAAACGGAGCCGGGCGAGGAAAAACCCCGCCCGGCTTGATCGGGAGGGCGCTCCGCTCTAGGCCGCCAGGCTCTCCAGCCCGGCCGCCGCTTCGGCGTCCAGGAACCAGAACAATTCGCCCCAGGGCCGCAGGGCGGAAGCGGGCATGTTGTCCCCGCCCCGCCGGGCCTGGGCGATGACCCGGGCCACGGTATCGGCCATGTCCTTTCCGCTGGCCATTACCACCATGGTGCGAGTGCGGTTCAGGGTGGGCAGGGTGAAAGAGACCCGGGGCGGCTGGCCGTCCTGTTCCGTGGGCTCGGCCCAGGTCACCCAGTCGCGGCGCTCGGCCGCCGCCCGGCTGTGGGGAGCCAATCCGGCGGCCTCGCCCTCGGGCCCCAGGCTGAGCAGGGTGAAATCGAACTCGGGCTTGCCGCCCCAGAAATGGGTGCGCAGTTCGGCCATGTAGCGGGCGGCCGCCTCTTCGGGCTCGTAGATGTCCACCGGCGCGGGGTGGAGTTGCTCGGAGCCCACCGGCACGTGGTCCAGGAGCAGGCGCTTGGCCTGGGCGAAGTTGCCGCCGGCCCGGCCGGCGCCCAGACAGGACTCCTCGGCCCAGAAGAACTGGCAGGAACGCCAGGGGGCGACATCCTTGAGGGGCCCCTCGGCCAGGGCGGTCAGCACCGCCTCGGGCAGAGGCCCGCCGGCCAGGACCAAATTGGCCTGGTTGCGCTCGACAATGGCGCGAGCGGCCCTCACGGCCAGCAGGGTAGCCGTGGCCCGGGCCAACTCGCCGGCGTCGGTGAATACACGTATACGCATGGGGATTGATGCTTTCGTGCGAGGAAATTCCCAGGCGGCCGATAGTCATGTTTGTCGTCGGCCGCGGCCTTTCCCCTCTCTCGACACCAATAATAAGGCCGGGGAGCGGACTTTGCCGCCCGGCGATAAAAAAAAAGCGGCCCGGCGCTAAAGCCGAGCCGCCAAGGTTCACCTGCCGGGCGGAGACTACTTGCCCGCCAGCTTCAGAGCTTCCTGCACCACGTTGTCCACGCTGAAGCCCAACTTCTCCATGGCCAGGCCGCCGGGGGCCGAGGTCCCGAAGCGGTCCAGGCCGATGACCCGGCCGGCATCGCCCACCCAGCGCTCCCAGCCCAGGGTGGCCCCGGCCTCCACGGCCAGCCGGGCCTTGACCGCGGGCGGCAGCACCTGGTCGCGATAGGCTTGGTCCTGCTCGTGGAAAATCTCCCAGGAGGGCATGGAAACCACCCGGGCATTGACGCCCTGCCCGGCCAGCTTTTCCTGGGCCTGCATGACCAGGCCGACCTCCGAGCCGGTGGCGATGAGGATGATCTGCGGCGGCCCATCGCAGTCGGAGAGCACGTAGGCCCCCTTGGCCACGCCCTCGCGCACGGGGTATTTGACGAGGTCCAGGGTGGGCACCTTCTGCCGGGTGAGGATCAGGGCCGTGGGGCCAACGCGGGTCAGAGCCAGGCCCCAAGCCGCGGCGGTCTCGTTGGGGTCGGCCGGGCGGATGGTGGTGAAGCCGGGGATGAGGCGCAGGGACATCAGGTGCTCCACCGGCTGGTGGGTTGGGCCATCCTCGCCCACGGCCAGGGAGTCATGGGTGAACACGAAGATGGAGCGCGTCTGCATCAGCGCCGCCAGGCGCAGGGCCGGGCGCACGAAGTCCGAGAACACGAAGAAGGTGGCCCCGTAGGGGATGAGCCCGCCGTGCAGGGCCATGCCGTTGACCGCCGCGCCCATGGCGTGTTCGCGCACCCCGAAGTGCACGTTGCGGCCGCAGTCCGCCCCCCGGCCGCGCAGGTCGCCGGAGCCGGCGATAAGGGTCTTGGTGGATGGCGCGAGGTCCGCCGAGCCGCCCACCAGGTTCTCGACCACCGGGGCCAGGGCGTTCAACACTTTGCCCGAGGCCTCGCGGGTGGCCAGCTGCTTGCCGGCGGGGTCGAAGGCCGGCAGGGCCTTCTCCCAGCCCTCGGGCAGCTTGCCCGCGATCTGGCGGGCGAAGGCTTGGGCCAGCTCGGGCCGGGCCTCGGCGTAGGCGGCCATGGTGCGCTGCCAGTCGTCCTCTTGGGCCCGGCCCCGCGCCAGCGCCTCGCGCAGGTGCTTGAGCGCGGCCTCGGGGATGTGGAAGGCCTCCTCCGGCCAGGAGAAGCAGGTCCGGGTGGCCTGGTTGGCCTCGGCCCCCAGAGGCTCGCCGTGGGCCGATGAGGAGTCCTGTTTGGGGCTGCCGCAGCCGATGTGGGTGCGGCAGATGATGAGGGAAGGCCGGGCGGTTTCGGTCTCGGCCTCGGCAATGGCCCGGGCGATGGCCTCCACGTCGTCGCCCTCCACCGGGCCGATCACTCGCCAGCCGTAGGCCTTGAAACGCGCGCCCACGTCCTCGCGGAAGGCCAGGTCGGTCGCGCCCTCGATGGTGATCTTGTTGTCGTCGTAGAGGCAGATGAGCTTTTCCAGACCCAGGGTGCCGGCCAGGGAGGCGGCTTCGCAGGCCACGCCCTCCATCAGGTCGCCGTCGGAGACGATGGCGAAGGTGCGGTGGTCCACCAGCTCCAGGCCGGGGCGGTTGAACTGGGCGGCCAGCGCCCGCTCGGCCATGGCCATGCCCACGGCCATGCCCAGGCCTTGGCCCAGGGGCCCGGTGGTGGCCTCCACGCCCGGGGTGTGGCCATACTCGGGGTGGCCCGGGGTCTTGCTCTCCCACTGGCGGAAGTTCTTCAGCTCTTCCAGGGGCAGGTCGTAGCCGGTCAGGTGCAGCAGGGAGTAGAGCAGGGCCGAGCCGTGGCCGGCCGAGAGGATGAAGCGGTCGCGGCCGGGCCAACGGGGGTTCTTGGGGTTGTGGCGCAAAAAGCGCGTCCAGAGCACGTAGGCCATGGTGGCGGCGCCCAGGGGCATGCCCGGGTGGCCGCTTTTGGCCTTTTCCACCATGTCCACGGCCAGCATGCGGATGGTGTTGATGGCCAGTTGGGTCAGTTTGTCTTGCTCGTCTTTCATGGCTGATCTCCGTCCGGACACGTGATGGCGGTCGCGGGCTTGCGAGGGTTGGCTGCCATATTTAAGGTTGAGGCCCCAACTATGGTCGGAAACTCCGATTTTGTCCAGCCCCCCAGCGCCTGGGTCCCCGTAGCGGGTCGAGTGGGCTGGCCTCGGTTCTGGCCTCGCGTGCTCCCGTTCTTGGGGGTCTGAAAATAATGTCGGACGGGTTGCGATGCGTGACCCGCCTGCCGAGCGGAGACAATATTTTATGCTCCCCTTCAGCGGGAGCGCGCAAGGACTGACCGGGGACCAACCTTCACGACCCGCTTTGGTTGCCCAGGCACTGGGCGTCCAAGAGCCAGAGCGGCTCGCCGTGGGCGGGGCGGACCAGGCTGACTGGCAGGTCCGGGGTCCCGGGCCCGCTCCAGGCCAGCGCCCGGGCCACTATCCCGGCCTTGGCCGCTCCGCTGGCCAGAAAGACCACCTGATGGGCGGCGTTTATCGCCGGCAGGGTGAGGCTGACCCGCGCCACCGCCGGCTTCACATCCGGCGGCGGCCCGGTGGCCAGAACCCAGGCCGCGTCCTCGGCCAGGGCCAGGCTGTGGGGAAAGAGCGAGGCGATGTGGCCGTCGGCGCCCAGGCCCAGGAGAAGCAGGTCGAAGGCTGGCGGTCCACCCGCGAAAAAACCGCGCAGGTGGGTATCGTAAAGGTGGGCTGCCCGCGCGGGCGGGCTGGTCTCGCCAGGGATGCGGTGGACCTGTCCGGCGGCCAGGCCCAGGCCGGCCAGTCGGGTCAGCCAATGGCGGCAGGCCCCGAAGTTGCTGCGGGGGTCGTCGGGAAGCACGCAGCGCTCGTCGCCCCAAAAAAGATGGCAGACGGGCCAGGGCATCATCTCCGCCCAAGGCGCGCCCGCCAGCAACTCGTAGACCGGGGCTGGAGTGCCCCCGCCGGCCAGGCCCAGGCAGAAGCGCCCGCGCTGCGCCGTCGCCCGGCGGGCGGCGTCCAGGATCAGCTCCACCCCGGCCCGGGCCCAGGCCGCTTGGTCGGGCAGGACCCTGACCGGCACGGGCTAGGCCCAGGGCAGAGGCCGGCCCCGCATGAGGGCCGCGGCCTCCGGCGGGCCCCAGCTGCCGGCGGGGTAGGGTTTTAGCCGCTCGGCGCGGTTGCCGCAGGTCTCGCAAAGGTTGAGCACCGGGTCCAGGAAGCTCCAGCACATCTCCAGGCCGTCCTGCCGCCAAAAAAGGATGCGTTCGCCCAGCATGCAGTCCAGGAGGGCCTTCTCGTAGGCCTCCAGGCGCGGCGCCTCGTAACCTTGGTGATAGTCGAAGAGCATGCGCACCGTGCGCAGACAGAGGCGGGCGCCGGGGTTCTTGGTCTGGATGGTCAGCGAGATGGTTTCGTCGGGATGAATACCCAGGGCCAGGCGGTTGGCGGTGATGTGGTCGCCCAGGACCTGGCGCATTAGCGCATGGGGCACCTCCTTGAAGTGGATCACCAGGCGGGTGATCTTGGACCTCATGCGCTTGCCCGAAACCAGGAAGAAGGGCACCCCCTGCCAGCGCCAGTTGTCCACGAAGATCTTCATGAGGGCGAAGGTGGGGGTGAGCGAATCCGGGGCCACCCCCGCCTCGGCGCGGTAGGGCGGCGCGGGCTGGCCGTTCACCG
Source organism: Deltaproteobacteria bacterium (assembly GCA_021811275.1). Classification (GTDB taxonomy): domain Bacteria; phylum Desulfobacterota; class Desulfarculia; order Desulfarculales; family Desulfarculaceae; genus JACRDC01. The sequence goes on from JAJZPI010000056.1 coordinate 10,001, forward strand.
TCCCCTGGCCGTATTGGCCCAGCACCAGGTTGGCGTCGAGATTATCCAGGTCGAAGGGCCTGAACGAGCGGAAGACCTTGACCTTCTCGTCACGCACGCGTTCGGCCTCGAAGATGCTGGGGGGTTCCTGGGCCACCAGGGAGAGCAGTTGCAGCATATGGTTCTGGAACATGTCCCGAAGAACTCCGGCGCGCTCATAGTAGCCCGCGCGGTGTTCCACTCCCAGGGTTTCTGAGGAGACTATGGAGACGTGGTCGACGTAGTTGCGGTTCCAGACGGGCTCGAAAATGGCGTTGGCGAAGCGCAGCATCAAGATGTTCTGGACTGTCTCCTTGGCCAGGTAGTGGTCGATGCGATAGACCTGCTCCTCATCGAAATGGGCGGTCAGGGCTTGATTCAGGGCCCGCGCCGATGCCAGGTCGCGTCCGAAGGGCTTTTCCACCACCACCCGCGTCCAGCCCCGCTCCTGGCGGCCCAGTCCGGCCCGGCCCAGGTTCACCGCCACGGTCTGGTAGATATCCGGCGGCACGGCCAGATTGAAAACCCGCCCGCCGCCGGTGCCATGGAGCGCCTCCAGCCTTTCCAGCCGCACGCCCAGCGTGGTGTAGTCGCCGGGCTCGTCGTAGGTCAGGGGCTGGTAGTGAAGGCAGGCGGCGAACTCCTCCCAGGGCCCGGGGTCGCGGCCTTCCCCGGCCAGGACTGCTTTCTTCATGCGCGAGCGGAACTCGTCGTCGCTTAGCCCGCTGCGGGCGGCGCCCAGAATCAGGAAGCGGCGGGGCAGCCCACCCTGGGTGTAGAGGTTGTAGAGGGCCGGAACCAGCTTGCGGGCGGTGAGGTCGCCCGAGGCCCCGAAGATGACGATGGCGCAGGGCTCGACCGGGCCCAGCCACAGGCATGAGGCCCCGTCGCGTTCCTCATTGACGGCCTCTCCCTGCACCTCTACCTGGGATTCCCGCTCCTCTGGAGTCTTCGAAGACATGCTTACTCCCGCGCCGGGTCCGGCTAGACCTGCTTGGTGGAATGGCCGCCAAACTCCCGCCGGAGCGCAGCCACCACCTTGTCGCTGAAGGTGTCGGCCCGGCGCGAACGAAAGCGCTGCATGAGGGCCAGGGCGGTGACCGGGACGGCGGTGGCGCTGCGCACCGCCTCCTCCAGGCTCCAGCGCCCCTCGCCCGAGTCCTCCACCCAGCCGCGCAGGCCCTCCAGGCGGCCGTCGGCGGTCAGGGCCTGGCCCAGGAGCTCCAGCAGCCAGGAACGTACCACGCTGCCCCGGTTCCACAGCCGGGCCACCGCCGCCAGGTCCATGTCATCGCCGTAGGGGCCGTTGAGCAGGAGTTCGAAGCCTTCGCCGTAGGCCTGCATGAGGCCGTACTCGATGGCGTTGTGGATCATCTTGACATAGTGGCCGGAGCCGGCCGGGCCGCAGTGCAGGTGGCCGCCGGGAGCGCAGAGGGCATCGAAGATCGGGGTCAGGCGCGCGTAGTCGGCGGCGTCCCCTCCCACCATCAGGCAGTAGCCTTCGCTCAAGCCACGGATGCCGCCGCTGACGCCCACATCCAGGTAGTGCAGGCCCAGCTCGGCCAGGCGCGCATGGCGGGGCGGGTCGTCCAAGTAGCGGCTGTTGCCGCCGTCGATGATAAGGTCGCCGGGGGTCAGGAGCGCCGCCAGATCGGCGATGCGCTCTTCCACCAGCTCGGCCGGCAGCATGATCCACAGCGCCCGCGGGGGCGTAAGCAGCCGCACCAGTTCGTTGAGGGAGCCAGCCGCCGCCGCCCCCTTTGCCGCCAGTTCGCGGGTCTTTTGCGGGTTGCGGTTGTAGGCCGCCAGAGGCTGGCCCCGCCCAAGCAGGCGGAGGCCCATGTTGAAGCCCATGCGGCCCAGGCCGATCAGACCTACTTGCATGACCACCTCCTCCGGCTGGGGATTGAGAACGCTAGGCGGGGGGCGGGGTTGCCGCCCGCTGAGGCCATTATCTCACCTTCGCCCGGGATATTCCAAGCCGAGCGGCGGGCAAGGCCGGGGTCGGGCCCTTCGGCGCTCAATCCCCGATGATCTTGACCAGCGCGCGCTTCTTTCGTCCGCCGTCGAACTCGCCGTAGAAGATCTGCTCCCAGGGGCCGAAGTCCAGACGGCCGGCCGTGATCGCCACCACCACCTCGCGGCCCATGACCTGGCGCTTCAGGTGGGCGTCGGCGTTGTCTTCGCCGGTCGCGTTGTGCTGGTAGTGGCCCACCGGGGCGTGGGGGGCGAGATTCTCCAGCCACTTTTCGTAGTCCTGGTGCAGGCCGCGCTCGTCATCGTTGATGAATATCGAGGCCGTGATGTGCATGGCGTTGACCAGGCACAGGCCCTCCCGGATGCCGCTGTCGGCCAGAGCCTTTTCCACCTGGGGGGTGATGTTGATGAAGGCCCGGCGGCCGGGCACGTTGAACCAGAGTTCGGCGCGGTGGGATTTCATTGGGGTGCCCGGCTATTGCTTTCTCTTGAGGAAGACTGGGCGAAAGAGCGTGGCGAATCGGCCTTCCACGGCTCATTCGAAAAGTTTAATCGCGGCAACAATACCAAATGGAGACCATGGTCACATATTGGTACAAGGCGTCGCGGTTATCAATGATGGGATATTCCGGTTCGGTAGCGCAAGGCGTCCGAAGCGGGCAGGACGGGGCTGGCCGAGGAGCCGTCCGCCGGGTCAGGCAAGCTGGTCTTCGTCCCCGGCCGCCGCCCCCTGCAAGCGGACCTCCAAGGCGTTCTTGACCTTGTATACCAGGGCCTGCTGGGCGGGAGAGAGGTTGACGAAGAATCCGCCCACCCGCACGATCCGAGGGCCTTGACTGACACCGGTCACCACCATTTCCGCCTCCAGGGTGACAGGGCCGAGGGAAAACTCCAGGGATATCTTCTCAGCCTTCTCGAATACCGGGGCGTAGCGCTGCTGGCGGTCGAAGAACAAACCCAGGCCCAGCCCGCTGAAGTCGTTCACGTATCCCTCCAGCAGCTCGTCCACCCGGACCTTCAGAACATGCCTTCGGGGCGGCGTCTTCTTGGCGGTGTCGCCCAGGTAGGCCAAAAGGTCCTCTCTGGACATGAGCACCAGCCGTTTCTCACGCCGGCGGTTGCCTGGCTCCGGGGGGCTGGCCTGGGAGCGGGCGGGGGGCTCGGCCGGCCGGTCGGGCACCACATCCAGGAGGGCCATGAGCTCGCGATAGGTGGCCTTGAAGGCGCCACGGATGGGCTCCACGCATTGCTTGGTGTGGCCCGAGGCCAGCGCCGAAAGCATCCGCCGGCACAGGGCCTCGAACTGGCGGCGTCGTTCGGGGTCCAGGGCGGCTATCGCCGAGAAGTGGGCGGGCAGGCGGGGGTCCTTGTAGAGCTTCAGGGTCAGGTGGTCGTCGTAGACCGAGCCCACCGCCAGGTGCATGGAGCCTTGCAAATCCTCCTCCAGGAGCTTGATCTTGGCCAGCCAGGTTTCCTTTTCGGATTCCAGGCTGGCCTTTTCCTGGAGCAGTTGGGCGCGCTGTTCCTTGAGTGCGCGCCAGTGCTCCACGATGGGCCGCACCTTTTCCTCCAGGGGAGTCAGAACGGCCAGGGCTCCCTCGGCCTGAGCCTCGCTCTTGGCTTGCTGGTAGGCGGCCAGAGCGTGCAGATACCGCTGCACGTGGGGGTCGGCGCCGATTTTTTCAATGGCGGCTTCCATCTCGGGTAGCGGCTGGACGAGGGCGCGGATGGTGCGCTTTATGATGGTGACCGGCCGCCGGGGCGGCTCGATGATGGGTACCACCAGGGAGGTGCCGGTCTCGCTGGAACGCGGGCTGGCCAGGGTTCGGCCCACCTTCAGACCGAAGGCGAAGATGCCCGATCCCATGCACTCGGCCACCGTGGCCTGTTCGGCGATGATGACGGAATTCACCGCCCGGCGCACTTCCACCTCGCGGGCGATGATCGTGCAACGCTCCACGTAGTCGGCGGTGATCCGGCCGCGGTAGGCCTCCAGGCTGGAGCCGGCCAGCACCCGCCCCCGCACCGCGATGTCGCCTCCCAGGGCGGTGACCCGGCCACCGGCCACGCTGTCTTCCACGTTGACCAGGCCACGGCGGGAGATCACCTCGCCCTCCACCGCCCCTGACTTCAGGGTGAGGTTGTTGCCCTCGAGCTGATAGCCTGGCTGGACGCCGCCGAACTGCAGGCACCGCTCGGCCTCAATGGTGAGGCTGCCGGTCTTTATGCCCACCGGGGTGTGGTTGATCACCTCGTCGGTGACGGAGACCGCCCCGCTGCCCGGGTGCCGGGAGACGAAGCCCGGTTGGGCGGCCACCAGGCATTCGATGGAGGACATCACCTTGATCTCGGTGCCCGATCCGGCCAGCTTCTTGAGATCCAGGTCCTTGCCCGCCTTGGTGGGGATGGGCCCGCCGGCCATGGTCCGGCCCTCTCGGCCGGGGGTGGCGGGTATCTTGCGCAGGATGACCTGGCCCAGCCGGGCTTGGGGAAAGACGCACTGGTAGCGTCGCAGGTCCACCTCGCCCTCGGGCGACTCCAAGGGGCGGAGGTCCTTTTCAAGGCTCATCACCGCCTCCACCTTGGCGTCGGCGCCCGGGATCGGCGGCTGGTTGCGGGCTATGGTCAGGCGCAGGTACTGGTTCTTGGGCACGGCCAGGCCCAGGTTGACCGCCTCCAGGTCCAGGCCGAAGCGTAAGCCGCGTTTCCATAGCACGGCCACGAACTCATCCAGGTTGCGCGTGGAGTCCTTGGCCGAGGGCGGCTTGATCCCCTTGGCGAAAACGCCGCGCGAGTCGGCCTGCAAGGTGAAGTCGTACATGGCCTCCTGCCGGGTGATGGTCAGCTCGCCCTGGTAGAGGAGTTCGCGGCTGGGGCTTAAGGGAACCAGGGCCGTGGCCAAGATCAGCCGGGCGTAGTTGGCCTTGGCCGCGGGCAGGTCGGATAGCAAGGCCATGAAATTTTTGTAGTTGAGCCCTTGCAGGCAATAGCCGCGCTGAAACACGGCCTCGATGAATTTGTAGAAGTCGGAGGACTCGGTCACCTTGCCCGGAAGAATGAATATGCCCTGTGATTCTTGGTGAAGGAAGGCATAGGCCGCCAGCAGAGTCCGCGCCGAGGCACGGTCACCCCGGGACGGATCCGGCGCCGCAACGTTGGCTGCGGGGGGCAGTAGCAACCGGTTGGCCATCTGGGCACCAATTGATTTTCTATGCGCCGTCGCAGGCCAAAGGCACGGGGAGAGAATCACCGATCCCGTCAACGGCATATGAGAAAATCATACCTCGAACCGGTGGTTTGCGCACGATTATTAACCAACCCAAGTTATCGGGAATAGCTGCGATTACCAATAACCGTCCTCACCCTGTCCACCACGGGCGCTGTGCGCGGCCCTCGCATCCAACAGGAGCGCGAGGCTCGGACGGGGAAGAGTTTCCTCGACCCGCCTTGGGCGGCGCGGCCCGCGCCCTAGACGAACTTGCGCATGATTTCGTTCAGGGCGGCGTAGTCCGTGCCCTGGCGGGCCAGGGGGCCGGCCTGGAGCACGGGGAAATGGTCGCTGAAGGCCATGCGTCCGCCCCGCCAGAACACGCCCAGGGGTATGCGCTCGCCGAACTCCTGGGCCAGTTTCATTGCCGCCTGCCAGTCGCTCGCGTCGTGGGCCGGGTCGATGTGGTAGACCCGCTCCTTGTACCAGGCGAAGGTGTTGACCTTGTTGAAGCTCACGCAGGGCTGCAGGATGTCGATCAGGGCCAGGCCGCGCACGGTGAGCGCCTCGGCGATGAGCCCGGCCAGGTGATCCGCCTCGGCGGCGAAACCCCGGGCCACGAAGGATATGCGCTGGCCCACCGCGGCGGCCAGGGGGTTGAAGGGCTTGGAGTAGGCCCCTTGGGGCTGGGCCTTGGTCACGAATCCCTCGCCGCTGGTGGGACTGGCCTGGCCCTTGGTGAGGCCGTAGACTTGGTTGTCGTGCACCAGCATGGTCACGTCGATGTTACGCCTCAAGCCCGCCAGGAAGTGGTTGCCGCCCTCGCCGTAGGAGCAGCCGTCACCGCTTTCCACGATGATCTTCAATTCCGGATTGGCCAGGCGCGCACCGGTGGCCGCGGGCAGGGCCCGGCCGTGCAGGCCGTTGAAGCAGTTGCAGCGGAGGTAATGGGGCATCTTGGCCGCCTGGCCGATGCCGCTGACTAGGAGCACCTGATGGGGGGCCAGGCCGCTTTTCACCAGCGCCTGCTTGAGGGCCTTGATGATGCTGAAGTTGCCGCAGCCCGGGCACCAGGCGGTTTCGAACTCGCCGTAGTCTTCCAGAGAGGCCATGTCGCTCCTCGCGTCAGGCGCCAAGGGCGCGCAGGATGAATTCGGGGGTGATGGGCAGTCCGTCGTAGCGCAACACCTGCCGGCTGATGTGGAGGCCGGTCTCGCTCCGGATGAGGCGGGCCATCTGCCCGGTGGCGTTGCCTTCCACCATGACCACCTGGCCGGCGCGAGCCAGGCGGGACAGGAACTGGTCCGGCCGCAGGGGCCATGGCTGACGGAAGTGGCAGGCGGCCACGCTCCGGCCCTGGGCGCGCAAGGCGCCGGCGGCCTCGCTGACCGCCCCCCGTGTGCTCCCCCAGCCCACCAGGATGGTGCCCGCCTCTTCGGGGCCTTCCCAGATCGGGGCCAGCACCTCGGCGGTCAGCCCCGCAAGCTTGCGCAGGCGCTTGTCCACCATGGCCGCGCGCGCGGAGAGGTCCTCGGTGATGTGGCCGTCGGCGGTGTGCTCGTCGCTGTCGGACACCACCAGAGCGCGGCCCAGGCCGGGCAGGGCCCGGGGAGATATTCCTTTGGAAGTAATGGCGTAGCGTTCATAATCGCCGCCGGCCTCCGCGCCGCCGGCCTCCGCGCCGCCGGCCTTGACCGGAGCGAGGCCGGAAAGGTCGAAGGGCGCCACGGCGCGGTAGGAGTCGGCCAGGAACTGGTCGGTGAGCAGGATCACCGGACTCTGGTGCTTTTCCGCCAGGTGCATGGCGTGATAGGCCAGGTGAAAGCAGTCCTCCACCGAACCGGGGGCCAACAGCGCGCGGGGGAACTCGCCGTGGCCGGCGTGCAGGGCGAACTCCAGGTCGCCCTGCTCGGTGCGGGTGGGCAGGCCGGTGGCCGGGCCGGGCCGCTGGGCCAGGACGATGACCACCGGGGTTTCCGTCATGCCGGCCAGGCTGATGCCCTCAACCATGAGGGCGAAACCGCCGCCGCTGGTGGGCACCAGGGCCGGGGCCCCGGCGTAGGCCGCGCCCAGGGCCATGTTGATGGCCGATATCTCGTCCTCGGCCTGCTCGGTGACCACCCCCATTTCCCGGGCGTGGGCGATGACGGTCAGCGCCACCGAGGTGGCGGGGGTCATGGGATAGAAGGCCAGGAGCTTGAGCCCCGCGGCCAGGGCCCCCAGGGCGATGGCCTCGTTGCCGGTCATGAGCAGGCGGTCGGCGGCCGCGGCCGGGGGGGCCAGGGGGGTGAAGGGCGCGGGGTTGGCGGCCGCATGGGCATAGGCCGCGGCCAGGGCCTCCTGGTTCTTGGCGGCCATCTCAGGGCTGAGCTTGCCCAGGAACTTGGCCAAGCCGTCGGCCACCGCCTCCCGGTCCAGGCCCAGCAGCGAGGAGCTGACTCCCAAGGCCACGGTGTTCAGGTAGCGGGGGCCGCTGAGCTGCGCGTAGGGCACGTTGTAGCAGGGGGCCAGGCCGCAGGTCAGGCCGGCGTCGGCCACCACCCCGGCCCCCGGGTTGAGCTCCTTTTCGTGCAGGGTAAGCGTCTCCTGGTTCAAGGCCACCAGGAGGTCCACGCCCTCGCGAGGGGCCTGGATCGGCTTGACGCTGGCGCGCAGGGCGAAGGTGTTGTGCCCTCCCCGGATGCGCGACTGGTAATCCTGGGTCACGACCAGGTGGTAGCCTGTCCTGACCAGGACCGTGGCCAGGCCCTGGCCCACCGTGGCCAGGCCCTGGCCGGCCTCGCCGCCGATGAGGATGTTGATTTCGTCTCTGCTCATGCTTGCTCCCAAGCCCCGGGAGAAACCCCGGCGCCGGTTGGGGTTGGCGGACAAGGTTGGGCGGGCGATATAAAAATGGTAGCAAACCGCGGATGGGGGGGCCAGCGCGGAATTGGCCGAAATTTCTTGTCCCGTGGCGTGGGCCGGGCTATATATCAGTCTTCATGACAAAGCCGAAGCGGGAGAGCGCGCATGGGGGCCCAGGACAAGGTGCTGTTTTCCGCCGAGCAGGTGGGCGAGATGGTGCGGGCCCTGGCCCTGGCCATCCTGGATAGGCACCCCGGCCTCAACCGGGTGGCGCTGGTGGGCATCCGCCGGGGGGGCGACCACCTGGCCAACCGCCTCCAGTCCGAACTGCAAGCGCTTTGCGGGGTTGCGGCCGACACGGGGGTAATGGACATCACCCTCTACCGGGACGACTGGACCCGCCTGCACGCCCGGCCCAAGGTCGGCCGCACGGCCATCGACTTCAGCCTGGATGACCGGGTGGTGGTGCTGGTCGACGATGTGCTTTACACCGGGCGCACGGTGCGGGCGGCCCTGGACGAACTGATCGACTTCGGCCGGCCCCGGCGCATCGAGCTGGCGGCGCTGATCGACCGGGGCTGGCGGGAGCTTCCCATCAAGGCCGACTACGTGGGGGCCACCCTGGGGGCGCTGCCCGAGGATGTGATCGAGGTGGAGCTCACCGAGGCCGGAGCGGAGCGTGACCGGGTGGTCAGCCGGCGGCGTAACTCCTGAAATGGATTCTATATTATGATAAATGAAGGCTCATTCATTAAGCGTTTTGGCAAATACAAAGCTTGACTCCCCTCCCGAGAAGTTGTAGAAGAAAATTCGCATGTCCAGGGCCGCCGCGCCGTGGTCATCATCCCTGCCTGATTTCAGGCAGAAACGATTCGAGCTTTTCATAATGCAACCCCAACGCGAGGTAGCGCCATGCCAGCAGGCAAGCAGGTGACTGGTGCGGTAATGGTGGTCGGAGGAGGCATTGCAGGCATGCAGGCCGCCCTTGACCTGGCCAACTCCGGTTACTACGTCTACATGGTTGAAAAAGGTCCCGCCATTGGCGGCGTCATGTCCCAACTGGACAAGACCTTCCCCACCAACGACTGCGCAATGTGAATTATCTCGCCAAAACTGGTCGAGGTCGGCCGGCATATCAATATAGAGCTTCTGACTCTTAGCGAGATCGAACAAGTCAACGGCGTGGAGGGCGACTTCACGGTCAAGGTGGTTTCCCACCCGCGCTACGTGGACATGGCCAAGTGCATCGCCTGCGGGGCCTGCTCGGAGAAGTGCCCCAAGAAGGTGCCCAGCGAGTACAACGAGCGGCTGGACAAGCGCAAGGCCATTTACGTCCGCTACGCCCAGGCCGTGCCCCTCAAGTACGGCATCGACAAGGACAATTGCATTTTCTTCGCCAAGGGCAAGTGCAAGGCCTGCGAGAAGCACTGCCCCACCGGCGCGGTGAACTACGAGGATCAGGAGGTCCGCCGTGACATCAAGGTGGGCTCCATCATCGCCTCGGCCGGATTTAAGCCCTTCGACCCATCGATCTACCTGCAGTACTCCTACAGCAAGTTCGCCAACGTGGTCACGGCCTTGGAGTTCGAGCGCATCCTGGCCGCCAGCGGCCCCTGGATGGGCCATATGGTGCGGCCCAGCGATGAGAAGGAACCCAAGAAGATCGCTTGGCTACAATGCGTGGGCAGCCGCGAGGTGAACGCCTGCGACCATCCCTACTGCTCGGCCGTCTGCTGCATGTATGCCATCAAGGAGGCGGCGCTGGCCAAGGAGCATGCCCACGACGGGCTGGACGCGGCCATCTTCTATATGGACATGCGCACCTTCGGCAAGGACTTCGAGAAATACTACGAGAAGGCCAAGGGCAAGGGCGTGCGCTTCGTCCGCAGCCGGATCCACACCATCACCGAAGTCGCGGACAAGTCGCTGCAGATCGAGTACGTCACCGAAAACGGCGTGGCCATGACCGAGGAATTCGACATGGTCGTGCTCTCCCACGGTCTGGAGATCGCCAAGGAGACGGTGGAGTTGGCCCAGCGGCTGGGCATCGACCTCATGCCCAGCAACTTCGTCAAGAGCGGCTCCTTCACTCCGGTTGCCAGCAGCCGCCCCGGCGTCTACGTCTGCGGCGCCCTGGCAGGGCCCAAGGACATTCCCCTGTCGGTGGTGGAGGCCTCGGCCGCGGCCTGCGCGGCGGCCGGCAAGCTCTCCGGCGCCCGCGGGACCCTGGTCAGCGAGCCCGAGATCCCCAAGGCCCTGGACGTCAAGGGCGACGCCCCCCGGGTGGGCGTCTTTGTCTGCTCCTGCGGCATCAACATCGCCGGGGTGGTGGACGTCAAGGCGGTGGTGGAATACGCCAAGACCCTGCCGAACGTGGCCTACGTGGAGAACAACCTCTTCACCTGCTCGCAGGACACCCAGGACAAGATGGCCCAGGTCATCAAGGACCAGGGCTTGAACCGCATCGTGGTGGCGGCCTGTACCCCGCGCACCCATGAGCCGCTCTTCCAGGAGACCCTGCAGTCGGCCGGGCTCAACAAGTATCTTTTCGACATGGCCAACATCCGCAACCAGGATTCCTGGGTCCACACCGGCGAGCCCGAACAGGCCACCGAAAAGGCCAAGGACCTGGTGCGCATGGCCGTGGCCAAGGCCTCCCTGCTCCAGCCCCTCAACGAGGTCCAACTCTCGGTCATGCCGGCGGCCATGGTCATCGGCGGCGGCATCAGCGGCATGAATGCCGCTCTGGAGCTGGCGCGCCAGGGCTTCACGACCCATCTGGTGGAGCGCGACGCCGAGCTGGGCGGCAACGCCCGCCTGCTCAGGATCACCGCCAAGGGCGAGGAGGTGGCTCCCTACCTCAAGGAGCTGACCGAGCGCGTCAAGTCCGAATCCAACATCGTCCTGCACCTGTCGACCGCCATCAAGAACGTGGACGGCTTCGTGGGCAACTTCAAGACCACCCTGGCCGGCCCTGGCGGCGAGGAGGTGGTGGAGCACGGTGCGGCGGTCATCGCCATCGGCGCGGCCGAGCGGCGACCGACCGAGTACCTCTATGGCGAGGATTCCCGGGTCAAGACCCATTTGGAACTGGACTCGGGCCTGATGAGCGGCGCGATCGACCCCAAGAAGACCAACTCGGTTGTCTTCGTCCAGTGCGTGGGCTCCCGTGAGCCGGAGCGCCCCTACTGCTCCAAGGTCTGCTGCACCCACAGCGTGGAGAGCGCCCTGCACTTCAAGGAGCACAACCCCGACTGCCAGGTCACGGTGCTCTACCGCGACATGCGCACCTTCGGGGAGCGCGAGCTTCTTTACAAGGAAGCCCGTTCCAAGGGCGTGCTCTTCGTGCGCTACGGGGTCGACCACAAGCCCCGGGTGGCCAAGGCCGGCGACGGCCTGACCGTGACCGTCCGCGACCACATCCTGGACCGCGACCTTTTGATCGACGCCGACCTGGTGGTGCTGGCCAGCGCCATAGTGAGCCACAAGGACGAGTCTCTGGCCCAGATGTTCAAGGTGCCCCTGGACGAGGACGGCTGGTTCCTGGAGGCCCACCAGAAGCTCCGGCCGGTGGACTTCGCCACCGACGGCGTCTTCATGGCCGGCCTGGCTCACTATCCCAAGCCCATCGAGGAGGCGGTGGCCCAGGCCCAGGCCGCGGTCAGCCGCGCGGTGACCGTGCTCTCGCGCAAGGAGATGTGGCTGCCGGGCACGGTGGCCTTCATCGACCAGAAGAAGTGCGTGGGCTGCGGGGTCTGCTGGACGGTCTGCCCCTACCAGGCCATCGCGGCCGACGATAAGGGCCTGGCCGTGGTCAACGAGGCGCTGTGCAAGGGCTGCGGCACCTGCGTGGCCTCCTGCCGCTCGGGCGCCCCCAACCTGCGCGGCTTCACCACCCAGGACGTCATGGCCCAGATCGAGGCCATGCTGTAACTGAAACAACCAGGCTCGGCGCCTGTGGCAAGAGTTCCCGAGGGAGTCAGTCTATGAGCGAGCAAGCAGCCTTTCAGCCGCGCATCGCGGCCTTCCTGTGCAACTGGTGCTCCTATGGAGCAGCGGACCTGGCCGGCGTCAGCCGCCTGCAGTATCCGCCCAACATCCACGTCATCCGCATCCCCTGCACCGGCCGGATGAGCCCCAAGTTCATCTTGCAGGCCTTCCGCAAGGGAGTGGACGGGGTCTGGGTCAGCGGCTGACACCCGGGCGACTGCCACTATATTGCTGGCAACATGTTCGCTCGGCGGCGGTTCGCCGTCCTTAAAAATCTGATGGAGTACGCGGGCATCGAGCCCGGCCGTCTGCAATTCTCCTGGATCTCCTCGGCCGAGGCCCAGAAGTTCCAACAGACCGTGGTATCGGTCACTGAGGCGGTCAAGGCCCTGGGCCCGGCCAAGCACATGATCAAAGACATCCGGAAGGTGGCCTGATGGAAATGGAGGCGATTGCCGCCCAGATCCGCTCGGCGGCCAAGCGGCTATTGGAAGAGAAGAAGGTGGACGTGGTGATAGGCTTCGCCAAGGGGACGGTCCCCATGCGCGAGTATCCCTACTTCGCCTACACGCCCGAAGAGGCCGAGAACCTGACCTGGACGGGTTTTTGCTGCAACAATCTGGCTCTCTATGCCATCCGACGTCCTGGCCGGATGGCGGT
>JAJZPI010000225.1 GCA_021811275.1 Deltaproteobacteria bacterium
CGGACCCGCCCCCGGCGACTACACCTTGGTCTGCCTGCCCATCAAGCTGGCCGGCTCCGAGGCCGCACCGGCCCGGGCCATCCTGGTACGCTAAAAAGGAAATAATTATCTTTATCAATTAAACGTTGGATAAGTACTCTTATTTTTGGTATATCCAGAATGCCTGCCTTGGGGGGCCGGCGACGCGCCGGGGGCGGCGCGCCAGAGAGCCGCCGGGCCGCAACGCGCTAGGATCGCTCCCCCTTGGAGGCAACCGTGAACAAGAGCGTACTCATCGTCGATGACGAGCAGTCCATCCGCGACCTTATGGCCATGGCCCTGAGCAACCTGGGCTTCACCCCGGTCACCGCCGCCAGTGGCCAGGAGGCCCTGGAAATGCTCAAGCGGCAAAGCATCCAAGTCATGTTGCTGGACCTGAACATGCCCGGCATGGACGGCTTGGAGCTGGCCCGCCGCATCCGCCAGGCCTACCCCCTGGCCCAACTCATGGCCCTGACCGGCTTCCGCTCACTCTTTCAGCTTTCCGCCTGCCGCGAGGCCGGGTTCGAGGACTACTTCACCAAGCCGGTGAATCTGGAGGAGCTGGGCGATGGGCTCAACGCGGCCTTCGCCCGTCTGGCGCGCTGGCGCAAGTATTAGCGTCGGCCCGCCCCCGCCCCCCTGGCCGCCTCAACCCAGCCCCCGCGCCACCTCGAAGAGGGTGCGGGCCTTGTGCAAGGTTTCCTGGTACTCGTCCTCCTCGTCGGAGTCGTAGACCACCCCCCCGCCCACCGCGAAGTGGCAGCGCCCCTCCTTGTGGATGGCGGTGCGGATGGCCACGCTCAGGTCCAGGTTGTCATGCCAGCCCAGATAGCCCATGGAGCCGGTGTAGACGTGGCGGACCTGGGGCTCCAGCTCGTCGATGATCTCCATGGCCCGGATCTTGGGGCAGCCGGTGATGGAGCCGCCGGGGAAGGCGGCCCGCAACAGCCGGCCCGGCCCCACCCCGGGGTCCAGTTCCCCGGTCACGGTGGAAACCAGGTGGTGCACGTTCTGGTAGCCCTCCACCACCTTGTGCCGGGCCACCCGGATGCTCTTGCGCCGGCAAACCCGGCCCAGGTCGTTGCGCAACAGGTCCACGATCATGGACAGCTCGGCGTCGTCCTTGGGGCTCTCGGCCAGTGCTCGCCGCAGGGCCTCGTCCTCGGCGGGGGTGCGGCCCCGGGGGCGGGTGCCCTTGATGGGCCGGGTCTCCAGGTAGGCTCCCCGGCGGAAGAGAAAACGCTCCATGCTGGTGGAGAGCGCCTGGTGGCCGCCGGCGTTGACGAAGGCGTAGAAGGGCGCGGGGTTGACCGCCAACAGCCTTTTCCAGAGCGCGAAGGGGCTTCCTTGAAGGTCGAAGGAGAAGCGCTGGGAGAGGTTGATCTGGTACACGTCGCCGGCCCGGATGTAGGCCCGCACCCGCCTCAGGGCCGCCAGATAGGCGGCGTGGGTGAAGTTGCTGGTCAGCTCGCCCACTTTGAGCGGGGCGGCCTCCGGTGGGATCGGAGCGGCGAAGTCCGGGGGGGCGGTTCCTTCCGCCTCCCGCCCCGGCCAGGCCAGGGCCAGCCAGGTCGCCCGCCCGCTCGCCCGCTCCAGCACCGCCACCTGGCCGGGCATCAACCAGAACATGTCCGGCAGGTCCAGGTCGTCGGCCGCGCTCTGGGGCAGGCGCTCGATCTGGTTCTTCAGCTCGTAGGCCGCGTAGCCGATTAGCCCGCCGGCAAAGGGAACAGGGCTCAGGGGCCAGTCCGGTCTGGTGACCTCCAGCACCCGGTCCAGGGCCTCCAGGGGATCGCCCCGCCAGGAACGCATCCGTCCCCCGCTCTCCAGCACCAGGGCCCGGCCCCTGCTGCGCAGCAACAGCAGCGGGTCCCAGGCCAGTATGCTGTGGGTGGCGCAGTCCAGACCGCCCCCGCTGATCAAGGCCACGCCCTGGCCCCGGGCGCAGACCGCCCGGGCGAGGTTCAGGAACCCCGCCTCCGTCACCCCCTCCATTGCCGCCTGGCCCGCGATGACCGGCGGGCCGGCCGGGGCCCAGGGGATGGGCTTGGCGCCTTCTCTCACGCCGCGGCCTCCCGCCCCTGCGGCCAGCCCAGGCGCGGGAACCTCTCCCGCCCTTTGGCCAAACCGCCAGATCCCTCCGCCTGGCCGGCCCGGAAGGCGGGGTTCAGGCAAAGGAAGTTGTGGGCGATCTCCAGGCCGCGTTCGCTCAGGAAGGACTCGGGGTGGAACTGCACCCCCCAGATGGGCAGACTCTCGTGCATCAGCCCCATGAGCACCCCGTCCTCGGCCCAGGCCAGGGGAATTAGTTCACGGGAGCCGAGGACGCATTGCAAGGAATGGTAGCGGGCCAAGGAGAGCGGCGAGGGCAAACCGGCGAAGGGCCCCTTGCCCAGATGCCGCACCAAGGAGCGCTTGCCGTGCACGGGAAGGGGGGCCAGCCTGGTGCGCCCCCCAAAAACCTCGTTGATCACCTGCATGCCCAGGCAGACCCCCAGGATGGGAACCCTGCCGCCCAGGGCGCGCACCACCGCCGCGCTCACCCCGGCCTCGGCCGGGGTCTTGGGTCCGGGCGAAATGCAGACCCAGTCCGGCCTTAGCCCCGCCGCCTGCTCCGCCGCGATGGCGTCGTGGCGGCGGACCTCCACCTCCAGGTCGAATTCATAGAAAAGCTGGACCAGGTTGTGAGTGAAGGAGTCGTAGTTGTCGATCATCACCAGCTTCATGCGCGAACCCCAAAAAAGGAAAAGCCGCCCGGACCGGAGAGTCTGGGTGGCTCGCGCCTGGCATGACCGTCCGCGCCCTATATGGCAAAAGTCGCGGAACATGTCAAGGGGCTCCATTGGGGGAAGGCTGCGGCCGCCCAGGGCGGCCGGGGACCGTTTGACCGGCCGGCCCGCCTTGGAATAACATTAATGAACCAGCCCTGACTGATTCCCGCCCCTCCCAGGCTGGTCCCCCCCGCCCCGCCCCGACGGCGAGGGTATATGCGCCGGCGTCGATCCATACCCAGGCCAAGGAGGCCCCCGTGAGCGCAACCGCCCTGAATGCCGACGAGTACCGCCTGCTGGTCGAGCAGGCCCCCATCATGATATGGCGGGCCAACCGCGAGGCCCGTTGCGACTACTTCAACGAGCGCTGGCTGGCCTTCACCGGCCGCACCATGGAGCAGGAGTTGGGCGACGGCTGGGCCCAGGGGGTCCATCCCGAGGACCTGCCGGGCTGCCTGGAAACCTATCTGACATCCTTCTCCCTCCGCCAGGCCTTCGAGATGAATTACCGCTTGCGCCGCCACGACGGGGCCTGGCGCTGGATTTTCGACCGGGGCGTGCCCTTTCAGGACAACCAGGGCGGTTTCGCCGGCTATATCGGCTCCTGCCACGACATCACCGAGAGGATGGAGGCCGAGGAGGCCCTGCGCCAGGCCAGGAAACGCGAGATGGACCAGCTGCGGGGCCTGCTGTCCATCTGCGCCAAGTGCAAAAAGATCCGCGACGAAAAAGGCCAGTGGCAACCGTTGGAGTCCTATATCAGCAAGCATTCCCGCACCGACTTCAGTCACGGCCTCTGTCCCCATTGCCTGGCCGAGTTCAGCAAGGGCCTGGGGTGAGCCCAGGAAAGCGCGCCTGACCGAGGGGGATCGGCCATACCTATGCATGGCCCGCCCTCGCAGAGGCCCTGACAATCAACCCCCCGCTATTTTTTGTCCCGACGGCCCCGGGTGGCCAAAAAGGACGCGCGGGCGCTTGCGCCGGCGGGAAGACTCCCCATATTCATGTGCAACACAATGTCGCCCCCTCCGGGGCGGAAAGGACATTCGCCATGATCGAGGTCAGCCCCAGCGCCACCAAGGCCCTCAAGGCCTTCTTTGAGGAAAAGAATATCGACTCGCCCGTGAGGGTGTTCCTGCAATCCGGCGGGTGCGGAGGCCCGAGCCTGCGCCTGTCCCTGGACGAGGCCAAGGGCACCGACAACACCAGCC
>JAJZPI010000057.1 GCA_021811275.1 Deltaproteobacteria bacterium
GTGGCCTTGCTCACGAAGGGCACGGTGCGGCTGGCCCGGGGGTTGACCTCCAAGAGATAGAGCAGGTTGTCCTTGACCGCGTACTGGATGTTCATCAGGCCCTTTACGCCCAGCTCGAAGGCCAACGCGTAGGTCGCCTGACGGATCTCCTCCATCATGGCGGCGGAGAGGGTGTGGGGGGGCAGCACGCAGGCGCTGTCGCCGGAGTGGACCCCGGCCTGCTCGATGTGCTCCATGATGCCGGCCACCACGCAACTCTCGCCGTCGGCCACGGCGTCCACATCCACCTCGATGGCGTCCTCCAGGAACTTGTCGATGAGGATGGGGTGGTCGGGGCTGGCGGCCACGGCGTTTTTCATGTAGCGGGTCAGCGACTCGGCGTCGTAGACGATCTCCATGGCCCGGCCGCCCAACACGTAGGAGGGCCGCACCACCACGGGGTAGCCGATCTTGTCGGCGATGGCCAGGGCGTCGTTCACCCCGGTGGCGGTGCCGTTGTCGGGCTGACGCAGGGATAGCTTGCGAAGAAGCTCGCAGAAGCGGTCGCGGTCCTCGGCGCGGTCGATGGCGTCGGGGCTGGTGCCCAGGATGGGCGCGCCGGCCTTGAACAGGGGCACGGCCAGGTTCAGGGGCGTCTGCCCGCCGAACTGCACGATGATGCCAAAAGGCTTCTCGCTCTCGATGATGTTGAGCACGTCCTCGAAGGTCAAGGGCTCGAAGTAGAGCTTGTCGCTGGTGTCGTAGTCGGTGGAGACCGTCTCGGGGTTGGAGTTGACCATGATGGACTCGATGCCCATTTCGCGCAGGGCGAAGGAGGCGTGCACGCAGCAGTAGTCGAACTCGATGCCCTGACCGATGCGGTTGGGCCCGCCGCCCAGGATCATGACCTTCTTGCGGTCATCCGCCCGGCACTCGTCCTCGGTTTCGTAGGTGCTGTAGAAATAGGGCGTGTAGGCCTCGAACTCCGCCGCGCAGGTGTCCACCAGCTTGTAGGTGTGGGTGACGCCCAGGCTCTGGCGGTGGCGGCGCACGGCCAGCTCGTCGGCGCCCACGGCGACGGCGATCTGGCGGTCGGAGAAGCCCCATTCCTTGGCCCGGCGCAGAAAGTCGGCGGTGAGCCCGGCCAGCGGCTTCTGCAGGGGGCCCCAGGAGCGTTTGGCGAACAGCTCTTTCTTGAAACCCACCAGCTGTCGCATGTTGTGCAGGAACCAGGGGTCGATGGCGGTCAGGCGGTAGAGCTCCGCCACGCTCATGCCCTGTTCCAGCGCCTGGGCCACCCAAAAGATGCGCCCGCTGTTGGGGGTGGTGAGGAGCTGCTTCAAGTTCTCGGGCCTGAGCCCGGGGTCGTCCACGCCGGGGTCCTTGCCGTCGCCGATGAGCCCCGCCCGGCCGATCTCCAGGCCGCGCAGGCCCTTTTGTAAAGCTTCCTTAAACGTGCGGCCGATGGCCATGGTCTCGCCCACGCTCTTCATGGCCGTGCCCAGCACGTCCACCGAACCGGGGAACTTCTCGAAGGCGAAACGGGGGATCTTCACCACGCAGTAGTCGATGGTGGGCTCGAAGGAGGCCATGGTCTCCTTGGTGATGTCGTTGGGCAGCTCGTCCAGGGTGTAGCCGATGGCGAGCTTCGCCGCCATCTTGGCGATGGGAAAGCCCGTGGCCTTGGAGGCCAGGGCGCTTGAGCGGCTCACCCGGGGGTTCATCTCGATCACCACCAGCTCGCCGTCGGCGGGGTTGATGGCGAACTGCACGTTGGAGCCGCCGGTCTCCACTCCGATCTCGCGCATGATGGCGATGGAGGCATCGCGCATGAGCTGGTACTCGCGGTCGGTCAGCGTCTGGGCCGGGGCCACGGTGATGGAGTCGCCGGTGTGCACGCCCATGGCGTCGATGTTCTCGATGGAGCAGATGATGACCACGTTGTCCTTGCGGTCGCGCATCACCTCCAGTTCGAACTCCTTCCAGCCCAGCACGCTTTGCTCGATCATGACCTCGCTCATGAGCGAGGCGGACAAGCCGGCTTGGCCTATCTCCTTGAGGTCTTCCATGTTGTAGGCCACGCCGCCGCCGGTGCCGCCCAGGGTGTAGGCCGGGCGCACCACCAGAGGGAAGCCGATGTCGCGGCCCGCCTGCACGACTTCCTCTATGGTCCGGCAGATGGCGCTCTCGGGCACCTTTAGTCCGATGTTGGCCATGGCCTGGCGGAAGAGGTCGCGGCTCTCGGCCTTCTTGATCACCGAGGGCGTGGCCCCGATCATCTCCACGCCCAACTGCTCCAGGATGCCGGTCTCGGCCACCATGAGGGCGGTGTTCAGGGCGGTCTGGCCGCCCAGGGTGGGCAGCAGGGCGTCGGGGCGCTCCTTGCGCAGGACCTCCATGACGTATTGGGGGGTGATGGGCTCCACGTAGGTGCGGTCGGCCATCTCCGGGTCGGTCATGATGGTGGCGGGGTTGGAGTTGATGAGCACCACCTCGAGGCCCTCCTCGCGCAGGGCCTTGATCGCCTGGGTGCCGGAATAGTCGAACTCGCAGGCCTGGCTGATGATGATGGGCCCGGAGCCGATGATCATGATCTTCTTGAGGTCGGAGCGTTTGGGCATGAGCTAATTCTTCGCCATGTGCGATTTGAAAGACGGTCCAAATACCGTCCAATGGTGGCCTATTTTCCGCCCTGCTTTTCTCCGTAGGGGCGGGGTTTATCCCCGCCCTCTTGGCTTCCCTTTTCCCGGCCTTCTCCGGCTCCCCTCGCCGGATCAGTCGATTATGGCCGCGCCGCTAAGGATCATAATCAGGCGGCGGTAGGCCTCCTGGTCCAGGGCCGAGGACATCTCGTCCTTCATTATCTTGAGCGCCTGGAAGGGGCTGACCCCCGTGGCGTAGGGGCGGTTGGTGGTCAGGGCGTCGTATACGTCGCAGACTCCCGCCACCTTGGCCGCCAGGGGCAGGTCGGTCCCCTTGAGGCCCGCCGGATAGCCGCTGCCGTCCTCGCGCTCGTGATGGAACATGATGCAGTTGACGGCCTGCTGGCTGAGCGGCATGTTGGCGCACATGGCCACCCCGTAGACGGGGTGCAGCTTAACCAGCGGCCACTCCTCGGCGCTGAGCTTGCCCTTCTTGTTGAGCACGTGCCGGGGCACCTTGGTTTTGCCCACGTCGTGCAGAAGCGCCCCCAGCCCGATGGCGGTCAGCTCCTCCGGATCGAGCCGGAAGGTCTCCAGGATGGCCAGGGCGTAGATCATCACGTGCACGCTGTGGCTGTAGGTCTTGTAGTCGTGGCAGATCAGCTTGCCCACGCTCTTGAGCGAGTCCCTGTGCGAAAAGAACCTGGCCGCGCGCTTGACCAGCTTGAGCAGGCGCTCGTAGTGCCGCTCGGTCATGGGCTCGGGCAGGCGGCTCTCGAAGACCTCCTTGGCCACGTTCACCGAGACGTCGTAGAAGACGCGGGCCCGCACCTCCGAGGGAAGCTCCTCGTTGAGCAGGATGGGGCCCAGGTTGGCCTCCACGTACTCCTCGTAGGCCTCCCGCTGGCCCACCAGGATGTAGACCTCCTCCACGCCGTGGCCGTGCAGGCGCTCGCGGTGGGCGATGGTGAACTCCTCCTGGGCCCGGGTGTAGAGCACGTACTCCTCGCCGGACTTGAGATACACCTCGAACTTCCCGCTGGTCTGGGGAAAGAAGACCAGGGGGGAGACCACGAAGAACTTCTCCCCGAGGCGCGCCTTGGCGGGCGGGGAGGTCATCAGGCCCCCGCCCCCAGCGGCCGGCCCGTCTCCATCATCTTAACGAAGCGGTCGAAGAGGTAGTCCGCGTCATGGGGACCGGGGCTGGCCTCGGGATGGTACTGCACGCAGAACAGGGGGATCTTCTTGTGCGCCAACCCCTCCAGGGTGCGGTCGTTCAGGTTCAGGTGGGTCATCACCACCTCGGGGTCGCCGATGCTGGGGGCATCCACGCAGAAACCGTGGTTCTGGCTGGTTATCTCCACCTTGCCCGTCATGAGGTCCATGACCGGCTGATTGGCCCCCCGGTGCCCGAACTTCAGCTTGAAGGTCTGGCCGCCCAGGGCCAGGCCCAGCATCTGGTGGCCCAGGCAGATGCCGAAGATGGGCTTCTGGCCCAAGAGCCGGCGCACCGTCTCCACGACCACGGTGACCGCCGAGGGGTCGCCGGGGCCGTTGCTCAAAAACACCCCATCGGGGTTCAGGCGCAGGATGGTCTCGGCCGGGGTGGAGGCCGGCAGCACCGCGATCTTCATGCCGCGGGCCTCCAGCCGTCGCAGGATGTTGTACTTTATGCCGCAGTCCAGGGCCGCCACCCGCCAGCGCCCCTGGCCCCCGGCCCAGACCGCTTCCGGGTCGAAGCCGCCAGCCAGCTCCAGCTCGCGCTCGATGCGCCCGTTGATCCAACGGTAGGCCTTGGCGCAGGTGACCTCCTTGACCAGATCGATGCCCACCAGGCCGGGGCTGGCCTTGGCCTTGGCCACCAGGCTCTGGGGGTCCAGGTCCTCGGTGGAGAGGACGCCCTTCATGGCCCCCTTCATGCGCAAATGGCGGGTCAGGGCCCGGGTGTCCAGCCCCTCCACGCCCAGCACCCCGGCCTCCTCCAGGTAGTCCTTCAGGCTCTTGTCCGAGCGGAAGTTGCTGGGAAAGTCCAGATACTCCTTAACCAGGAACGCGCTGACCTGAACCTTGGCGCTCTCCACGTCCTCGGGGTTGGTGCCGTAGTTGCCGATCAGGGGATAGGTCATGCAGACCATCTGGCCCTTGTAGGAGGGGTCGGTGAGCACCTCCTGGTAGCCGGTCATGGCGGTGTTGAAGCACACTTCCGCGCCGACTTCGCCCGCGCCCACAAAGGCCCGGCAGGGGAACACCGTGCCATCCTCCAAGGCCAATAACGCCTGTTTCGACATACTTATGATTCCTTGAGGGCCTGCGCCACGGCCGAGGGGTCCAGCGGACGCACCTCATCGACCAGGTAGGCGCGCACCGCCTCGCCCAGGGCCGTGCCCTGTTTGTAGCACATGAACCGCAATTTTACACCCAGGGCACGGGCCACGCCCGCCGAGATCAGCGGCCAGGCCGCCCCCAGGTCGGCCTGTATGGGCAAGGCCCCGGGGATGCGCGCGAAGCCGCTCATTTCCATGCGAAAGCCCGGGCTCAGGGAAGCCGCCTTGGGCTGGCCGTGCTCGATGGCCCGGCTCACGGCCCCCTTTTGGCGCTCGTGCTCCCAGACCCGGCGCACCTGGGGGTCCAAATCCAGGCGAACGATGGCCTTGTCGCGCAGGGAGAAGGTCGGCTGACCCTCGTGGCGGGCCCAGAGGCCGTGGCCGCTGAACAGCTCGAAGGGCCCGTCGTGGATCTCCTGGGTGAGCGCCACCCCGCTTTCCAAAATAAGGTCGGCCCCGGCCAAAAGCTCGGCCACCAGCCCCGAACGCCGGCTTATGCTTATGGAGTCTCCCACCGCCAGGCCAACTTGGCCGCCGCCCACCAGCTGGGGCACCGTCACCAGGCAGGGAACGCCGCGCGCCGCGCAGGCCCCCAGCATGGTGAGCGGATCGGCCCCCAGACCGGCCGCCGCCTCCAGAGCCAGCCCCGCTCTCTTGGCCAGGGTCTCCAGCCGCCGGGCCAGGCGCTCGGTCCAAAGGCCGGTGGGATAGGCCAGGTTGCCGGCCACCTTGATGATTTCCCGGCCGGGCGCGGCCAGGAGCCGGCGGTAGTGGTCCAAGTCGATTACGGTGTCGTGGCTGATGCGGGCCAGGGCCTCGGCCGAGAGCAGGGCCACCTCCACCCGGCCGTCGGCAGGCAGAACCTCCGGGGCCAGCCCCACCCGCGCGCCCTGGACCCGGCGCACCCGCTCCAGGGCCCCGGCCATCTCGTGGCCCACCACCGCGCTGCTGGTGAGCACCCCGTCCACCAGGCCCCGGCTGACCAGCTCGGCCACCTGGGCGCAGGCCCCCTCGTGCAGGTTGGGGCCGGAGCCCGTGGCCACCACCACCCGGCCACCCGCCTCCTTCACCTTGACCCAGAGGCGCACGGCCTCTTTGATATCCTCGCGGGCCTGGGGGGAAAGGGTTTGCTCCAGGGCCTTGAGCGCCTTGGGACCGACCTTGGGAGGGCCCGGGGGGGTGTTTTTACCGCTGCCACTGGTGTTGATCACTTCAAGGCCCCCTGGCGATCGAGGTGCGCCAAAATCAATTCCGCCGCCGCCCCCGCCGCCCCGGACCAACGGGCCACCACTTCGCGGCCCCGGGCCCCCCGGGCGCGGGCGGCCTCGGGCTGGTCGAGAACCTCCCGCCAGGCCCGGGCCAGCTCGGCGGCGCCGGCCACCCGGCCGCCGGCCCCGGCCTCGCCCAGGGCCTGGGCGGCGTCGGTGAAGTCCTCCATGGATGGCCCCCACAGGCAGGGGAGGCCCCAGGCCGCCGGTTCCATGGGGTTCTGCCCGCCCAGGGGAACCAGGCTGGCCCCCAAAAAGGCCGCCCGAGCAAGGCCGTAGAGCGCCATGAGCCGGCCCATGACATCGACCACCACCACCCGGGTCTCGGGCCGGCGGGGCGCATCGGGCTCCAGCCCGCTGAAGCGCTGGGCCGCCAGGCCCAGACCTTGGCAGGCCTCAATCCAGCGGCCGGCTCGCTCCACGTGCCGGGGGGCCACGGCCAGCACCGCCGCCGGGTGGCGCTCCAGCACCGCCGCGAAAGCCGTGAGCACCGGCAACTCCTCGCCGCTGCGCGCCGAACCCGCCGCCAAAAGGGGGCTATCCCCCAAGGCCAGCAGGCTCGCCAGTTCCGGCAGATCCGCCGGCCGCGCCCTTTCGAGCAGTCCCGCGTACTTGGCGTTGCCGTCCACCCGCACCCGGCGGGCATCGGCCCCCAAGGCTATGATACGCTGCGCGTCGGCCTCGGTTATCATGCTGAGCGCCGCGAAACGCTTGAGCGCGGCCTTGACCAGCGGACGCGCCTTACGGTAGCGGGGAAAGCTGCGCGGGCTCAGGCGGCCGTTGAGCATCAGGCAGGCCGCGCCCGCTCGCTCCAAGGCCGAGAGCAGCCCCGGCCAGATCTCCGTTTCCAGGGAGGCGTAAACCCGTGGCCTTATGCGCCGCACCGCCGACCAGGCCGCCCAGGGCAGGTCCAGGGGAAAGGCCGCCACCGCCGCGCGTTCGCCCAAGGTGCGCCGGGCCGCCTCCAAACCCTTCGCGGTGGTCGAGGTCACGGTCAGCCGCACCTGGGGGGCCAGACTCGCAAGCTCATCGGCCACCGCCCGCGCCACCGCCACCTCGCCCACGCTCACCGCCTGCAGCCAGACCCGGGGACCGGGCCGGGCCGCCGCCAGCTCGGTGAAAGGGCCCAGGCGCGGGCGCACCTCCGCCCACCGCCCGGCCAGGCCCAAGCCCAGCCAGGCCGCCGGAAGAAGCCCCCCGGCCGCCCCGGTGGCCAAATTGTAGAGCCAAAGCGCGGGGTCCACTCCACCGTCCCACCGCACAAGGTTCCTGCCTTTATAGCTTTCCCCCCACCCCCCGTCAACCCGCGTGCCGCAGACGCCGCGGGCGCCCGAGGGGGCCGGGTGGGGCGTGCCCTGGCCGGTCCTCCCGCGCTCCCGTTCATGGCGCTGGGGTAAAAATGAAAATGACGTCATGCGAGGAGGCGAAGCCATCTCCCGCTTCGCTCCCTTGTACCAATCAATCAAAGACATTCATGGCCTTGATCGCCGGCCGGCAGGGCCAAAGCATGGTTTTGCCCTGCCGCGCGAGGGCTTGCGCGCTCGGCGGGCCATCCTCCGGGGTCCCCAGCCAACTTGTTGGCAGGGGTGGATCCCCCGGGGTCCCCAGCCAACTTGTTGGCTGGGGCGAGCCTTGACCCGCATGCCAATTGGCGCGCAAACTACTCGTTCCGAGCGCCATGCGCTATTATTCCAAATCAACGCCAACTATATGATTTTATCTTGTTTTCGCAGCAACCGCGTTTGTTGTCAAGAGTCAGAGTCGGGGGTTTATCCTCGCCTCTTGGGTGTTGAACAGAGCTTGTACGGGAGCGGGCAAGGCAGGCCGGAAGCATGGGGCACCCGGCCCCCCCTGCGACAGCCGAGGCGCGCGGCCCTAGCAGACGGCGGCCTGAGACAGGCTGTTGGCCAGGAAATCGCGGTGTATCAGAAGCGCGGTGCGCACGCCCTCGCTGGTGGCCTCGCCCATGCGCGCCGGGGAGCGGGCGTCGCCGATTAGGTAGAGGGACTGCACCTTGGGTTCCAGGGCGAGGTAGAGGTCCTCCACCGGCGCGGCCCCCAGGGCGGCCACGAAGGTGTCCACCGGTCCCAGGTCCACGGGCTGGCGGGTGCCGTCATCCTCCAGGCGCAAAAAGCCGACCCGGTCGCGATAGAGCCGGCGCACCAGGGAATGGGTGTGGCGGCGCACCTTGTTCTCGGAGAGGTCGCGGCGCAGGATATAGCGCCGGGCCGGTCCCAGGTCGGCCCCGATGTTCAGCCCCAGCTCGATGATGACCACCTCGTGGCCGCGCGCGGCCAGGTAGTGGGCCACCTCCGAGCCGAGGTTGCCGCCGCCCAGCACGGCCACGCTCTTGCCCACCCGCACCTGGCCCGCCAACACCTGACGGGCGGTGACCACGGAGGCCTCGTCCAGGCCGGGCAGGGCCGGCATCAGGGGCCGGGAGCCGGTGGCCATGATCACGGCCTGGGGCGCGCAGGCGCATACCTTGGCCACGGTGGCCGGGGTTTTAAGGCGAATCTCCACCTCCGGCAGCTCGGCCAGGGCCCGCTCGTAGTACTCCACCAGGCCGGCGAACTCGGCCTTGCCCGGAGGCGCGGCGGCCAGAAGCGTCTGGCCGCCCAGGCGGCATTCGGATTCAAAGAGCACCACCCGGTGACCCAGGCTGCCCAGGGTGCGGGCCGCCTCGCAGCCGGCCAGGCCTCCGCCCACCACCACGGCCTTGAGCCCGCCGTTGTCCACCGGCGCCAGCTCGGCCAACTCGCCCTCCAGCCCCAGCCAGGGGTTGGCCACGCAGGTGATGGGAACCCCTGCCAGCACCCGGTCGATGCAGCCCTGGTTGCAGCCCAGGCAGGGCCGGGCGTGGTCCTGCCGGCCCTGAGCGGCCTTGTTCAGCCATTGGGGGTCGGCCAGGAATGCCCGGCCCACGCAGGCCAGGTCCACCTGCTTGAGCGCCTCCTCGACCTGGGCGGCGGTGCGCAGCCGGCCCACCCCGGCCACCGGGGCCTTGACCCGCTGGCGGATGGCCGCCGCCGCGGCCAGGTGGGTGCCCGGCGGCATGGGCAGGGGGGGTACCACCATGTGGGGGGTCTCGTAGACCCCGCCGGTGACGGAGAAGAGGTCCACCCCATGCTCCTCCAGGAGCTGGGCCACCACCGCCGCCTCGGTGGCGTTCATGCCGCCGCGCACGTGATCCTCGCCGGAAAAGCGCATGGAGAGTATGTGATCCGGCCCTATGGCCCGGCGAACCGCCCGCAGGACCTCGCGGGCGAAGCGGGTCCGTCCCATGAGGTCGCCGCCATAGGAATCCTGGCGGCGGTTGCAGTAGGGGGTGAGAAACTGGTGGATGAGGTATTCGTGGGCGGCGTGGACCTCCACGCCGTCGAAGCCCGCCTCCACCGCCCGGGCGGCGGCGTCGGCGAAGCAGTGCACCAGGGCCTCGATCTCCAGGGTGGTCATGGCCCGGGGGGTGGAGCGGCTGGTGGGGCCCTTGATGGCGCTGGGGGCTATGAACTCGGGCACCAGGCCGGCGTGGGCGTTGCGACCGCCGTGGATGATCTGGAGAATGGTTATGACCCCCTGGTCCTTGATGGCCCGGGCCAGCTCCTTGAGCCCCGGCAGCATCGCCTCGCCGTGGTTCATGAGGTGCCGGGCGATGACCCGGCCGGTGGGGTGGACGCAGGCCGCCTCCACCACCAGCATGCCGGGCCGCCCGGCGGCGCGGGCGGCGTAATAGGCGATCATGGCCGGGGTCACCCGGCCCTCGGAGTCGGCCAGGTTGGAGCCCATGGCGGGCATGACCACCCGGTTGGGCAGGGTGTATCGTCCGATGGCGAGGGGATTGAACAGCAGGGGATGGTTGGGCATGATGGCTCCTCCGCAGTCAAGGGTGGGAACCTGACCCAACTATATTCCTCGGGGAGTTTGTTTGGCAAGGACCTGGGGGGAGGCCCCGGGGAGAGGCCGGACTTGGGCGCGACAGACCTCCGCCGGCCACGGGGGCGGCGCCGTAACGCGCCCTAGGAGAACGTCCGCCGGGCGGTCAACAGTCCCGTCCACCGGTGGGGGTGGCGGAGGCCAACTCCGCGGCCAGGCTCTTGACCAGGTTCAGCCGCTCGCGCGGCCTCAGCTCGAAGTAGATGGCCGAGCACATCAGGCAGGCCAACACCTCGCGCAACAGGCTGGCGTTTTCGGTGGCCATGGCCCTCTCCTTTCCCTGGAGTGCTGTCTTTCTTATCGGCAGCGGTCCCCCGAGGCTTGAGCCCGGGGCAAACTTTGTTCCATGTACAAAGCAATACGCGTGCCAGGCGGGGGCCAGGCTGGCGCGGCCCTCGCCGTCCGGCGGTCCGGACCGCCGGACGGGGCGCAAGGGGCGTGACAGCCGACAAGGGCGCGCCACGAGGGCGCAAAGGCCAAGCACGCCGGCCCGACGTGTCGTCTCCGGAGTCCGCCATCCGGTTGACGCCCGGGCCGGGCTTTGTTAGCTTGAGGCATAACCTGTTGGAAAACGGCGGACGAAATGAAAATACTGCAGCTGCTGGTCGGTCAGATGGCGGTCTATTCCTACGTGGTAGGTTGCGAGCAGACCGGCGAGGCCCTGCTCATCGACCCTGCCGGCGAGGAACGCCAGGTGGTTGAGGAGGCCCGCCGCCACGGACTTACCATCACCAAAATCGTCAATACTCACGGCCACCCCGACCACACCTGCGGCAACTCCCTGGCCAAGGAATTGACCGGCGCCCCCATCCTCGTCCACCAGGACGACGCCGGGACCATGGTTAGCGAGAGCGCCAGGCAGTTCGCCCAGATGCTGGGCTGCGCCGGCACCCCGCCAGCGGACCAGACCATCGCCGATGGCGAGCGCATCGAGGTGGGCCGGGAGGTATCCCTGGAGGTGATCCACACCCCCGGCCACAGCCCCGGCTCCATCTGCCTCTACAGCGCCGGCCATCTCTTCACCGGCGACACCCTATTCGTGGGCGGAGTGGGCCGCACCGACCTGCCCGGCGGCTCCTGGAGCAAGATGCTCTCCTCCATCACCAACCGCATCCTGACCCTGCCTGACGAGACCATCATCTGGCCCGGCCACGACTACGGCCCCAGTTCCACCTCCACCGTGAAGTACGAGCGGGAAAGCAACCCCTACCTGCGTTAGATGGCCATGAAAGCAGACCGCGCCCAAAGCCCCTCCGGCCCCCTCCCCGGCGAGGAGCCCGAACATGGCCCCGGTCCGCCGGCCCCCCGGCCCGCCCCGCTCCGGGCCTACGCCCTGGTGGTCGTGACGGGGTGGACGGTCCTCATCGCCGCCTCGCTTTTCTGGAACCTGGAGCAGGAGGGCCGGACCATCCTGGACTTGGCTGCCGCCGAGGCCCGCATGGCCATTGAGAAAGACGTGGTCTACCGCCGCTGGAACGCCGACTTGGGCGGCGTGTACGTGAAGCGGTCCGAGCGCGCGCCCTCCAACCCCTACCTGAAAGTGCCCGAACGGGACGTGACCACTTCCGAGGGCAAACAGCTGACCCTCATCAACCCGGCCTACATGACCCGCCAAGCGCACGAACAGGGCCTGGAAACCATGGGAATGCGCGGCCACATAACGAGCTTGAAGCCCCTGCGGCCGGAAAACGCCCCCGATCCCTGGGAGGCGGCGGCCCTGAAATCCTTCGAGGCGGGTTCAAAGGAGGCCGTTTCTGGCGAAACCATCGCAGACAAGCCGTATCTTCGTCTGATGCGCCCTCTGAGGTATGAGGAGGCTTGCCGGCCCTGCCATCAGACCCAGGGCTACGAGGTGGGTCAGGTGCGCGGAGGCATCAGCGTGTCCGTGCCCCTGGGGCCGCACCACGAGCTGTCCAGGCCCCACCAGATCACCATGATCGTCACCCACTCGGCCATATGGTTGTTGGGCCTGCTGGGGGCCTGGCTGGCCGTGACGGGGTTGGGCCGCCGGCAGGAGGAGCGCGACCGCGCCCAGCGGGAGAGGGAGGCCGCCCTGAACAGCCTCATCGAGGCCCGGAACCAGGTCAAGATACTCAGCGGCCTCCTGCCCATCTGCGCCTCCTGCAAGAAGATCCGTGACGAGGATGGCCGCTGGCAGGCCGTCGAGAGCTATATCCACGGCCACTCCCAGGCCGACTTCACCCATTCGATCTGCCCGGACTGCTACAACAGGCTCTACCCGGAGTTGGCTGGCGCCTACCCGGCCAAGAGTGAGGGCAGCTGATGAAAAAGAAGGTCCGCCGCCTCTCCGACACCGCCGCCCTGCCCCCGGGGACCTTGATCCATGTGGGCAGGACCCTTACCGACGCCGTCAAGCTCACCCTGTTTGCCTATGACCAGGACCGGCTGACCGTTACCGAGAACCCCGCCCCGGCCAGCCTGGCTGATCTGCCCTCCCGGCCCGGGGTTTCCTGGCTCAGGGTCGAGGGCCTGGCGCAATTGCAGGTCATAGAGGCTATCGGCCAGGCGCTGTGCATCCACCCCCTGGTGCTCGAGGACATCGTCAACACTCATCAGCGCCCCAAGATGGAGGAGTTCAGCGACTACCTCTACATCGCCTTGCGCTGCCTCCTGCCCGACGAGACCGCCCCCGGCCTCAGGCGTCCGGAGCAAGTGAGCGTGGTCCTGGGCCGGAACTGGGCGCTCAGCTTCCAGGAGAGCCACGCCCCCCTGCTAGACCCCCTGGCCCAGCGCCTGACCGCCCCCCAGTCCCGCCTGCGCCGCAAGGGCGCCGATTACCTGGCCTACGCCGTGGTCGACACCGTGGTCGACACCTACTTCGAGGTGCTGGAGGACCTGGGCGACCGCGCCGAGGACCTGGAGGACGAACTGCTCACCGCCCCCAACGCCCAGACCCTGAAAAACCTCCACAGCCTCAAGCGCGAGTCCCTTTCCCTGCGCAAGGCCCTCTGGCCCATGCGCGAGGTGGTCAGCGCCCTGGAGCGCTTGGATTCGCCCCTCATCGACTCCTCCATCGGGGTCTACCTGCGCGACGCCTACGACCACACCGTGCAGATCATGGACACCGGCGAAACCTTGCGCGACATGCTCTCGGGAATGCTGGACATCTACCTCTCCAGCGTCAGCAACCGCCTGAACGAGGTCATGAAGGTACTGACCATAATCGCCACCCTGTTCATGCCCCTCTCCTTCATCGCCGGGGTCTACGGCATGAACTTCGAATACATGCCCGAACTGAAATGGCCCTGGGGCTATTTCGGGGCCCTGGGCCTCATGGCCGCCGTGTCCCTGGCCATGCTCACCTACTTCCACCGCAAAAAATGGTTCTAGCCCAGGGCCTGGGCTCCCTAGGCGGGTCGGTCACGCCTTGGTTCCAGCAAGCCTCGCCCGCTCCCGGTGGAGGTCGCGCCACCACAAAAGATTTGGTTCCAGCCCAAGGCCTGGGCTCCCGAGGCGGGTCGGTGACGCCTTGGTTCCAGCAAGCCTCGCCCGCTCCCGGTGAAGGTCGCGCCACCACAAGAGATTTGGTTCCAGCCCAGGGCCTGGGCTCCCGAGGCGGGTCGGTCACGCCTTGGTTCCAGCAAGCCTCGCCCGCTCCCGGTGAAGGTCGC
Organism: Deltaproteobacteria bacterium; assembly: GCA_021811275.1. Classification (GTDB taxonomy): domain Bacteria; phylum Desulfobacterota; class Desulfarculia; order Desulfarculales; family Desulfarculaceae; genus JACRDC01. The sequence continues at coordinate 13,779 of JAJZPI010000057.1, forward strand.
GCCACCACAAGCTTGAGAAGATCACGTAGGGCGGGTCAGCGGCGGCGCGACTCGCCTTCCGCGTCTAACCCCAATTGGCGTTCAAAGGATCACTTTGAACGCCAATTGGGATTATCGTGACCGACCGGGCGCCCAGGCGGAGGGAGAAATGCCCAGTGGCGGGGATCAACCCCGCCCCTGGGTTTGGGCCCGTGTACGATGGGGGCTATTCCGGGATGACCCGGTGATGCTTCTTCTTGCCCGCCCGCAGCCAGAGCGCGCCGTCGGCGCCGGCCATGGCCAGGGTCACGGGCTGGTCGAAGGCGGTGAGCCGGGTATCGCCCACGTAGGCCCCGCCCTGGGCTATAAGCCGGCGGGCATCGGAGGAGGTCTTGCACAACCCGGTTTCCGCCGAGAAAAGCTGGAAGGCGGGGATGCCAGCCACCAGCCTGGCCTTGGCCAGGGTGGTGGTGGGCACGCCCTCGGCGTCGCCCGCGCCCGCGCCGCCGAAGGCCGCGCTGGCGGCGGCTTGGGCGGCCTTGGCCTCCGCCTCGCCGTGGACGACCTTGGTCACCTCGAAGGCAAGCACCTGCTTGGCCTGGCGGATGTCCGCCCCGGTCAGGCGGGCCAGCTCCTCGATCTCGGCCATGGGCAGGAAGGTGAAGAGCTTCAGAAAGCGAACCACGTCCTCGTCGGTGGTGTTGACCCAATACTGGTAGAAGTCGTAGACGCTCGTTCGCTCGGAATCCAGCCAGACCGCGCCGGCGGCGGTCTTGCCCATCTTGGCCCCGGAGCTGGTGGTGATCAGGGGGAAGGTCAGCCCGTAAACCTGCGTGCCCAGCATGCGCCGGGAGAGGTCCACCCCGGCCACGATGTTGCCCCACTGGTCGTTGCCGCCCATCTGCAGGCGGCAGCCCCGGGTCTTGGCCAGGTGCATGAAGTCGTAGGCCTGCAAAAGGGCGTAGTTGAACTCGATGAAGGACAGGCCCTGCTCCTGCTCCAGCCTGAGCTTGACGCTCTCGGCCGCCAGCATGCGGTTGACCGAGAAATAGCGGCCCACGTCGCGCAGGAACTCGATGTAGTTCAGGGGCACCAGCCAGTCGGCGTTGTTGTCCATGATGGCCTTGCCCGGCCCGAAGTCCAGAAAGCGGCTGAGCTGATCCTTGATGGCCAGGGCGTTGGACTGAATCTGCTCGATGGTGAGCATGTTGCGCATCTCGGTCTTGCCCGAGGGGTCGCCGATCAGGCCGGTGCCGCCGCCCACCAGGGCGATGGGCCGGTGGCCCTCGCGCTGCAGGTGCATGAGGCTTAAGATCGGGATCAGGCTGCCCACGTGCAGGCTGGTGGCGGTGGGGTCGAAGCCGATGTAGCCCAGGACCTGCTCCCGGGCGAAAAGGGCCGAAAGCTCCTCCTCGTGGGTGCACTGGGCGATGAAGCCCCGCTCGGCAAAGGTATCGTAGACGCTCATGACAATCGGACCTTGGCTAAAGGTGGCGGTGATGGCCCAAGCGGCCTTTCGGGCGATGCTAGCCCAAGGCGCGGCGAATGGCAAGCCGGGCGGCCGGGCCTGCCGGCGTCATACCAATTAGCGCTCAAACCACTCGTTTGAACGCTAATTGGTATCAGGCGGTCGGGCGGGCCGTTGGCCCGCCAAGAGTCCTAGCGGCCGTGGCGCAGGGCGTAGATGGTCCGCACCAGCGGCACCAGCTCCTTGAACTCCCGGCTCAAGCTCTGTGCCCCGTCGCAGAGCGCCTTCTCCGGCTGGTGGTGCACCTCCACCATCAGGCCGTCGGCCCCGGCGGCGATGCCGGCCAAGCTCAGGTCCGGCACCAGCTTGCGCACCCCCGTGCCGTGGCTGGGGTCCACGAAAACCGGCAGGTGGTAGTTCTGCTTGAGGTAGGCCACGTTGTTCAGGTTGAGCACGTTGCGGTAAACCTTGTCCGGGGTCTTGTCGCCGCGCTCGCAGAGGATCACCTGGGGGTTGCCGTCGTAGAGCCTCAAGGCCGCGCCCAGAAACTCGCTGACCGTCACGTGATCGCCGCGCTTGAGCATCACCGGCCGGGGGTTCTTGAGCTGGCTCAGGGCGTCCAGGAAGGTGTAGTTCAGGCAGTTGCGCGCCCCCACCTGCCAGATGTCGATGGCGTACTTCTCAAAGAGCGGGATGTCGCGGGCGTCCATGATCTCGCTGACCACTGGCAAGCCGGTGGCCTCGCGCGCCTGGACCAAGAGCTTCAGCCCCTCCTCGCCCAGGCCCTGGAAGCTGCGGTGCAGGGTGCGCGGCTTGAAGGCCCCGCCCCGCAGCACGTTGGCCCCGGCCTCCTGGGCCAGCTTGGCCGACTTCATGAGCTGGCCCTCGCTCTCGACGGCGCAGGGCCCGCCGATGATGGTCAGCTCCGCTCCCACCTTGTGCCCGTTGGCCAGCTTGAAGGCGGTGCCCTTGGGGTGGAACTGCCTGGATAGCTCCTTGAAGGGATCGGAAATGCGGTGCACCTCCTGCACGTAGGCCAGGGCGGTGAACTTGTCCTCATTAAGCTTGCTGGTGTCGCCCTTGATGCCCACCAGGATGTAGACGTCGCCGGCGAAGATGTCCAGGCGCTCGTAGGCAATGCCGTCGGCGGCCAGCACCTGGACCAGCTTGTCCAGGGCCGGTTTGCCGGCGTAGGGCTTGAGTTGGATGATCATGGTCCGCCTCCGGGTTCGGGCAAGTTGAAACCCGTTAAATAATCGGGCCGCCGCCGGCGGCCAGAGAGAAATGCTATATCAGCAGGGGGGATTTGGCAAGGGCGGCTAGCGCGGCCAATTCAGTATGGAACATGCCACCAAGACCTCTGCGTAGACCAGCAGGCGGCCCAAGGCCCAGGCGTGGAACCCGGCGAAGGCCCTGATCTTGGCCAGGCCGCGCAGCTTGCGGTAGGGCTCGTCGGGCAGCCGGCGCAGGGTGCGGCGGGCCTGGTAGACGAAGGTTTCGCCCAGCAGCAGGGCCAGCCAAGTCATGATCCCGTCAAAAACAGTCGCGCTCCAAAGCCCCGCCTCCAACGAGCGCCACCAGAACAGGACCACCGTGAGCGGGACCAGCGCGAACAACAAGAAGCCGATCAGCCCGGTCTGCAAGCGCGAGAGCGGGGGGCGGTCCTGGCGCAGGCGCGGCACGTGGGCGCGCACGTAACCTATAGGCAGCCAGGGGTGGGCCTTCTTGTCCAGAGGGGTGCCGTCCGGGAAGATGGCCGGCAGCATGGCCAGGGGCTCCCAGAGGCGCTCGGAGTAAAGGAGGAAGTAGAACCACAGGCCCGCCAGGAAGGGCGGGGCCAGCAGGCTGAAGCCCTGGCGTGAGATGTGGGCGTTGTAGATGAAGGGAATGCCTAGGTGGTCTCCTTTTCCCATGACCTCCAGACCTACCGTGAGCCAGGCGTAGAGACAGCCCAGGAGAAGAATCGTGAAAAGGTGGGAGCACTTCTTGGCCGCCTCGTCCACGGTCTTGAGCCCGTCGAAACGGGCGATGTCCGGGGGCAGCTTGGTCATGAACAGGTCCGCCCCGGCCAGCTCGCGGACATCCAAATGCTTGGCCCCGCTCAGGTCTGTGTGATCAAGACTGGCCCCCTGCCCTTGTGTTTGTTTTGAACCTGCCCTTCCTGGGCTGGCCGGTATTTCATCCACTTGCTTTAGGCCCGCGTCCCCCCTCGCTGCCGCACTAAAACGCACCCCATCGGTTAAGGCCTCCTCTAGTTGTGCAACTTTGAAGGCTCCGGCGCCCGTCACGCGCTCCCTGCGGGGATATGTTTCCCCCAAGTGCGCCGCGCTGAGATTGGCCTTCTGCAAATTAGCCCGACTGAGATTGGTACCCTCCAGGTGCGCCCGACTGAGGTTGGCACCCTTCATGTGCGCCCCGACGAGGAAGGCCTTCTGCAAATTCGCCCCCAGGAGGTTGGCTCGCTCCAGGCCCGCCTTGCTGAGGTCCAGTCCTTTTGGGTTAGTCGGCGTGCGGACAACCTCCCGTAAATCCACCCAGGACAAATCAGCCTGCCCCGGCTTTTCCGGGTCCATCCCCTCCTCTACCCACTTCGCGTGGGCCTCAAGGATTCGCTCCAGTTCCTCCCGGCTGATCTTCCTCAGCTTAGGCTCTTTTTGCTCGTCCTCGGCCATCCCCCGTTCCCCTTCTTCACCTTCCCTGACCTCTTTTCTCTTTTTCCCCTCCGCGCCGCTCAAGCCGCCCCATGTTAGCCCAGCCGCCCCGCCCCGCACAAGCCGCCCAGACCGGCCCCTTCCTGGTTTTGAGGCGGCGCGAAATTCCGTGCTTGCATTGTCGGGCCGACATGGTGGAGAATCATATAATTCCCAGGTCAACCAGCCGAAGCGATGAAGCAAATTCAGGTTGAGAACAAATGTCACAGAGGTGACGTCATGGCAAGCAGACAATATCCGGGCGCTCTCGCCCTCATCGCGCTCCTGGCCCTGGGCCTTGCCCTGGGGCTGGCCTCCCCGGCCGCGGCCGACAACATAAGCCTGAGCTACCGCGGCCAGGAAAGCGTCTCCTACAAGGTAAACAGCCAGACCTTCAACGTGTCCACGGCCGAGTTCTACTCCGTCAATCCCTTCTGGGGCCAGGACTGGATCGGCTACTGCGTGGACCCCACCCAGTATTTCGCCAACCCCCTGCCCGTAGTCTCCACCTCCGTCTGGGCCGGCCCGGCGGTGGGCAGCGCCAACTGGATGGAGGCGGCCTGGCTCCTGGAGAATTTTTCCCCCGGCGTTAGCTGGCTGGTCAGCCATCAGTCGGTCAACTACGGCAGTTCCACCGTCAGGGACACCATTCAGGCCGTGCAGCTGGCGATCTGGGAGGTTATCGTGGACGCCAGCAGCAGCTACAGCGCCTCCAGCTTGAGCCAGGGAGGCTTCCGCTACGTCTCCGGCGACGCCCAAGCCCTGAACATGGCCGGGCAATACCTGGTGGCTTTGGACCAGGCCAAGCAGGCTGGCGGCGGTACGGCGAGCCTTTCGGGCAACCTGAACTTCGCGGTGGGCCAGAGCGCCAACCACCAGGACATCCTCCTGGCCAGCCAGGGCGCGGCCGCCACCCCGGAGCCCGGCACCCTGGTGCTGGCCGCCTCGGGCCTGGGCCTGGCCTTCTGGCGCAGGCGGCGGGCCGGGGCCTGAAAACGGGGCGGGGCCGGCCCGCGCTACCGAAAGAACAAGGGCGGGACCAGCGCTGGTCCCGCCCTTGGCGTTTAGGCGCTAACGGCGCGCGCGGTTAAGCAACCTTCTTGAGCTGCACCGCGCAGACCTTGAACTCGGGAATCTTGGCCACCGGGTCCAGGGCCCCGATGGTGAGCATATTGGCCGCGGCGTCGGCATAGTGGAAGGGCAGGAAGACCACGCCCGGGGCCACCCGGTCGATGACACAGGCGCTTGCCACGATCTTGCCCCGGCGCGAGGAGACCTGCACCAGCTCGCCGTTGTTAACGCCCAGCCTGGCGGCGTCGGCGGGGTTGATCTCCACCTTGCAGGTGGGGGCCAAGTCGTTCAAGCCCACGCTGCGGCCGGTCATGGTGCGGGTGTGGTAGTGGTAGAGGTTGCGTCCGGTGGTCAGGGTGAAGGGATAGCGGGCGTCGGCGCGCTCCACCGGCTCCTGGTGCTCCAGGACGTGGAACAGGCCCTTGCCCCGGGTGAAGGCCTTGGTGTGCAGAATGGGTGTGCCGGGGTGCTTCTTGTCCGGGCAGGGCCATTGCAAAGAGCCCAGGCTGTCCAGGCGCTCGTGGCTGATGCCGGCGTAAGCTGGCGTGACCTCGGCGATCTCCTTGAAGATCTTCTTGGGCTCCTTGTAGTTCCAATCCAGGCCCAGACGCTGGCCCAGGTCGTTGAGCAGCTCCCAGTCGGCGCGGGCCTGGCCGGGGGCCTCCACCGCCTTGCGCACCCTCTGCACCCGGCGCTCGGTGTTGGTGAAGGTGCCTTCCTTCTCGGCCCAGCAGGCCCCGGGCAGCACCACGTCGGCCAGGGCCGCCGTCTCGGTGAGAAAGATGTCGGCCACCACCAGGAAGTCCAGGCGCTCCAGGGCCTTTTCCACGTGGCCGGTGTCGGGGTCGCTGACCATGGGGTTCTCGCCCAGGATGAAAAGGCCTTTGATGGAGCCCTTGTGCGCGGCGTCCATTATCTCCATCAGGGTCAGCCCCGGGGCGCTGGGCAGCTTCTTGGCGTTCCACTGCTCCTTGAAGCGCTTAAGCACCTCCTTGTTGGCCACCTTCTGGTAGCCGGGCAGGTCGCCGGGCAGCCCGCCCATGTCGCAGGCCCCCTGGACGTTGTTCTGGCCGCGCAGGGGGTTGACCCCGGAGCCCGGCTTGCCCAGGTGGCCGCAGACCATGGCCAGGTTGGCCAGGGCCTTGACGTTGTCGGTGCCGGTGACGTGCTGGGTGATGCCCATGGCGTAGAAGATGGCGGCCCGCTCGGCCGTGGCGTACAGGCGGGCGGCGGCCTCGATGTCGGCGGCGGGAATGCCGGTGATCTTCTCGGCCTTGGCCGAAGCGTACTTCCTCACCGACTCCTTGAGGGCCTCGAAATTCTCGGTGCGCTCGTCGATGAAGGCCTGGTCCTGCAATCCTTCCTTGAGAATCACGTGGATCATGGCGTTGATGAGCGCCAGGTCCGTGCCCGGGCGCTGGCGCACCCAAAGGGCCGCGTCCTCCACCAGGCCGATGCGCCGGGGGTCGGCCACGATGATCTTGGCCCCGCCCCGCTGCACGGCGCGCCGAAGCACCGTGCCTATGACCGGGTGGTTTTCGGTGGTGTTGGAGCCGATGACCAGCGCCACCTGGCACTGCTCCATCTCCTGGATGGAATTGGTCATCGCGCCGGAACCGAAGCTGGCGGCCAGACCGGCCACCGTGGAGCTGTGTCAGAGTCGTGCGCAGTGATCGACATTGTTGGTGCCGACCCCCGCGCGGAAGAGCTTCTGGAAGAGGTAGTTCTCCTCGTTGGTGGCCCGGGCGCTGGTCAGCCCGGCCAGGGCGTCTGCCCCGTGCTCCTTCTTGATGGCCTTGAACTTCTTGGCCACCAGGGTGAGGGCCTCGTCCCAGCTCGCCTCCTGGAAGCGGCCGTCCTCGCCCTTGATCAGCGGCGTGGTCAGCCGCTCGGGGGAGTCGATGAAGTCGTAGCCGAAGCGCCCCTTGACGCACAGGCGCTCCTTGTTGGACTGCCCGTCGGCGGCGGTGACCTTGACCACCTTGCCGTCCTTGACGTGCAGGTCCATCTGGCAACCCACCCCGCAATAGGGGCAGGTGGTGCGCACCTTGGCCGTCTCCCAGGGCCGGCCCAGGCCCACGGCCTTCTTCTCGGTGAGCGCGCCCACCGGGCAGACCTCGACGCACTGGCCGCAGAACACGCAGTCGCTGTCCTGATAGGGGCGGTCGCCGGTGGTGACGATCTTGGACTTGGCGCCGCGGTAGCCGTAGCCGATGGCCCGGTTGACCTGGATCTCGTTGCACGCCTGAACGCAGCGGCCGCAGAGAATGCAGCGGGAGAAGTCGCGGATGATGAGCGGGTTTTCGGTCTCGGCCGGGTACTGCTGGGTCTGGCCCTTGAAACGGATGTCGGTGATGCCGTAGGCGTAGGCCAGGCTCTGCAGCTTGCAGGAGCCGTTCTTTTCGCAGGTCAGGCAGTTGTGGTTGCCCGAGGCCAGCAGCAACTCCACGTTGAGCCGGCGGCTGACGTGCACGGTCTCGGTGTCGGTCTTGACCTCCATGCCGTTGCCGGCGGGCATGGCGCAGGAGGCTACCAGGGTGCGGGCGCCCTTGACCTCCACCAGGCAGATGCGGCAGGCCCCGGTGGGCGTGGTGTCCTTGAGATGGCAGAGCGTGGGAATGTTGATGCCGTTGGCCTTGGCCACCTCCAGGATGGTCTGGCCGGGCGTGAACTCCACCAGCTTGCCGTCGATGGTCAGAGTGGGCATACCCATGGCTCTCTCCGCGACAGTTCTGTTATTTTTAACATCGGCTTAAATTAACATAGGTGATTGCATAAGCCAAAGCGGCCGCGAAGTCAATGGAATGTTGGGGGCGGACCGCCAGCGGGCCGCGGGTCCCTTAGCGGGTCGGCGAGGCCGCGCCCCGGTCAAGCCTTGCGCGCTCCCGTTCGAGGAGGGGTTCAAGAAGGGCGGGGCAAACGCCGGCGGCGGGGCCCTACCGGCGCGCGGCCTCTTGATAGAGCCTTGTGAGGTCGTCGAGCAGACGGGGGCGGGCGTACTCCGCGGCCACGTGCTCGCGCAGGCGCTCGCCCAGGGCGGCGGCCTCCTCCGGGTGGTCCATGACCCAGGCCAGGGCGGCCGCCAGGGCGGGGGCGTCGCCGCTAGCCACGGTGATGCCTCGCTGGCGCAGGTCGAAGCCCTGGGGACGGCGCTCCGCCACCTCGCCCAGCAGGTCCGGCACCCCGCCCACGGCGGTGGCGATAACGGGCTTTCCGCAGGCCCCGGCCTCCAGGATGGCGATGGGCGTGCCCTCGTTCACGCTGGTCATCATCAGGGCGTCGATTCCCGGCTGGAAGGCCTCGGGGTCGG
>JAJZPI010000226.1 GCA_021811275.1 Deltaproteobacteria bacterium
CGGCGCTCAGGACCAAAGGAGGGAAACGCCTGCGCGTATTTCCCCTCGCCTATGGCCGCCATGGCCATCAGCTCCGCGGAGGTGACCGCGCCCTGCCCTCCGCGACCGTGGAATCGTACCTCGATCACCGTCCTTCTCCGTTTCCGGGGGCGGACGATTGGCCGCCCCCCAAGTGGCCGCGCCTACTTCTTGGCCAGGGCCTCCTTCGCCTGCTTCCTGCACTCGGCGATGATCTTGTCCTCGGCCGCCACGTCCTCCAGGCTCTTGCCCTTCATGGCCGGCGGCATGGGCTCCACCCCGCGCTTGATCTTCACGAACTGGGTGCCGGTGATGTCGTAGATGGCGGCGGTCATCACGTCGAACTTGTCGGCGCCGGGGATGTCCTTGACCCGGTCCTTGGCCAGGTGCAGCTCGGGCTCGATCACGTCGGCGGGCCGGCAGGTTATGGGCTCGCTGCCCCGGGGGTACTTCTTGAGGGCCTTCCTGCGCACCTCGGGATCGGGCTCGGTGGGGGTCTTGCCGTAGAGGCCGTAAAGGATGCCCTTGGTCTCGTTGGTGACCATCTTGTACTTGCCGAAGAGCACGTTGAGCACGGCCTGCACGCCCACGATCTGGCTGGTGGGGGTGACGAGCGGCGGGGTGCCCATCTCGGTGCGGGCCACGGCCACCTCGGCGTAGACCTCGGGCAGGCGGTGCAGGGCCTTGGCCTCCTTGAGCTGGCTGACCAGGTTGCTGATCATGCCGCCGGGCACCTGGTGAACCAGCACGCCGGTGTCGATGACGCTCATCTGGTTGGGCATCCAGTAGTCGCGGTACTTGGGCGCTATCTTCTCCAGCTCCTCGCCCATCTTGAGCATGGCCTTGAGTGAGAGCCCGGTGTCGCGCGGGGTGCCCTCCAGGGCCACGATTATGGGCTCCACCGCCGGATGGCTGGTGCGCAGGGCAAACGGCGCCAGGCAGCAGTCGATGATGTCCACCCCGGCCTCGGCCGCCTTGAGCATGCTCATGGAGGCCATGCCGCTGGTGTAGTGGCTGTGCAGGTGGATGGGGGCCTTGCACTGCTTCTTGAGCGCGGCCACCAGTTCGTAGGCGTCGTAGGGGGCGATCAGGCCGGCCATGTCCTTGATGCAGATGCTGTCGGCCCCCATGGCCTCCAGCTCCTTGGCCTTGGCCAGGTAGTACTTCAGGTTGAAGACCGGGCCGCCCATGCGCCGCTCGGTGAGCGAATAGCAGATGGTGCCCTGGAAGTGCTGGCCGTTGGCCTTGATGCGCTCGACCACGGTCTCGAAGTTGCGGAAGTCGTTCAGTGCGTCGAAGGTGCGGAAGACGTTGATGCCCGCCTCGCAGGAGAGGTCCACGAACTCCTTGGCCACGTCGTCGGCGTAGTTGCGGTAGCCCACCAAGTTCTGGCCGCGAAGCAGCATGGAGAAGGGCGTCTTCTTGGCGTATTTGCGCAGGGTGCGCGGACGCTCCCAGGGGTCCTCGCCCAAAAAGCGGCTCATGGAGTCGAAGGTGGCCCCGCCCCAGACCTCCATGGCCCAGAAGCCCACCTCGTCCATCATCTCGGCCACGGCGATCATGTCCTCGGTGCGCATGCGCGTGGCGAAGAGCGATTGGGTGCCGTCGCGCAGGGTGAGGTCCATGACTTTTAAAGGCGTGGGGTTGCCACCCCAGTCTTGATCGGCGCTCATTGTTCAATCTCCATTAGAAAGTAGTGAGAGGCGGCCCAGGCGGCTGGATAGCTATAATATAGCTAATCAACCAGAGTAACAAGTGTGCGCCAACCGCCTTGAAAAAATGTCCCGCCTAGCCGGCGATAACCCTGGCCACCTGCTGGCCGAACTTGCCCAGCTCCTTGACCACGTGCATGCCGGCGGCCTCCATGGCCGCTATCTTGTCGCTGGCCCGGCCCTTGGAGCCGCTGATGATGGCTCCAGCGTGGCCCATGCGCTTGCCAGGAGGGGCGGTCAGACCCGCCACGAAGCCGAAGACCGGCTTGGGGTAGCGGCTGGTCTTGATGTAGGAGGCCGCCTTTTCCTCGGCGTCGCCGCCGATCTCGCCGATCAGGCAGACGGCCTCGGTGTCCTTGTCCTCGGCGAACATCTTGAGCAGGTCCACGAAGTGCAGGCCGATGATGGGGTCGCCGCCGATGCCGATGCAGGTGCTCTGGCCCAAGCCGGCCTTGGTCAGCTGGTCCACCACCTCGTAGGTCAGGGTGCCCGAGCGGCTGATGACGCCCACCGAGCCCTGGCGGTGGATGTAGCCGGGCATGATGCCCACCTTGCACTGGCCAGGGCTGATGATGCCCGGGCAGTTGGGGCCGATCATGTGGGTGCCGCGCTCCTTCAGGAAAGCCTTGGCGCGCACCATATCCATGACCGGGATGTGCTCGCTGATGACCACCACTACCTTGATGCCGGCGGCGCTGGCCTCGCAGGCCGCGTCGGCGGCCATGGCCGCGGGCACGAAGATCAGGCTGGTGTTGGCCCGGGTGGCGATCACCGCCTCGGAGACGGTGTTGAAGACCGGCAGGCCCAGGCATTCCTGCCCGCCCTTGCCCGGCGTGACCCCGGCCACCACCTTGGTGCCGTAGGCCATCATCTGCTCGGCGTGGAACATGCCCTCCTTGCCGGTGAGCCCCTGGACCACCACGCGCGAATCATTGTCGACCAGAATGCTCATTTGGCACCTCCCACCACCTGGGCGATCTTGGCCGCCGCCTCGCCCATGGAGCCGGCCACTTCGAAGGCCAACTTGCTTTCGCCCAGTATCCGCCGACCTTCCTCGACGTTGGTGCCCTCCAGACGCACCACCAGGGGCACCGCCAGGTTCACCTTCCTGGCAGCCGCAACCACCCCGGCGGCCAGGGTGTCGCAGCGCAAGATGCCGCCGAAGATGTTGATGAGGATGGCCTTGACGTTGGGGTCGGAGAGGATGACCTCGAAGCCCTTGGTCACCATCTCCTCGCTGGCCCCGCCGCCCACGTCCAGGAAGTTGGCCGGCTCGGCGCCGGCCTGTTTGATCACGTCCATGGTGGCCATGGCCAGCCCGGCGCCGTTGACCATGGTGCCCACGTTGCCGCTCAGGCGGATGTAGTTCAGGCCCATGTCCACGGCCTGGCGCTCCAGGGCGTCGGTCTCCTCGGGGTCGTCCAGGGCCGCGATCTCGGGATGACGCTTCAAGGCGCTGTCGTCGAAGTTGATCTTGCCGTCCAGGGCCACCAGGTTGCCCTCGGCGGTCAGCGCCAGGGGGTTGATCTCCACCAGGGTGGCGTCCTTCTCATGGGCCATGAGCACGAGCTTCTGCACCAGGGCCACGCCCGCCCCCACCTGCTTGGGGTTCAGGCCGCAACCGAAGAGGAGCTTGCGCGCCTGGAAGGGCCAGAGGAAGCGGCCCTGCTCCACGTGGGTGGTGAATATCTTCTCCGGGGTCTTGGCCGCCACCTCCTCGATGTCCATGCCGCCGGCCGGCGAGGCCATCACCGCCAGGCGCTCGGCCCCGCGGTCGAGCACCACGGCCAGGTAGAGCTCGCGGGCGATCTCGGTGCCCTGCTCGATCCATACCCGGCGGACGAGCTTACCGGCCGGCCCGGTCTGGTGGGTGACCAGGGTCATGCCCAATATCCGCTTGGCCGCCTCCACGGCCTCGGCCGCGCTCTTTACCACCTTCACGCCGCCGCCCTTGCCCCGGCCGCCGGCGTGGATTTGGGCCTTGACCACCCAGACCGGCCCGGGCAGCGATTCGGCCACGGCCCGCGCCTCCTCCGGCGTGGTGGCCAACCCTCCCCTGGGCACCGATATCCCGTATTGGGCCAAGAGCTCCTTGGCCTGGTACTCGTGGACGTTCATGATCGGTTTCCTCGCTTCAAGCCCTAGAGTTTTCTTTTGATGTTGTTTTTGATGTAGTCGACGATGGCGGTGGTGGCGGTTCCGGGTCCGAAGACGTCGGCGATGCCGGCGTTCTTGAGTCCGGCCACGTCCTCCTCGGGGATGATG
>JAJZPI010000227.1 GCA_021811275.1 Deltaproteobacteria bacterium
CCCACGACCTCTCCCATCTCCCGCTTCTCCTCTGCCATCCCGAAGCCTCCTTGTCCACGCATGGGGTCTGTTTATCCCAATTCCGTGTCCAAAGAAACCGGGGGCACCTCAGTAACGAATTTTTTCGAACAACTAGTCTAACCGATTAATAATCCTAAACTTAGACTAGTTTTCCTAGCATTTCGATAATAAAACTATAAACAAGAAGTCGCCCACTGTCAAGCCAGGCATGGTTGTCCGCTTCCGTTCAAGGCTTTTGACATTATAGCCACCTGCGGACTCTCGCCTGGTAGGAGGCGTACTCGGCGCCAAAGAGAGCCAACAGCGCCCGCTCCTCGGGATCGATTTGGAAACGGTTGATATAGACCACAAAGCTCGCTACCAACGCGAGCGAGAGCGCATTCGAGAGGAACGCCGCCCACCCGAGAAGTATGAACAGCATACCCAGGTACATCGGATTCCGTGTAATGCGGTACACGCCAGAGATAACAAGGGATGAGGCGGAAGCCGGCCTCGTCGGATTGACTGTCGTGCGCGCACGGCGGAACGAGATGCCGCCTGCAATAATGACGCTCAGGCCGACAGCGACCAGAATAGAACAGGCAGACACACGCACGGTGACGGGCATGTAGAACGAGGGAACGAGCAACGAAACGCCCCACATGCCGAGGGCCACGATGAGAGTGACAACCGCCGGCGGAATCTTCAACTCAAGAACATTCATGGCACAATCCTAATTGGCCCGTGATTAGGCGGCTGCTGCCGCGTCCATCCCCAATTTGAGTCTTCCGACGTGGCTTGGAGGTGGCATGGATGCGTGGCATGAGCACCCGCAACGGAATCATCAGGAACCCGCGTCTATCGCTTGGGATATTAACCTCCGATATAACTACGTAAATTGATATGCCTTAGTAGCTAAGCACAGTACCCGACTTCAGTTTGCAAATCAAGAGTGCCTAGGTCCTTCAGGCTGTACCCAGCACGACAGCCCTGAAGCGGTGCGCCAATGGAAAGGCCGGGGCCAAATGCACCCACCAGCGTTGGTCACGGTAAGATACACGGGCGTCCGTCTTGATCGAGGTTCTTTCAGAGGAGGTGATACAAGCTTGGCTGGACCGCGTGGAGGCCCCAGTCAGGCTTATGCCTAGGCGGCAGATACTCCAAAATAAACTTGCCTTTTGCTACTTTCGCAAAATTTCCGTCCTTGCCGAAGCCGTGGCCCCAAAGACGGACACTCCGGCAACGGGGACACCTGGCCGGCCGGAGCCAGGGAAAACTCCGCCCCTGCTCCAGGATCTTCTTGACGCAGGCTTTAACGAAAAGTACGATGGCAACCAGATGGCAGGGAGTTATTCCCGTCTCTCGGGGTCAAGGGTGCGTCACCACCCTCGGCCCCTTCCCCTTTCCAGGACCAAGAACCAAGGTCCAGGATAATGGGATAAAAATCCCTACCCGGTCAAGCCAATCTGAAAAATTCCCTCATTTTTCGATCAGAACAAAGCAAGAACCAACAGCTTCTGGAAGGCACGTAGGCCAGGGTGGGTGTCTTGGAGGAATTTGAACCCTCAGTAGGCCTTGCAAGGTTGGCGGAAAGGCACTTGCCTTCGTTCAATATAGTGCTAAGCAAGTGATTTACCAGCTATAAGCTAGCAGTAAACAAGCATGCGCCATTTTAAGCCTTGCCGTCTACTAGCTCGACAAAGTCGCCGGGTACCGAATATGGGAGTTCTGGGCGCCTGCGCTCCAGAAAATCCGGTCCCGTCCTGCCTACGCCCGGTCCCTGCGTCACTCCCGTTTCTGAGACTCGCTGCCCAGCACCACCTGGGGGACTCCCTGCGCCACTGGCCAAGAGCCTACGGATGGGGCGTAGATTATTCGGCTGGCCGCATTGGAGCATTATAGGTGGCTGCTTTCAAGCATTACGGGTGGTAGGTTTCCGAGCATTACGGGTGGCGGGTTTGAGCATAATACGCACCAAGGTGGCTGACCGATCTGTGCCCAGGCGTTTCCAGAGAAGAGCACCAGCGCCGCCACCATGCCCATTAAAACCATTTTCTTGGCCATCGGGAACCTCTCTCTCCTGTTTAAGCTTCTGCTTACATTGTAGCCTCGGCCGTTCTAGGGCCAGATCGACCGGCTTACCTTGGGCGGCCACCGCAATCCGGTCTGTTCAGCCAGTACCTGGGCCTTGGGGGTAGGGTTAACTGTCCTGGAAGACATTTTGAGTTTGGAATGGCGCCCTCCCCCTCACTATGCTATACATGTGTTGAATAACAACCATGAACGGTGCGGCCTATCTAATCGGCCTGTTCTGAGAGGCTTGGCCTTTTTGGTGGAGTTCCATGCGCTTTTTGCCCCTACACGTACACTCGGCATTCTCCTTCCTATATGGAGCGTTCCATCCCTCTGCATTGGTGACGGCCGTGGGGGCTCGTGCTGGTGCGGGGGCTTGTCTATGCGACTGGCAGGGGCTCTACGGCATGGTGCGTTTGGCCAAAGCGGGTCAAGAGAAACGTCTTTACACCCTCTGCGGTGTTGAGATGCCCCTGGACCAGGGTGGCAGCCTTATCCTCTATCCCAAAGACCCAGCAGGTCACGCCTGCCTCTGCCGGCTTGTCACTCGCTCCCACCTTGAGCACCCCCGAGGTCGCCCCTCTCTAAAGCTGGATTGGCTTAAGGAGGCCGAAACTCTTTTGGCCCTCGCCCCCGGGTTGGCCGTATTGGACTTGGGAGTCTCCTGGCTGTCTCGATTAATCAAGAGCTTCCCTGGCCCGATGTTCCTTGGGCTGCCTGGCCCTGAGGCGTGTGAGGATGGCAGAGAATTATTGCGCCAATGGGCAAGAACCAGCGGTCTAGACTGCCTGGCCGCACCTGAAGTCGTAGCTCTGGAACCGGCTGGTTTGGTTTTGCATAGGGAGCTGGTGTCTATTGCTCAAGCCATTCACCATCGCAAAGTGGAGCCCTTGCCTCCAGGTACCGGGATCCTTCCTAATGACCAGGAAATGGCCCTCTGGTTTTCAGAAAGCGAGATTAGATCGACCTGGAGGGTCGCCGACCTGTGTGCTTTTGAGCTGCCTCTGGGCCGCCGGTACCTGCCTGCCTATCCCGTACCCAAGAGCCAGACGCCAGAACGCTTATTAGCTGGCCGTTGCCTTAAAGCACTCGCCCGTCGTGGTGAAGTTCAAAAAGCCTACGCTGGTCGTCTTCTCAATGAGCTTGAAGCAATCAAAGGGTTTGGGTTCTGCGATTACTTTCTCCTGGTGGCCGATATTGTGGACTACGCCCGCGCCAGAGGCATACGTTGCACTGTGCGGGGTTCCTCAGCGGGCTCCCTGGTAACTTGGCTCCTGTGCGGCGGTGCCGACCCTGTTGAGCATGATTTGCTTTTTGAGCGATTCCTGAATGACGGACGCAAGGAACCTCCGGACGTGGATCTGGACTTTGACAGCCTGCGCAGGGACGAGGTGTTGCGTTACGTCATGGATCGTTTCCCCGGTCGAGCGGCGATGGTGGCGACGGTGCCGACCTTCCGGGCTCGCTCGGCCATTCGTGAACTGTGCCTGGCAAGTGGTGGCAGTAGGGACCAGGCAGGGGCGCTCACTGATTTTCTCCCCCACTACGCTCGGCCGGACAAGCTCCCTCACTTGCTCCAAGTCACTCCAGAGTTGAAAGGCCATCCTCTGACAAGGGAACCTCGTTTGCTTGAATTGGCCGCCGGGATTTCTGGCCTGCCGCGTCAGCTTTCAGTTCATTTGGGGGGCGTGGCAATCGGTCCTTTGGAAGAGCTGGTACCGGTTGAGCTATCTGCCCAAGGCCTGCCTGTTGTCCAACTGGACAAAGACGACGTGGAAGCCCTGGGGCTAATAAAGATGGACCTCCTGGGCTTGCGCATGCATTCGGCCATAGCCGCCTCGCTACAAGCCCACCAGCAAA
>JAJZPI010000058.1 GCA_021811275.1 Deltaproteobacteria bacterium
TTTCCCTGCCCCCGAGTCCAAGCCGCATTTGTACTTGTTGGTGGACCGGTGGTTGCGATACCCGTTGCTGCTGATGCCCAAGAGCCGGCGGATGATGTGCACGTGGACGTTTTTGCTGCTGTACGGGTGGGATTCCGCCTTCCATGACGGGCGTCACAATTTCGTGGGGTCGAAGAAAGAGGATGACGCTGGGTTCCTGCTGGACAAGCTGGAGTTTGTGTTCGAGCCGATGGTTGAGAAGGGGTTGTTGAGCCCGTACAAGCGGAAGCGGGAGCCCCACCTGATCGAGTTCAAGGAAAGGCACAGCTTGATACAGGGGATTGCCAGTGGTCCGGATCAGTTGCGGCAGTACACGGCGTCGGGGTTGCTGCTGGATGAGGTGGCGTTCCACCAGGACTTGAAGGCGACCTTGGGTGCCTGCATGGCGACGATTCTTGGCGGGGGGCGGGCCACGCTGGTGAGTTCGGTTCTGGCCGGTTCCGACTTCCAGGACTTGGTGCATGGGACGGCTGACGATCTGGTGGAGGCGGCCTGATGGCGAATCAGCAGCCACTTCCCGGCATCCGAGAGTGGGACACCGCCCAGGGGTGGCGCGTGGTGGAGCTGCATTATAAAGCCGATCCCGAAAAAAACGTGAAGGGGTGGAAGGAATCCACCAAGCGGGCGCTGGGGCTGTCGGACGCCGACTGGGACCGTGAGTTCGAGATTGATTGGACCGCCGGCCTTGGTGACTGCTACTTCGACAAGGACTCGCTGCGGACGCACTACTTGCCCAGGGCCGGGGGGGCCCATTACCGTGGGGTGATGATCCCCGGCAAGGGCAAGGGGGACATCCCGGAGTTCGTGACCCAGGCTGGTGGGGCGGTGACGGTGTGGCGGTTGCCCGAGAGGATCACCGGAGGGGTCGGGCGCAAGCGGTACCTTGGCCGCTACATCATTGGCGCGGACCCTGCCGAGGGGCTGGAGAAGGGCGACGCCGCAGCGGCCTACGTGCTGGACCGGGTACGGTTCGAGATCGTGGCGGCGGTTCATGGCCGGCTGGTTCCCGATGCGTTCGCGATGATTCTGGATCGGCTGGGGCGGTGGTACTCCGAGCCCGATTTGGGGCCGCACGAGGTGGCGCTGTTAGGGGTTGAGGCCAATAACCATGGCAACACGGTGCTCAACGTACTTTCGCGGACGCTTCGGTACCCCAAACTCTATGCCCAGACCCAACAGGGAGGCGGCGCCCGGCGGCTGGGGTGGTTCACGTCTTCCCGGACGAAGCCTCTGGTTATCGACGGACTCGCCAAGGTCGTCGCCGAGAAGGAACTTGTCATTCACGACAAGGCTCTTTTGGGCGAGATGATGACCTATATCTCCAAGGACGGGAAACTTGGGGCGGCCGGGTCCAGCCATGACGACCGGGTAATGGCTGCGGCGATCGCGGTTCAGTTGCACAAGATGCGCTATACCCCGCAGGTTCATGTGCCCAAGGAAAATGGGATGTTCGCCAAGATGCGCCAGGCCGGGCAAGGGGGGGATTCATGGGTAGCCGTGTAAGGGGAGAGCGACCGCAGACCTGGGTCACTAGGGTGGCGGCCCAGATGCGCGACTTCGCCCGGGCCCCCAGCAAGTGGTGGATATACGGGCCCACCGGGCTGGACCTTCAGGGACATCAGCCGGAGGAATACTGCCACCTTCAGGAGAATATCATCCTGATGGTGGCGGTGGACTTTTACCCTGGCAAGAACGCGAGGGCTGTCTGGAGATTGCAATTAGGGTCCGACAAATATAAGGCCTCGGAAATCCCCCTAGCCGTGCTGGATGAAGCCAAACGCGTGATATTCGGTAACAATATGCCGCTGGCGATGCCCTGCATCACGCGCAAGGATGGTCGGGAATGGTGGACCCTGGAACACGTGATGTCTCCCGAGGAAGGGATTTTCTTGCTGCACGGCCATGATCCGAAGGCGGTTGCCTGATGCCATTCGACCTTTCCAAGACAGATGACGCCAACGTCAAGAAGGCTTACGGCTACTTGGCTGAATCGCTGGACTCCGCCGAGCGCCGGGAGTGGCGGGATAAGCGGGATGAGGCGTGGCGGTTCTATGGTGGGGATCAGTGGACGGAGGCGGAAAAGGCGCAATTGCGCGAAGCCAATATGCCCGATTTCACTATAAATTTGATAGCTGGATATGTGAACACCAAGGCCGCCATCGTCACGGACTCCAAGCCGAGGATCAAGCATCTGCCGGTAGGCGGCGGCGATGACGCCGTGAACCAGGTCCTCGACCGTGGCACCGACGTGATTTGGGACGCCGAGTGCGTCAACGGGTTGCTGTACGACCAGGCCGTGGAATCAGACTTGGGCGGCATGGGTTATATGGGGGTAGCCTGGGATAAGACGGCCGGCGTTTTCGGCCGTCCGATCATTCGCCATCTGGAACCCCTCAGCGTACATATCGATCCTCTAGTTTCCAAGTCTAATATAAACGCGGGGCGTTTTATCCTCGTGGCCAACAAGATCACGGCCAGTGACGCCAAGAAGCGTTACGATGTTGACGATAGCGATTTGGCCGACATGGAAATGGCGCATGGAGACGAAGAAGATGATCGCGTGGCCGGCAAGGACACGGCCAGGGACGATTACGGATCGGAAATCGGAACCACTGGTTCCGGTATTGACCGGGGAACGGCCGGACGCACCGTCTGGGAAATCGAGTGCTGGATGTTCGACTACGAAAAACGTAAGTTCGTGGTCGATCACTCTAGTGGTCAAGTAGAACCAGTGGATGGATCCAAGGTTCCCAACGTAGAAAGGTTCAATGCGCGCGCCAAGGCTTTGGGCGATACCCTCATGGCGGTTGAAAAGACCATGCGGGTAGTCAAACACATGATGATCGTGGGCACCAAGGTGGTTGAGCAACCCACCGTAAACCCATATGGAGCCGATTCCAACCAGAACCCCCTGGTGGGGGTTATCGCCATGCCGGGCATCAAACTGCGCGGGGCCTATGCCCTGGGCCGCGCATACCTGTTGATCGGCCCCCAACGGGAGCTTAACAAGCGCTCCATCCAGGCCATCCATACCGTTTCCACCCAGGCCTCTAGCAACATCTATGCCCCCAAGGGCAGCCTGACGCCCGAGGACAAGAAAAAGGCGGGCAAACTCAACCAGATCGTCGAGTATGACCCGCAATTTGGGCAAGTGCAGCGTCTTGGCCCGGGCACTGTAGGCATGAACGATACCTACATGCTGATCCAGGAAACCAAGCGCAATATGGAGATGATCGGCGCTCTCCCCGAGCCCATGCAGGGGCACTCCGACAGCAAGTCCAGCGGCAGAAAGGTGCTGGCCCTGCAAGAGGCCGCCATGCTCCAGTCCAAGCCCACCGTGCGGGCCATGGAGTCCGTGATAGAACAGGCCGCCAGAGTTTTGACGCAGGTGCTTATCCAGTTCGCGCCACAAGAATTCTGGATTCGGTTGTTCGATCCCAATGAGGAGCAGTATTTGTTGCCGGGCCTGGCCCGGGTGGTGGCCCGCGACGCCTCGGTAACCATGTACGACGTGAAGGTGGCTGCGGGGTCCAGCCTGCCGGCCAACCGCATGGCCAAGATGGACGCGATCGCACAGATCGCCCAGGCGCTCGGACCCAACTATCAGGATATATTCGCCGAAACGATCGCCAGGTACATCGACGAGCCCGAAGTGTTCGACAAGATCAGGGCGCGCAACCAGGAGATCGCACAGGCCCAGGCCATGGCCAAGATGCAGGCGCAGGCCGCCGCCTTGGGAGCCCCGCCGGGGATGCCCGGGCCTGGTGGCCCGCCAGCGCAAATCCCCGAGGGCATGCCTCCCGGAGGCTCGCCCGCACTACCGCCCGGCGCCTAGCCGGCACAGGAAGGACCGAGATGCCCGAAGACACCCCGCTCGATAACGCGATCAAAGCGCCCGAGCCCGTAGCCGCTCCGCCCGTTGAACCGGCTCCCGTGGAGATCCCCGACCCCGACGAGGTGGACGAAGCCACCTTCGCGGAAATGGATGCCAAGGGAGTTTTCGACGGCAAGGAGCAACCGCCGGCCCCCCCCGCCGAGGAACAGCCCCCCGCCCCCGATCCCGGCGGGGATAAGCCACCCGAGGAAAAGCCAGCGGCCCCCGCAACCCCGGAGCCCCCGGTCGATGATATCGCCGCGCTACGGGCCGAAATGGATCAACTCAAGCAAGAAGCCGAGATGGCGCGCCGGTTCCAGGCCGACCCGGCCGGGTTCCTGCGGGACAATCCCGAACAGCGCCAACGTATTGAGCAAGCCCTTCAGAGCGTGACGCAGGAACAGGCCCAGGCGCAGCGCCCGGAATGGGCCTACGCCCCGCTTGAGGTCCTTGCCCTGCCTCCCGACGCCAATTCTTGGGGCACCTATGCCGGCATGCGGATCGTGGATATCCGCGCCGGGGTTGCGGATGGGCGATTCCCGGCTGAGCACCTATCGCAGATCGAAACCGCCCTGGCCAACCAACAGGGGCAAGCCCGTGGGCGCTGGGAAGCGGAGCAAGGAGTCCAGCAGCGCCTCAACCAGCAGCAACAGGCGGCGGGCTGGACCGAATTTACCACCAGCCTCAAGAAGAACAACCCCTCCATGAATGAAGACGCCATTCGCCGCGAAGCCCGGGCCGTCGTGGAGTTCATGGGCAAGACGCCCATCACCCCTTCCCTGGTGCACCGGCTGATGAACCTCGACAAGACCATCGGAGAAGCCGAGGCGCGGGGAGAGAAGCGGGGGCGGGAAGCCCTGCTGAAGGAAATGGAGCAATCCGCACGTGCTCCGGGTTCCGCCGGGGCTTCCCCGGCTTCCGGTGCGTCTGGCGGAAGCCTGCTGGATCAGTACCTCGCCAAGAAGGGACCCGAGCGGGCCGATTTCTTGGAGAACCTTACGGACCAGCAGTTCAGCGAACTAGAACAGCAATCGGCGAAAGCGGGTAAACCGCTGTAACGCCTCAAGGAGATTTAGGAAATGGCTGACACCAGTTTTGCTACCGGTGATTCCTCGACCGTCAAGCTGTGGTCGCGGCGCTGGTGGGTCGCCGCCAAGGAGAAGTCCTTCTTTTACGCCAACGGCTTTGTGGGCGCTGGCGATGACAACATCATCGTGGAAATGCCCGACCTGATGAAGGACAAGGGCGACCGTATCCGCAAGCACCAGTACCAGAACCTTAGCGGCTCGGGCATCACGGGCGAGAACACCCTCGAAGGGCACGAGGAAGCCCTGAGCCAGTACTACTTCGACGTGACCATCGATCAGATTCGCCACGCCATCCGCTTGGGCGGCTCCGTGAGCGAGCAGCGCCACGGCGACAACGGCGTCCGCCAGCAGATGAAGGACGCCCTGTCCCTCTGGCTGGCCGACTACATCGACGGCGAAATCTTCACCGGCCTGACCACCAGCATCACCAAGGCCGTGTATGGCGGCGACGCCACGGCCACCACCGACATCGAGGCCGGCGACTACATGACCCTGAATCTGATTTCCAAGGCCGTGGCCAAGGCCGGCAAGGGCGACCCGGTTATCAACCCGGTGAGCCAGGGCGGGGACCGGCTGTATGCCATGATCCTTTCCCACGACTCGGCCTACGACCTGACCGAGCAGAACAGCCGCTGGGAGCAGGCCCAGAAGGACGCCGGCACCCGTGGCTCCGAGAACAAGCTGTGGACTCGCTCCCTGGGCATCTGGAAGGACACCGCCGTGTTCCGTCACGCCAACGTGCCCATCGCCACCGACTGGGGCGGCGGCGGGACCATCACCGGCAGCACCAACCTGTTCCTGGGGGCCGGGGCCGGGGCCATCGCCTACGCCAAGAAGAAGAAGTGGGTGGAGAAGCTGTTCGACTACGACGACAAGTACGGCCTGGCCGTGGGCTCCATCCATGGGTTCGCCAAGGCGACCTTCAACTCCAGCGACAACGCGGTGATCGGCGTCCTGACCAGCCGCACCAGCCAGTAGGAGAAGCGCATGAGCAACGAGAGCAACAGCCGCCCCAACGTCAACCCCGACGGTGGCAAGGCGGGTGCCGACGAACAAGAGGTGAGCCTGGCCACCGTTGCCGAGCGGGCGACCGTGGACGTGGGCAAGTTGGATGCCTCGGCGGTTGTCGGGGCGGACATGAGCCGCTTGATCCGGCAGATGCGCGACCCGTTCGCCACCTACCAGGACAAGGCCGCCGTGCCGGTGGGGACCTTCATCCCCATCAGGGGCCGGCGTGGCAAGCCCGCCCCCGCGCCCATCATGGTCAGCGCCACCCATCTCGTGTTCTACAAGGGCAAGTTGCCCAATGACCCGGCCATGGAAGGGGCCCCGGTGGAGCACCAGTGCTCATTCCGGGGCAAGGATAAGAAGATGGCCGCCGTGGTGTTCAACCGGCGCGTGGGGAACATACCCTATCCCGCCGCGATCGTCTCCGATCACTACCTCCGCGCCCAACTCATGTTCAAGCGCTACCAGGGCAAGATGGTAGACCGGGCCGATATCTACGGCGTGCTGGACGGCGATCAAATCGAACGCCTGGGGCAAACCTTCGCCTTGGCCTGCCCTGGGGAAAGCCCGCTGGTCCGACAGATCGCGGGAAGCGAGGAATAACCAATGGCTGACGTGCGGCCTATTGAAATCATGAGCGCCACCGATGCCGATCTTCGGTATGCGGTGATCAAACTCGCCGAGGCGCTTAAGGCCTTGGCCACCAAATTGGATGGCGACACCGGGGTCACGCTCGAAACCTACGCTTCGCAGTTGGCCACCTATGCCACCATCGACGCCACCAACCACATCGTGACCCCGCTCTAGGAAGGAGATCGACATGAGGAAGAAGTCCCTTATCGCCTTCCTGGCCGTGGCGCTGGCTATCCTGCTGGCTTCCCCGGCTTGGGCGGCCTACTACCACTACACCGCGCAGGTGCAGGATCAGGACGCGACTCCGATCATCACCGGCTGCCAGGTGCACGTCTACACGGCGGGCACCAAGACCCTGGCCACCATCTACAGCAACAAGACCGGCACGGCCAAGACCAACCCCATCACCACCACCCAATTCGCCACGGATGGCAAGGTGGACTTCTGGGGCACGGCCAGCACCTACGATGTGGCGGTGTTCACCAACGATGGCGACCATTTCTTCAAGTCCAGTTGGGGCTATGCCACCTCGCACACCTTCAAGGTGGATACCACCCGAGCCCAGAAGAAGTTGGTGATACCCTTCACCCTGAACGCCGGCACCACGGACACCAGCATCGAAATGCCGGTTGATTCGCTCATTCAGGACGTCATGGTGGACGTGACCAGCGGGTGGTACAGCTATCCCCTGGCCACCGCCGGAGTGATGAGCGTCGGCTTCCAGGGCGGCACGATCGCCGATCTGCTGAGTTCCATTCCCGTGGATCAAACCGGCTTGCGAATGGGGGCGACCGGCAACGCCATCTATTACGGCGCGGGCCTCTACGGTGCCGACCAGAGCGGGTCCAGGGTGCGCGTCGCCTACAAGGTGGCCACGGGCGGCACGCCCGCCGCCATCAGCTACGGCACCGCGCAGACCGGCAACACCGCCTCCGGGTACATCTACATCCTCTACGAAGTGGCGAGGTAGAACACATGAACGCGGCCATCCCACTCTTGATCCTGCTAGTGCCCTTTTGGGTGGTCACGGCGGGCAAGACGTGGGATGGTCAATGGATTGGCCTGCTGGCCGGGAGCCTGGCGCTCCTGGCCATGCAGGTCAAAAACCTTTGGGCCAGGGGCTTCATGTGGTATGCCGCGCTGTGGCTGTTGGGGTCGCTGGTTTGGTTCGTGGCCTTGCCCCCGGATGCCCCTTTCGTATCGCGCGCCCTGGCGCTACAGGCCCACAAAGGTGCGGGCATGCTGGCGGTCGGATGCTTTATGGCTGGCGCGATCTTCATCATGGCTCCCAGGGCCCGATTGGGGATGCTGGTCAACGTGGTGCTGGTGCTGGCCGCCCTTGAGGTGGCGCTGGCGGTCCTGCAATCCCTGGGCACCGATATTGTTTTCATGGCTCTGCAAGCCCTGTCCCCGGCCTACATCAAGGCCAATACCTGGGCGCACGGTAGCGGAGGCACCATGGGAAACCCGAACGTAATCTCGGCCCTGGTGGCTTTGGCCTTACCCTTCTCCTGGTATTACCTGCATCGGTATCCACTGGGGTATGCCCTGGCCGTGGTGGTAGGCCTGGCCTTCTGTGCCTGGCAGGCCACCGGGACGGCGATATTGGCGATCATCGGCGGTATGCTGGTAATGGGGGTATTGAATAACCGCAATAATTACATGCTGTTCGGCATGGCGATTTTGGGTTCTATCGGGGTCGGATGGTTCCTATTGGGCGACTCGGGTATAAACGAATTGCTGGGGAATTTGCGCCCGGATGGCTCCGGTGCGCGCATGATAACCTGGAACGCCACGGTGGCGGCATGGTGGGATACCGGGATCATCACCGGGAATGGGCCGGGTTCTTGGGCTGTCCTTTGGCCGTCATTCCGCCCACCGGCGGCGTGGTGGAACTGGAAATTCGCCCACAATGATTTCCTCCAATTGCTTTTCGAGATGGGCCTGGCCGGATTGACCCTGGTCCTGGGGTTCATCGTAAGCCTTGCGCGGACGGCGTGGGCGTTCCGGGGGTACTTGGAGGTATCCATCCTCTCCTCGGTATTGGTCACTACCGTGATATTGTGCCTGGGTTCGTTCACCATGCATATGGCGGCGCTGGCGGTAATCCCCTTGGTGGCGGCGGCCCGGCTGGAAGCCTATAGGAGATGGCATGTCTAACTGGCTGACATTCGCTGATATTTACGGTCAGGTATCGGACCTGATCGACGATGCCAGCACCGACCGGGTTACTCTGGCCAAGAAATTGGTGAACCACGCCTACCGCGACATGATGAACGCCGACACCATGTGCCCGCTGTGGTTCCGACGCAAGCGGGGCAGCTTTAACACCGTGGCCGGCACTCAGGCATACACTGACAACGAGGCCGTGGGCGGGGCGACGGCGGGTGTGATGGCCACCGCTGGGATCACCGACTTGGGGCGGATCGTGTCGATGTCGGTTGGCGGGCGCCCCTGCCGAGGGGCGGACCTGAACTATGTGGACGAGAACGCGGTTGACTTCTGGGACACCAGCAACCGCGAGGACTATCCCAAGTACTATCTGCACGAGGTGAGCCGTTACAGCGCCGTGGCCGTTACTGGCCCGCCCGCAGGCAACCGCACGAGGCTGTTCCTGAACACGCTGAACTTTTTCTATACGCCTAACTCCATCCAGGCCGTGCGCCTTACCTATGAGCAAGTGTTCGCGGACCTGTCGGCGGACACGGATGTGCCCCTGCTGCCGGACCACTACCACCAGGCGCTTGTGCCCGGGGCCATGACCATGATGGAATCCTTTGGCAAGTCCGCCCTGGCCGCGATGTGGTCGAGCATGTACCTGGCGCAGAAGAACGCCATGATAATTGAAAACAGGCGGCAGATAAACAACTACGAAGTTCCCGCCGAGAGTGGGGTGATGTAATGGAAGAAGGCCTGCTAAAGGCCTCCATGCCCGGCTTCTGGGGTGGGGAGAACTCCGACTGGAGCCCCCATGCCCTTTTGCCAAATCAATGCGTGAGCATAATCAATGCCGTGGTGGACCCCTCGGGTCAGTTGGTGAGCAGGGGTGGCACCAAGAAGATAACTTCCGCGCAGCCCTCCCCCGGCCAGCCCATTCTCTCGGGGTTCAAATATTATGACCCCACAACTGGTGCGCGCACCAGAATTATCCAGGCCGGCAAGAAACTCTTCACCCTGACTGATGCCGGCGTGGCTACTCCCTTGCTGGTGTCGGGTCGGAATCTCAAATCTGGCGTCCCCCTGCGGTGGGGGCAGGCTTTCGCCACGGGTATATGCCTGTTTTCCGGCGGCAAACTCAACTCTTACGATGGGACCACGGCGGTGGCGCTGGCTTCAGAGAACATGCCGGAGCACATCTCCCGCTGGTGCGAGAATCTTGACCGGGTATTTTGCGTAAGCAATGACGAACCGAACCATGTGTACCGGAGCCCCAGCCAGAGTGTAACCGATGCCTGGGATACCACCGATTACAGCCCCTTCAAGGTGATTCGTGGCGACAGGGTGAAGGACCTTGTGGCCATGTCCAATTGGGTGATGGTGTTCAAGGAGCGCTCTATTCATCGCCTGGACGGCTCGACCATCTACGACACGGCCAAAAGCGTGCTGAGCCAGGAGTTGGGGCTTCTGGGCAACACCGCAGGAGGGTATCGCGGGACCGCCATCTGGTTGAGCCCCGAAGGGGTGATATTCTACAATGAGGCCGGGGATGATCCCTTTGTGAACATCAGCGAGAACCGCGTTAATTCGGCGATCCTGGCCCCTTCGGAATCCATGCTGGATCAGGCGGTTGGATGTTTCTACCCGAAAAAGCGCCTGTATTTGCTGGCTATCCCCTACATATCCAACAACACGATTTTCGTCTTTGACCTTAAGACCCGCAACCCGGCCGGGGGGCTCGCCTTCCCCTGCACCCGCTGGCAGATGCCCTTCGCCGTCTCGGCCATCTGGACGGAGGATGGGGTGAGCGACGGCGGGGCGCTTTACTTCGGCTCTACCGATGGCCATGTCTACCGTGGCGATTATGGCGCAAGTGATGATGGCGTGAACATTGCCGGGTCATTCCAGACGGCATTCTCCACCCTGCTGAATGCCAAGGGGGACGAACTCCCCGACAGGATCAAGAACGTCCGCCGGTTGATTCTAGAAGCGCAGATAAACGGGACGGCCAGCCTGCAATTGGTAGGGGATTTTGGCCAGAGTTACTGGCCCACGGATGGAACAAGCCTTCAGGCCACCTCCACCTTCGCGGATAGTGGGGCGCTGGTTTGGGGGGTGGGCAAGTGGGGGGTGGGCAAGTGGGGAAAGGCCTATGTCCCCATGCAGGAAATCACCGTGAGCAAGTTCAACGCCTCTAGGCTGAGCCTAAAAATGAGTTGGAGTAGCAAGGAGCGGGTAACGGTGTCGCCTCCGACCGTGATGTACTTCCCCCGAGACGCTAGGGTAAGGCCATGAGCGATCTTCCCCAACTGGATATATCGGCGGGGAGCATCAAGGACCCAGCGGTGCGCCGGCAAGTAGAGCGGCTGGTATCCTTCCAGCCCCCCTATTTGGGCCGGCTGGCCGGCGACCCGACCACGACTGCCTGGGGAGCCGACATGGAAGGGGCGTTCTGGTGGAACCTGGCCAGCCATGGGTATAAGCATTGGAACGGCAGCGCCGTGGTGAGCGGACTATGAAACCCCTGGAAGCCGATCTGTTTGGAATCATGCTTGACCGGGCGTTGGTAGAGCACATGATCCGCCTGACCATGAGCCAGGTGGCCGATGACCGATCCCGCGAAGAGCGGGCGGCCTGCCCCTGGATAAAACACCTCCAGGACCATTTTTCCTTGTCCGTGGCCACGCGGCAACTGACCTGGATTTACCAGGGCGGCTATGACCTGGCCGGCTTCGCCACCTGGTGGCGGATCGGCCCGGAGCTGTTGGCCAAGTTCTGGGAGGCGGCGGCGAACGGGTTCAACCTGGGGGCCACGTTGCCTCCTGATATTCGCCTGGTGACGGTCCCCAAGCCTGCGGCGGTGTACGTGGGCATGTTGGTGACAAAACCCAGGGTCCCGAGAAGCATTGTATCTGCGCTGTCGCGCGTCGTGCGCGACAACAACGCAGAATGCAAAGAGTTCTTTTGGTGGAGCCAGCGGCGCGGCAAGCTCCAGAAATGGTCTGGCAATGAGCCTAGGAGCTAGTGGTAGCAGCAGCAGTAGTTCAAGCTCTCCGATTTCCCCGGCGGAGGTGAGCAACTACTGGAAGCAGGCCATGGCGGACATCGGCCCCGCACCGGGGCGTAGGTCCGCTTACAATCCCGGTCAATACGCCTCCACTCCTTGGTCGAACCTCTACGGGGGGAATACCACGGCTGGACCGTTGAACACCTCTGTCTTGCCCACCCTGACAAGCGGAAATACCGGAACCACGAGTTCCGGTGGTGTGCAGGGCTACCAGAGCGCCAACCCCTATTCGGACCCCTCCACCTATATGGGGTCTACCCCCAATCTCCCCACGGTGAGCGCGCCCGACCTTTCATCTTTTGGCAGCCTGTTCGGGAACGGGTGGACTGGCGGCACCAGCCAAATGATGGGCGTGGATATCCCGGCCATTGAGACGCCGCAGTATATCCAACCATCCCTGCCGATAGCCGAATGGAAGGATTACCCAGGGCTGGATTACGCGCTCAAGAACATGGCGAGCATCTACCCGAACTGGGAACGAATCGCCCCGCAAGGCTTCGACCGGCTGGAAACGGCCATTCGGGACAAGATCAGCCTCCCCTTGCAGGCCCAGCAGGCGCAGGACACCACTAGATTCTGGGGCGAAGCGGCCAAGCGAGGCCTGGGCAATGACCCCGCCGCCATGAAGCTCTACTCCCAGACGGTTCAAGACCCCTACGCGACCCAGTACCGGGTGGCGGCCACCGATGCCACCCAACAACGCTACGCTCTGGAGGCGGCCGATAAGCAGGCCTACAACCAGGGGCTAACCGGGCGCGTTGACAAGATCAACGACACCATGACCTACCGCACCGATCAAGCGAACAAGTTCAACCAGTGGCAGACGGGTGAATCCGACACCCGGGCCAACATGGAGAACGGGTTCAACATGACCGGCGCGCAGATGTCCAACAGCCTGAATAACAACTATTGGACCACGCTGCAAAACCAATACAACCAATTGTTGGCGCTGTGGGCCAGCATGATCAAGAACCAGAGCAACGGTAGCGGCAGTTACTTTGGGTTTGGCGCCGGCATCGGGGGTTCTGGCAATTCCAGCTCTAGCGGGGGGAAGGGATAGCAAATGGACGGACTACCTCTTCTCGTAGATATGCTAAGCGGTCGCTGGGGCGAACGGGCCGAGATGCAGCAGAGTCAAATGCGTCGCGCCGCCGGCCAGCAGCAGATAAGGACCTGGCTTGAATCAGGATTAACCCACGATGACATTGCCACCCGCTACGCCCAAGGCGACCCAGAGGTTGTGAAGTACTCCAACATGGCCCTGAATGGCGACCCCGAAAAGCCTGTGCCTATGCGATCGGTACCGGGGAAGACCTTTGAGGTGCCAGTATCGGGGAGTTCTCCGCATGTACAGATACCAGATATTTCCTTCGGCCCCGGCGGGCAAATGACCATGAGCCAATCGCCCGTGGTTACGATGCCAACCGAATCATTTACGACCCCTGACCAGCAAATTCCTGTGGTCTGGCAGGACCCCCAGCAGCAATTCGCGGAAGCGCTCAAGGGAGCCAAGTCTCTTCAAGAGCTGTACAGCCTGGGCGTCAAATACAACCAGTTCCGCGACGCCCACGGGGTGGCCCAGCCCAACGCTATCCTTGGGACTGGCGACACCCTGAATTTCCAACACCAGGCGGCGGCCCTGAACAGCATGGCCAATGCCGGCTTGCACCAGGCGCGGACCCAACGGGTGCCTGGCCAGATGGCCCTTGACCAGGCTCGCACGGGCTTGGCCGGTGCCCAGGCCCAGCGGGCGATGATGCCCAGCGTGCACCTGGGGACCATGGGGCAGGACGGCCAACTCCCCGTCGTGGCGGTGACTCCAGGGCAGGGAGGGCCGGCATTGCAGGTGTTCAATACTGGTGTCAAGCCGCGCGCCCAACCGATGGAAAACTATATCAACTCGAATACCGGAGAGATCGCCGGGTTCCGCCGTGGGGAAATCGTACCCGAGGGGTACCGCTTGGCCACCCCGGTGGACATCGATAACGCCAAGCTCAACAACCCGCAACGGCTGCTTGAGAAGGCCCAGATACAGTACCGCAACTGGTCCGCCGCGCTGGCCAACCCGGGCGGCGAGATGATGAACATCCTCATGGGCGAGATGGCCAAAACCAACCCCGCCATGGCTGCGGCCATGAGCAACCCCGAGGAACGCAAAAACATCGCGCGACAGGAGATGGGCAGGCTCGAAAGTGAGATGACCACCTACCGCCAGCGCATCAAGGCCCCCCGAGGGGTCGTGCCAGCGCAGGCTTCGCAGGCGGCCCAGGGAGGGCAACCCCAAGGGGCCCAGCCGCCGCCCGCCAACAGCGGGGTACGGGTCGGTGCGGTGGTGTCTATCAAGGGCAAGCAGATGCGTGTTACCAAGGTGAATCCCGATGGCACTTTTGAAGCGGAGCCGGTGCAGTAATGCCCGTTTTCTCCCCAGCGGATATTGACCAGCCCCAGGCTCGGCCTGCCGGGGGAACCTTCTCGCCCGCCGACCTGGACCCGGCGCCCCCTCAGGGGGCGGCCACGACGTTCAGCCCGGCGGACATCGACAGTGGACCGCAGCCCGAACCGATGCAGAACGCGGCCATAGACGTGCGCCGTGGCGACCTGGCCCAGCAAGTACAGAACAACGACCTGGCGTTCATGGCCCGGGCCGGCCTGACCAGCAAGGAGCCGGGCCTGGGCACGGTGTATCGCGACATTACCCAGCCCGGCGAGGTGTGGCGCACCAGTGGTGCACTACCGGGGGAGGTGCAGGAAACCATCAGCCCGCCGGAGATCGCCGCCTATATCGTGGGCGGCGGGGTCCCCGGCGCTCTCCGGGCCGGCGGCATGGCGGGGGCTAAGATGCTGGCCAGGGGGGCGGCCGAGAGCATACCCGCGACCCTGGGACAGCTTTACGGCGAGCGCACCAACATCCCCGGGGCGGAGTTGGCCGGGATGATCGCCGGGCAAATACTGCCTTCCAAGCTGACCTCGATGGCCAGGGGGATGGTGTCAACCCAACCCCCGGCAGGCCCCAGCACCATCGCCCGCGACGTGGTTAACCCGCCTAACGCCATGCCCTCCGAGGTGTGGCAGCGGGCGGCGGCCCAGGCCCCGGCTAGCCGCAGCAGCATCCCCCCCACGGTGGAGGAAACGCCCTATCGCTCGGCGGCGAGATTGCCAGAAGCGCCCCAGGCTGGCTACATGACCTCTGGCGATGCCCCGTTGGTGTTCCCTGAGGCCCCGACCCGGGTGGCGGACCCGGCGTTCCTGCCCGGGCGCGATTGGTCCCTGCGCGATGCGGACATTTTGGCCAACGTCATGCGGCCCCGGGGGGCATCGCCCTACCTGCCGGAGACGGCGGCCTACCAGGGCGTGGAGGGCACTTCATACTTGCCCCGCACCCCCACCCAGGCCCCACTGGAAGCCCGTACAGCAACGATCTCGCCCGAGGTGGCGGGAGTGCCCACCCCCAGGGAGATCGTGCCGAAAATCGCCCCTGGCCGGCCCTCCTGGCGACCTGAGCAAGTTCCACGTGAAACAATCCCAAACCCCGCCGGGGCCACCCCCCCGGTGCCCGAGGGCGGTCCACCTCCTGCCGTCCGCCCCGGCGGGGTTCCCGAATCCGACATCCGGTATCTATCGTCTGGCCCCACGCCGCCCACGAGCATGATACCGCCAGAGCGGCAGACACCGGCCTACGCCCCGTTCACCGGAAGCGAGAAGATCGGGCAGGTTCTCCCCACCGCGCTACGCCCCACCGTCAGGGAGCAACTGGCCGGGGCTTGGCAGGGGCTCAAGCAAAACCTGGGAGAGAAGTTCAAGTTCGAGTATGACCTGAACCGTGCCGGATTCGCCAAGCTGGTCGATGACATCAGGACGCAGGTTATTCCCGCCCGGCGCCGAGCGCTTGAAATGGCCCATAACGATCTTTCCGAGATAGTATCCGGGCTGGCCAACAAGGATGAGCTGCTGGCCTTCCGGGATATCGCGGTATTGCGGGACCTGGCCGAGCGCGGGGAGAAGGGGCTCCCCCTTCCCCGTGGGCTGACAACCGAAGAGGTGCAAAACGCCCTTGATTGGCGCATGAACAATGCCACGCCAGAGGCGATTGCCGCCGCCGATAAATGGAAAAACTTGGCCACCAGCAATCGCGAGGAATTGATCGCCAGGGGCAAGCTGGGACCAGAACAAGGATTCAACGATTACTTCCCCCACCAAGTGATCGACTATGCGGCCGGCGGAATGGACTTGGCCCAGGTGGGCGACAACGTGACCCCGGCAATCCTAGAGGCCAGCCGCGCCCCCCAAGGTAGCGGGCGGGCAAGAATTGCCTACCGTGATTATACGCAGCAAGCCAGGGGCTCCTTGCGGGACATTGATACTGACCCATTGCGCCCCATATTCAAGCACTTGGCCAACTATCACTATCAGAACCAGCTAGACGATTTCGTAGGGTCCGTAGCGAAAACCTATGACCGCAGCGGGGATATCTTGCCGGAAGTGCGGGCCAAGTACAACCGCCCCGAGGAATGGCGGCCCGACCCTGGGGAAAGGTTCAATGTGGGCGGCAGGTGGTATGAGGCCTGGCAGCCGAACCCCAACGGCAAGGCCGGCGAAACGCTGTTGCCCAGGGCCACGACTCCGGTAGAGCAGGCCATTGAACAGGTCGTGGGCAAGAATCTTCCCGGTGAAGGCCCCAGGGCCACCTACTTGCTCCCCATAGAGGTGGTGGAGCGCATGGATAAACTCCAAGTCCCCCAGGAGATGGGCGGGTTTATCCGCGCGATGAACCGCGCTACCAGGGCATGGAAGGCGCTGACCATCCCGTTCGGCGGGGTTTCCTGGAACGTTATGAACCTCATGGGCGATATGGTGAACCTGTACCGCGCCGACGCGGCGGCCATGAAGAATATCCCCATGGTGGCCAAGGACTACTGGCGGGCAGTTCGCCAGGGCAACGTAAGTGATTTTGTGAAGCTTGCCCAGGAAATGGATATCCCCAACGCCAGCTGGATGGGCTCCGAGGTGGGCAAGTTCGCGGCCATGAAGGAATACCAGCAGTTCGCGGGCGATTGGGGCAAGTTCATGCAGCCGGCCAGGAACGCCCTGGCGGCGCTGAATGACGCCATGGAAACGCGCGAGGCTTCCACGCGGCTGGCGCACTTCTACCAGAACCTAGAGCGCATTCGGAATAGCGGCGAGCCAAAAACCGAATTGCGTCTTGGCAAGGATACGCAGGTCAATTTCATCGTGACCAAGGGAACCGAGGAAGCCATGAAGGCCTTGGGGCTCCCCATGGAGGAAATCGACAAGGTGCGCTGGGCGGCCAAGAACGCCCGCGAGTTCACGGTGGACTACGCCAAGTTCACCGATTTCGAGAACAAGGTCATGCGCGGGTTCCTGGCCCCCTTCTATGCCTGGGCGCGGCAGAACACGCCCAACTGGTTCACCTACATTGCCCGCAACCCCGGCGAGTACGCGGTTAAGTTTTTGAGCTTTCAGGCGGCGGCGGCGGCCTACAACAATGTAGTGTTTCCGGACACTGAAGGGAAGTTGCCCGATTACCAGCGCAAGCGATTCCACATCATCCTGCCCTACAAGGACAAGACCGGGCGGCAGTTGATTGCCTACCTGCCCGGAGACCCTCTCCAGGACGCGCTTTCCTGGGTGGGGCTGGATTCTGCCGCCGTGAACCTGGCCGACGTGATTAAGGACCGGATTCAGCCCATGGACGCGGCCATGAAGCAGCTCAAGGACTTGGCCACCAGCCCAGTGCAGAACGCGGCCAACTTGATGACCCCTTTCATCAAGGCCCCCATGGAGGGGCTGGCCAACAAGAGCTTCTTGTCCGGCGCTCCGCTATACCCCGAGGATTACCGCAAATACCCGGCGCTGATGGCTCCCGCCGTGGCCGCGAACATCGGTGAATCACTGGTGCGGCCCATGCGCGAAACGGGCAAGATCAGCGATGCCTTCCGCCGCGCCGCCTTCCGAGGCGAAACCCCCATGGACGTTGTGACCGCCCCCAATTTCCGCTACGGGCTCGGCCTGCCCCTGGATTACTATGACCCCCTCAAGGGGGGCGTGCGGTCCCTGGATACGCCTAGAATAGACATGCGCGAACAGACCGTGGTGGGCGCGGTTAAGGCCCTGCGGGGGACCAAAATGTATCAGGACGCCCCCGATGCCGCCCGGCGAACCATGGAAGCGCAGGTTATCAGGGATATGGAGCGTAGGTTCTCCCAGGCTAGCCCAGCGCCAGTAAACCAAGGTGGCCGCCTGATGTTGAATTACAGGTAGGAGTATAGCCCATGGCCGACTTTGCGATACCATACCCCGACTTCCAGGCCAACACCGTCGCCGACAGTGAGAAGGTGGACGCCAACTTCGCGGCCATCGCCGCCGTGGTGGGCACGAACAACTTCTCGGTGAACAACTACGTGGCGGATGGGGCCTCTCTAACCGCCAACCTGGACGCCGTGGATATAGCCCTCAAGTCCCTGAACGATCTTCTGTCAACCAAGGTGAAGATCGATAGCTGGGATGTGTTCAACGATGACCTTAACCCTCCCGAGAACATCGAGTGGGGGGCGGCGCAGGCCATCAACTTCGCCAACGGTGTGCTTTCCCGCGCGCGCTTCCAGTTCAGGGCGGATATCCTGGGATACCACAAGCGCATATTCTTGCGCTTGGCTACCAGCACCGCCTCAGCTTCGGCCCTTGGGCTGAATGTGGCCTACCGGATCAATTCGCTTGGCACCAGCCAATCCGTAACCACCGCGCTCTGGCAGGCCAGCAAGGTCTACTCGGCCAGCGACAAGGTTATCGGCCTTGATACCGGGGGCGACTGGCGGGAGTTTACGGCGGCGGGTGGGACAAGCAACGTGTCCGAACCCACCTGGCCCACCACGGGGACGGTGGCCGACAACGGCTGGAACTGGACGGCCGGCAATGTGATCTTCAAGAACCTGGACCTGTCCCACACCCCGGCGGCTAGTGTTGGCGACTTCGAAGTGGATTCGTCCTCCCTTCAGGTCCCCAGCAGCGAGATTACGGCCATCACCGACGAGATTGTCGGGTTCTTCTGGCGAAGCGCCGGTGATGCCCACGCCGGGGACCTTTACCTGTTGGATGGCTGGAACAAGCCAGTGGAGGCGTAACCGTGGCCGGCATACGCTTGAAGGGGCTGGACATAAAGAGCATCCAACGGGACGTTAAACTCGCGTTCGCGATGGTATCCGGGGTCGAGTACGACAACGACGTAGTGGTAGCCTGCGAATCGGATCGCAGCATTTTGCTGCCCAAGTCCCTAAAGAGCTGCACCGATGGGGCGTCCTTCTACATCTACGGAGCCTCGGTCTACATCAAGAGCGACACCGCTATCCGCTGCATCGGCCTTAGCAACCCCGCGCCCGCTTCGTTCTCCATCTATGCGGATATCATCACCTTGCGGGCACGGCCCAAAAGCATCCAATACGTGACCAACACCGCTGCGGCGGTGGCGCTGGCCACGGCGGTCAACCTAGACAAGGCCATCGTAATTCCCCAGATGGTGGCGGGGACATATGGAGGGGCCTTGCAAAACTGGGCGTTCAACAGTTCCACGGAGTTGGCATGGGCGCAAACTACCTACCAACACGACGTGGTTTGCATAGTCGACCCGTAACCTCGCTATAAGGAGAGGGAGAATGTACCAAGACTATTCAACGGGTAGCGGGGCGATTGCGCGGACGCTTGACCCCTCTGCCACCGCAATGCAGGGCTTCTGGAAAATCCCGCAGGTTGACCTTCATTTGGATGCCGTGGGCGGCGCGGGGGCGTTCACGCTGACCGTGGATTCGGCCAAGGGCTCCGAGTATGACGTTCTGGTCTTTAGCCAGGACATGACCGCCGTCGCGGATGCCGTGTGGATACCAGAGCGCCCCTTCATTCTTGGCCCTGGGGATTCCCTGGTCGCGGCCTGGGCCAACGTCAACGGCAAGACCTATGGGCTGCGGATGCTGTGGGATTCCAACCGCTAAGGAGGGACGAAACATGAAAAAGCTGTGCATCTTCATTCTGGCCCTGTTCCTGCTCCCGGCGATTATCTCCATGGGGCAGGCCGAAACATACCTGAACGGCACCATAACCCAGAGCAACCTCAACCTGGGCAATGGGTCGGTATCCGACCCCGCCATTCGTTTCAGCACCGACCCCGATACGGGGTGGTACTACATCGGGTCCGGCAACTGGGGCTGGTCCAAAAACGGCACCAAGAAGGTTGAGCTGGGCAATTCCAGCTATGAGATAAGCGTCACCGGGTCGGTGGGCACCACCACCGGAGCCTTCAAGAATGGCGTGGAGCTTGGGCAAGTCGCCTTTGTGGACGCCCGTGATTATGCGTCCATTTCGGCGGCGCTGACGGCTATCGGGTCGGATTCTCGGGCGCTGTTCCTGGCGGCGGGGACCTGGACCATTTCAGCCGACCTTATCATCCCGGCCAACGTGACCCTGGTCTTTGAGCGGGGAGCGGTGGCGGCCATCGCCAGCGGCAAGACGCTGACCATGAACGGAGGCATCAGCGCTGGGCTATACCAGATATTCAGTGGTGCCGGCACGGCCGCCTTCGGAACCACCGTCTCCAAGGTTTTCCCCCAGTGGTGGGGCGCGATAGAGGACTCTGGAACCACTGACAACACTACGCCGATCAACGCCGCACTGGCTACCGGAAAGGTCGTGACTCTGATTAACGGGGGCGGTTATTATAAGATAACCGACAACATCACCGCCGGAGTAGCGGGAACCGTTTTGCGTTCACCCAATCAAGCCCAGATACGTCAGACCACGGCTGGAAAGTATTTGCTGAATATTACTGCTAGCAATGTAACCATAGACAATCTTAGCTTTTACGGTTCGCAATACGCCACGGCATCGCTAACCGAGTATGGTGTATTCGCCCACGGGGCGGACACGGACAACCGCATAGTCGGGGTGCGCATCAAAAACTGCAAGATGGAGAACGTGGCCTACTCCGGCATACATTTTAGATATGCAAACGACCTTGAGGCGCTTAACAACTCGGTACAAAATATTCATACACACGGGATACTTGTGGAATCGTGTAGCTTTGGCTTGATCGAAGGCAACCGGATAGAAAATGTTGTGGGTCTGTACGCAGATAGCCCATCCGGTGCCTACGGCGTTGCCGTAGCCGAGGCGTCTAGCAACCGGACCACAGACCCACAAAATACCGATATCCGCGTGATCGGGAATTCCGTATACAACGTGCCAGATTGGGAAGGTCTGGACACCCACGAGGGAATAAGAGTTTCAATTATCAACAATATCGTTCGCAAGACGCAGATAGGAATTAGCGTTTCCACCTCGGAAACCAACAGTCCACGAGATTGCGTGGTGGCGGGCAATGTGGTAGACGCCGATGGCGCCTATACGCCACAGGCTGGCATCATCGTCAGCGGGAAAGCAACCGACAACAGGGCCCAAAATATCGCCGTCACGGGGAATACTGTGCGGGGATATGGCAAAGATGAAGATTTGTCTGGCGCGATCAAGTGCCAACTTGTGGACAACCTAACCGTTACGGGGAATGTGGTTTATGACAGTACCACTGCTGGGCTGGTGCTTAATCAGTACATTACAGGCATAACGGTTACTGGCAATACGATTGCGGGTCTGACCGCTGGCGGCACGGCAACCAAGGTCGGCGGCATCGTGGTAGAGTACTCCATTGAAGGCCACATAGAGGGGAACTACATCTCTACCGGAGCCCAAAAGTGCATGTACTCGGCCAGTGGGGCCGCCAGTACCAGTCTGACGTGGGGTCCCAATAACATGGTTTCCAGCCATGCCACGGGGCCATGGCAATTTGTCAACGCCGACCATGGTCGAGGCATGGAACTCTTCGCTTCTGTTACCTGGGACGCTGGCTCCATCGCTATTGGGGCCGCCACGTCTACCACCACGACAGTTAATTTTGACAATCTGGGCGATACTGTGATGGTCGGGAGCAGCCTTGATATCGCCGGGCTTACCCTAACCGGCTATGTCAACGCGGCGAACACGGTCACGATTAGTCTGGCCAACAACACCGGCGGGGCTGTGGA
>JAJZPI010000059.1 GCA_021811275.1 Deltaproteobacteria bacterium
ATACGTCCACACCCCCCAAGGGGTCTTCGAGTTGAAGTTCTTCTTCAACTCCGGCATCAACAAGGTTGAGGGCGGCGCGGTGGCCTCCGAGTCGGTCAAGGAACGCATCCGCGCCATCATCGCCGCGGAAAACCCGGCCAAGCCCTTGTCGGACCAGACCATAGGCGATATGCTCCACAAGGAAAATATCGACATCGCCCGGCGCACTGTGGCTAAATATAGGGAGATGCTTGGCATACTTCCCTCTAGCCGCAGGAGGCAAATACTGAAATCCCCAGGTAAAAACTAAGGGAGGCCCTCCGGCAAAAAGGGCGTTGACAAGCGCCCGTCCGGAGGATATTCATCACCTCTGCATCTTGTTGATTCCCCAAGGGAGGATTCCCCTATGCAGATCCAAGTCACCTTCCGCCACGTGGAGCCCTCCGAATCGGTCAAGGAGTACGCTCGCGAAAAGGTTGGCAAGATCCAGAAGTACCTGGACGGCCCCATCGAGGCCAACATCACCCTGGGCGTGGAAAAGCACCGGCATGAGGCCGACGTGGTCATCATCGCCAACGGCTTCAAGATTCACGGCCAGGAGACGACCGGCGACCTCTTCAGCGCCATCGACCTGGTCATGGACAAGCTCGACAAGCAGGTCAAGCGCTATCGCGACAAGCTCAAGACGGCCGGCCGTGGCAACAAGAAGGCCACGGAAGTGCCCTTCAAGGTGGACGTGTTCGAGGCCGAGAGCGTGTCCGAGGACAAGCCTAGGATAATCACCACCAAGAGCCTGACCGCCAAGCCCATGGACGCCGATGAAGCGGCCATGCAGCTGGACCTTTCCCGCGACGACTTCCTGGTCTTCCTGAATTCCCGCACCGAGGTGCTCAACGTCATCTACCGGCGCGCCGATGGCAACTTCGGGCTCATCGAGCCCCAATAGCAAACCCTGGCCGGACGGCGCTCAATAAATGAAGCTAACCGAGATTCTCACCAAGGGATTGGTACTGCCCGACCTCAAGGCCCGTAACAAACGCGCGGTCATGGAGGAGCTATGCCAGGCGCTGTCCCAGGAGCGCCCCGAGCTCTCGCCCCAGGCGCTTATGGATGTGCTCCTGGAACGCGAGCGCCTGGGCTCCACCGGCATAGGCGACGGCATCGCCATTCCTCACGGCAAGCTGCCCAACCTGAGCGACCTGCTGCTCTCCTTCGGCCGCTCCCAGGCCGGAGTGGAGTTCGACTCCCTTGACGGCAAGCCTGCCCATCTCTTTTTTCTGGTGGTGGCCCCGGAGAACTCCGCGGGGGTCCATCTGAAGGCCTTGGCCCGCATCAGCCGCCTTCTCAAAAGCAACGCCGTTCGCCGCGAGCTGATGCAGGCCAAGGACGCCGAGGAGATCTTCCGTATCATCCAGGTTCAGGATGAAGAATTTTAGTCCTCCCCGCCCCCTTGTCCGAACCGGCGGACCGCCAGCCCCGGGATTGCCCACACCTTGACCGAGAACGCGCCGCAACGCGGGAACGCCCGCTTCGTGGTGGTCACCGGGCTTTCCGGCTCGGGCAAGTCCACCGCGTTGAAGGCATTGGAAGACCTGGGCTTTTACGCCATGGACAACCTGCCGGTCCAGCTTCTTCCGGCCTTCGTGAATCTGCCTCTGGAATTCGTGGGCGAGCCCTTCAAGGCCGCCCTGGTCATGGACCTGCGCGGCCCCCGCTTCGTGGAAATGTTCCCCCGCCTCTATGACGAGCTGGTGACCAAGGGCTACAAACTGGAACTGCTTTTCCTCGAGGCCAGCGACGGGGCCCTGCTGCGGCGGTTTTCCCAGACCCGCCGCCAGCACCCCCTGAACAGCGACCAGGGCGCAGTGGCCGACGGCATCAAGCTGGAGCGCGAACTTCTGCGCCCGCTTCGCCAGCGGGCAAGCCAGATCGTCGACACCAGCCGCTTCACCGTGCACGAACTCCGGCAGGAGATCACCCGGCTCTTCTCCCGCCTGGCCCCGCCGGCCCCCATGCAGCTCAACCTCATGACCTTCGGCTACAAGTACGGCCTGCCACCCGAGGCCGACCTGGTCATGGACGTGCGTTTCCTGAGCAATCCCTACTTCGTTGATGAGCTTCGCGGTCTTGACGGTCGCGACCCCAGGGTGGTAGATTACGTGTTCAAACAGGAGGCCACGGGAGTTTTCCTCAGAAAGCTCAAGGATTTGCTGGACTTTCTCCTGCCGCTCTACCACCAGGAGGGCAAAAGCCAGCTTACCGTGGCCATCGGCTGCACGGGCGGCAAACACCGCTCCGTCACGGTGGTGGAATGGCTGGCCAAAGAGCTGGCCCAGTCCCCCTTCCGACTGACCGTGCGCCATCGCGACGTCAACCTGGGCTAGGTGACCGTGACCGGACTGATCGTGATAACCCACTCCCGCCTGGGCCGTGAGCTCGTCAACGCGGCCGAGTTCATCCTCGGCAAGATCGAGCAGGTCGAAACGGTCAGCGTGGAGACCAATATCGATCCCGACACCCTGCGCCGGCAGCTAACCGCCGCCCTGGGCAAGGTGGACAAAGGCGAAGGCGTGCTGATACTGACCGACATGTTCGGCGGCACCCCCAACAACATCTCCCTGGCGTTCCTGGCCGAGGGCAAGGTCGAGGTGGCCACCGGCGTAAACCTGCCCATGCTCATCAAGGCCGCCACTTCACGCCAGGGCAAATCCCTCTCCGAACTGGCCCGCCTGGTCTGCGAGGCCGGACGCGGGGCTATCTCCGTTGCCGGAGAAATTCTCTCCTCCTGACCAGGAAGGAGGCCGGGGGCCGCAACTGCGGATCGAACCCCTCGCCGCCCTTCACCTGGATCAGGTCATAGCCATTGAACAGGCCAGCTTTTCCCAGCCGTGGCGGCGGCAGCTCTTCGAAGCCGAGATTGTCTTTCCCAAGGCGCTCTGCCTGGCCGCCCTGCTAAGTCCCGGCCATATACTGGTGGGATATCTCATCATGTGGGTGGTCGTGGACGAGGCCCAGATACAAAACATAGCCGTGCACCCGGCCTTTCGGGGGCTGGGGGTGGGCAGATCCCTGCTCGAGCGGGGGCTGGGGCAGGCCAGAGAACGGGGGGCCACTTGGGCCAGCCTGGAGGTCAGGCCCAGCAACCTGGCGGCCCGCCGGCTCTATGCCTCCCTGGGTTTCGTGGAGCAGGGACGGCGGCCCCGATATTACCAGCCTGAAGGCGAGGACGCCCTGTTGCTCAACCTTCGCCTGGACTATCGCCAGCCGGCCTGAACAAGCCCGGACCAGTCTACTACTGCCATACAATCATTTATTTTTCCGCCTGGTTGGGTGAAATGCCTTGACCCTGCCCCGGCGTGCGTTCTACATTGGGGCCAGTGGCCTCTGGCGTGAGGGGGAGCGCCTTTCCCATCGCCCGCCAGACCCAAATCAACACCCTGCGTCCCCTGCGTGGTTTCGGCTGTCCCTGGGCGGATACCTGGCCACTTATGGGGAGTTGCCTTTTATGGAGGAGGAAAACACATGGCGGTTAAAGTCGGCATCAACGGTTTCGGGCGCATTGGCAGGCTGGCGGCGCGCATCCTGGGCCCCGGCCACAAGGACCTGGAACTGGTGGCCCTGAACAGCCGGGCCGCGTCCTTCGACCTGGCCCACCTGCTCAAATACGATTCGGTCCACCGCACCTTCGAAGGCTCGGTGGCCTTTGATGACGATTCCCTTACCATCGAGGGCAACCGGGTGGCGGTCACCCGCATGGCCCAGCCCAAGGACATCCCCTGGAAGGACCTGGGCGTGGACGTGGTGCTGGAGACCACCGGCAAATTCACCAAGCGCGACGGTTCCCAGGGCCACCTGGACGCCGGGGCCAAGAAGGTGGTCATCGGCGCGCCGGGCAAGGGCGTGGACGGAACTTTCGTGGTCGGCGTCAATCACACCGACTATGACCCGGCCAAACACCACATCATCAGCAACGCCTCCTGCACCACCAACTGCCTGGCCCCGGTGGCCAAGGTACTCAATGATGTCTTCGGCTTCGAGCACGGCCTCATGACCACCATCCATTCCTACACCATGAGCCAGCGCATTCTGGACGGTTCGCACAAGGACATCCGCCGGGCTCGGGCCGCCGCCATGTCCATTATCCCCACCACCACCGGCGCCGCCCGGGCGGTGACCCAGGTCATCCCCGCGCTGACCGGCAAGCTCGACGGCTTCGCCATCCGGGTGCCCACGCCCAACGTCTCCCTGGTGGACCTCACCTGCCGCCTGGGACGCGCGGTCACCGCCGAGGAGGTCAACGCAGCCCTGAAGACCGCCTCCCAGGGCCCGCTCAAGGGTGTGCTGGAGGTAACCGACATCCCCCTGGTGTCGGTTGACTACACCTCCTGTCCCTTCTCCTCCATCGTCGACGCCCCGCTGACCCAGGTCATGGACGGCCGCATGGTCAAGGTCATCTCCTGGTACGACAACGAAATGGGCTTCACTCAGCGCCTGATCGACCTGGCCTCCTACGTGGCCGGCAAGCTTTAGGAAGCTCCACCCGGAACGGAGAAAGACAAAAACGATCAAGGGCCCCAGGGCCAACGCGGAGGGAACGCCGTGCAGTACATCAACGACGTGGAGTTGCGCGACAAGCGCGTTTTCATACGGGTGGACTTCAACGTCCCCCTGGACCAGGACCTGAACATCACCGACGACAACCGCATCCGGGCCGCCCTGCCCACCATCAACTACGCCCTGGACGAGCGGGCCAAGGTCATCGTGGCCTCCCACATGGGACGGCCCAAGGGCAAGGTCACGCCCAAGTTGAGCATGGCCCCGGTGGCCCGCCGGCTTTCGCGCCTGCTGCAAAAGGACGTCAAACTCGCCCCGGACTGCGTCGGTCCGGAAGTGGCCAAGTTGGCGCGGTCGCTCAAGCCCGGCGAAGTGATGATGCTCGAAAACCTGCGCTTCCACCCCGGCGAGACCTTGAACGACGAGGAGTTCAGCAAGGAGCTGGCCAGCCTCTGCGACATATACGTGGACGATGCCTTCGCCGTGGCCCATCGCGAGAACGCCTCGGTGGACGGCATCACCAAGTTCGCCCCGATGAGCGTGGCTGGCTTCACCATGAAAAAGGAACTGGAATACTTCCGCCGCTCCATGGTGGACCCGGCCCGGCCCCTGGCCGCGGTGGTGGGCGGCGCCAAGGCCATGACCAAGCTTCCGGCCTTGGAGAACCTGCTGGAGCACGCCGACAAGATCGTCATCGGCGGAGCCATGGCCAACACTTTCCTCATGAGCGTCGGCTACGAGGTGGGCAAGAGCCTATATGAAGAAGAACTGGTGGCCACGGCCAACGTGCTTTTGCGCAACGCCAAGCGCAAGGGGGTAAAGGTCTACATCCCAGTGGACTGCGTGGTGGCCGACCGTTTCGATCCCAAGGCCGAGACCAAGCTCGTCACCGTGCAGGACGTGCCCAAGGACTGGATGATCATGGACATCGGGCCGGCCACCAGCCTGCTCTACCGCGAGGCCCTGTCAGACTGCAAGACCATTGTCTGGAACGGCCCCATGGGCGCCTTCGAGATGGACGCCTTCAGCCGGGGCACCTACAACATGGTCTCCACCATAGCCCAGAGCTACGCCCTTACCATCATCGGCGGAGGCGACACCGATGTGGCGGTGTCCAACGCCGGCGAGACCCAGAACGTTAGTTACATCTCCACCGGCGGTGGCGCGTTCCTGGCGCTTTTGACCGGCGAGGAGTTGCCGGCGGTCAAGGCCCTGGGCGGGTATCAGCCGCCGGAGAAGCGCGCCGTCAACAACGAGTAACCCCCACCTCAAGCGGGAGCCCTCATGGCCCTAAGACGCAAGCTGATCGCGGGGAACTGGAAGCTGCACAAGACCGTGGAGGAATCGTTGGAGCTGGCCGGGCAGCTTTCGGCGGGGCTTAAGCGCGACGACCTGGACGTCCTGGTCTGCCCCACCTTCCCGGCCCTGTTCCCGGTGGCTCAAAGGCTCAAGGGCACGGCCGTCAAGGTGGGGGCCCAGAATCTCTTCTGGGAGGACCAGGGGGCCTTCACCGGGGAGGTGAGCGGCCCCATGATCAAGGCCGCTGGAGCCATCTACGCCCTGGTGGGCCATTCGGAGCGACGGCTCCATTTCGCCGAGAGCGAAAAGACCGCGGCCTTAAGGGTGGCCGCGGCCTGGCGGTCCGGTCTGACTCCCATCCTATGCGTTGGCGAACTTTTGCAGGAACGCGAGACCGGCCGGATGGAGGGGGTGCTGGAGAGCCAGCTGGCTGGAGCCCTGGCCGGCGTCTCTACGGCCCAGGCCGGGGGGCTGGTCATCGCCTACGAACCGGTATGGGCGATCGGCACCGG
This sequence comes from Deltaproteobacteria bacterium, assembly GCA_021811275.1. Classification (GTDB taxonomy): domain Bacteria; phylum Desulfobacterota; class Desulfarculia; order Desulfarculales; family Desulfarculaceae; genus JACRDC01. Next base: position 6,345 of record JAJZPI010000059.1, read on the forward strand.
CAAGACCGCCAGCGACGCCCAGGCGAACGAGGCCCACGCCTATATACGCGGTTGGCTAAGCTACCGCTTTGACAAACATGTTGCAGAATCGCTGAAAATCCTGTATGGAGGGAGTGTCAAGCCGGCCAATGCGGCCGGCCTTTTGAATCAGAGCGAGGTGGACGGGGTCCTGGTAGGCGGAGCATCGCTGGACGCCTCCAGCTTCCTGGGCATCATCCACGCCATCTAGCGGGAATTGCTGGCAATGACCACGGCCGTAATAATAGTGCATATCCTGGCCTGCGTGGGCCTTATTCTGGTGGTTCTCCTGCAGGCGGGCAAGGGCGCCTCGGTCGGTGCGGCCTTCGGCGGTTCATCCCAAACCGTCTTCGGAGGCGCCGGGGCCACTCCCTTCTTGGCCAAGGTGACCACGGCGGTAGCCGTGATCTTCATGATCACCTCCCTGGGCCTGGCCATGTACTCCGGCAGCTCCAAGCCCTCCTCGGTGATGGACGTGGAGACCCCTCCGGCCCAGAGCGCCCCAGCCCAGACCCCGGCCCCTGCGGCGCCAGCGGACCAAAAGTAGACCGAGACCTTTTTTTACGGAGCGGCGGAAGCCCTGGCCGCCCTTCTGTGGTGAAGCATGCTGCTGAATGCCGTCGTGGTGGAATTGGTAGACACGCCGTCTTGAGGGGGCGGTGGGGAGACCCGTGCCGGTTCAAATCCGGCCGACGGCACCATACCTTGAAAACAATATGATCACGCGCATGTCCTCGGCGGGAGCTTAAGGCTCCCGCCTAGCTTTTCCCCCCGCTTGGTCCGGGCGCAAAAAGGGCCCCCGTGCGCCGGCCAGCCACCCCTCCCTGCCTGCCCCTGTTAGGGAGTTCGATCAAGCCGCGCACGGAGGCTGATTATGATCAAGCCAGCCTTGCCGGGCTCCGGAGTTGTTGCTTCCTTCAGCGCGCCATCTTGCCCGTGGAGGCCCGCGCTCCGAAATTCTGTCCGCCGGTGGTGGAATTGGGCACCATGATTCCGCAGGCCAAAACCCCTATGACGTTCTTCTGTGGAGCCTTGTTGACCTCAGTAACAGTGAAGGCGGCGAAGCCCACCACCGGGGCGGAGCCATGACTGTATCCATCCTCAATCACAGGCAGAATCACGTTCCACTGGCCGCCAGTCTCATGGGCGTTGAACAGGTCCTGCAAGTCGCCGAAGGTGTTGTTGCTCAAATTGCCGTTGGTGATGTTGATGGAGTCACCCACCTTCACCTCGGGAGATTTGAGGCACCCGCAGGCGTAGTCGTCCACGTTGGGATTGCTGGCCGGCCAGGTGAAAAACGAGGTCCAATAGCTGCCGCTGGTTTGCCCGATGCTGAGCTCCTCTCCGCAGTTGGGGCCGTCGCCGTTGGTGGCCAGGGACCTGGATACGGCTATGGGCATGAGCATGGCGCCCTTGGGCACCTTGCCGGGATAACCAAGAAAGGCGGTGGAGGTGGCCTTGACGGCCACTTCGCTCACGCCCATGATTTTGGCAAAGATGGTGGATACGGGGGTGTTTGCCTGCTCGTCGCGCCGGACGGTCACCCGCACACCGGTCAGGTCGTCGGGATTGCTGATCCCCAACCCGGTGCGGTTGTAATCGAAATCGCCGGCCTCGGGGTCCCAGTAGCCTATGATAAAGTCATCCCCCGGAGGGTCTTTCAAGTTCAAGCTGACCCCCATCGCCTGGTTGGCGGAGGAAAAGGTCTCGGCGCTTTCCAGGGCGACCGTGGGCTGGGCTATGGTGTTTTGTTGCGCATCCATGGCCAGCATGGTGTCCACCGCAGCCAGCGCCGCGGAGTCGGCGGCATTTTGCACCTGGGCCTTGGCCGTGAGCAGCATGCCCAAGTCCACCGCCAGGGCGGTGAAGCCCACCAGACTGGTAATGAGCAGGGCCACCAAGGCCGCAGTTGCAGCCCGGTCCTCTTGCCAAAGCCTTTTCAGCAAGTTCCAAGGCTTCATTTGGGCAACTCCTGTCGGCGTAAAAGAGGCGAGCCGTTGGGCTGGGTGGTTGGGGAGGGCTCCCCCAGCAACCCTGCCCAGACGTCAGTCAATCTTTCAAGCTTGCTCCCCCCGGAATCCCAAGAAATGCAACCCAAGGAAATACCGCGCCATTGCCAAGAACTCGCCTACCAGGGCACGGTCCCCCGCCCTGCATTTCACATGAGCGCAGCTCTTTCACTTTCGTTTCGCGCACCTCTAATTCATTATGGAAAGCAAAATGAACGCCAAGGGGAAAGGCTTGAGCCGCAAAGGGGGTTCCATTGAATAATAAATCATAATTTCGCATGATTATCCGGCAGGACCGGCTCGGGTCTTAAGCGTTATTTTTTCATCCGAAAAAAACTGGATAAGTCTAGTTTGTATACATTTCCATTTAGTAATTACCATTACGTAACCAACCTCAAGTTTTGGCCAGCACAATGGCGCGTTGGGGAGCCGTAGCCCCCCAATCTGTGACTAACTTTGGAGACGGACCGCTTCGCTCAGGAGATTGCAATCTGGCCGGATCACAAATGGCTGGATTTTCAGGGGCAAACCTAGCATCATGCCTTTCCAGGTCTTGGCCAGGACTGACCGGTGCAACCCTGAAACCCGGAGGGGGCGACTATGCGCAAGCTGATTTTTTTGGCGGTGTTGGTGATTTTCGCGGCCCCGCTTGCGGCCACGGCCAAAGGGCCTGCTACGGTGGAGCCCGGCGCGGTAATGTCAGACCTTAAAGCCCAGGCCCAGGCCAGACTGGACTACCTGGACCGTAGCCTGGCCCAGGCTGCCGTTGCGTTGGGCCGAACCGGCCTGACCGGGCCCGGGGCCAGGAAGGCCCTGGAGAAGTTGCTGGGGGCCTGCCCCGAGGCCATAGACGTCTGCGCCATCGATCTGAACGGCCACATGGTGACCATCGAGCCCGCGGCCTTTCGCCATCTGGAGGAATCCGACATCAGCGGTCAGGAGCAGGTCCAGCGCCTGCAACGTACCCGGCGGCCGGTGATGAGCCAGGTTTTCATGACCGTAGAGGGCGTAGAGGCCGTGGACCTGGAGCATCCGGTCATGGGGCCGGACGGCCGACTGCTGGGGGCGGCCAGCCTCCTCTTCAAGCCGGACGCCCTGCTGGAGGCGGTCTGGGGCAAGCTTCATTCCGGGCCGGGCGAAAGATCGGAGTTCTGGGCCATGGACCCCCTGGGACGGATCATCTACGATCAGGACCAACACGAGGTGGACCGCAACCTGTTCAGCGATCCCCTATACCGGGATTACCCCGAGCTGCTGGCCTTGGGCCGGAGAGTGCAGGCCGAGCCCTCGGGCCGGGGGGCCTACAGCTTCTTCGCCAAGGGCTCCCACGCCGTCGTCACCAAGCAGACACTCTGGGACAGCGCGGGCCTCCACGGAACCTGGTGGCGGCTGGTGGTCACGCGTCCGGGGAATTAGCCGGCATCGGAAAAGGGCCCCCGCCGCCGCCCCTAGGTATCCGAGCAAGGATGCGGCGGCGACGGGGGTTTTAGAAGGGTCAGGGACGGGACACGGCTTCTAGCCGCAGACGGCTTGAGCGGTCTGGGCGGCGGCCGGCTGCTCCACCACCCTGAGAGGCGGGAGGCCGTCGCCCACCAGCTTGCCGTCGCGGAGGCTCAACAGACGCGAGGCATGGCCCGCGCAGTCCCGGCTGTGGGTGACCATCACGATGGTCATGCCCTCCCCGCCCAGCCTGGCCAGAAGCTCCATGACCTCGCGGCTGTTCTGCTGGTCCAGGTTGCCCGTGGGCTCGTCGGCCAGGAGAATGGGCGGTCGATTGACCAGGGCCCGGGCCACCGCCGTGCGCTCCTGCTCCCCCCCGGAGACTTGGTTGGGCAACCGCCCCTCCTTGCCGGCCAGGCCCACCCGGGCTAGGGCCTCGGCGGCCAGGGCCCGCTTCCCGGCCTTGCCCATGCGCAGGGTGGCCAGGGGGAGCATGACGTTCTCAGCCAGGCTCAGGTAGGGCACAAGGTTGAAGCTTTGAAAGACAAAGCCCAGGTATTCCCGCCGGAAGTCGGCCCGCTGGTCCTGGCCCAGGGCATAGATATCCAGGCCGTCGACAACATAGCGGCCCGAACTGGGGGTGTTCAAGGCCCCCAGGAGTGAGAGCAGGGTGGACTTGCCCGAGCCCGAGGGGCCCATCACCGCCACGAACTCACCTTTTTCCACCTCGAAGCTGACCTTGCCCAGGGCCTGAGCCAGGCTCTGACCCTGTCCGTAACTCTTCTCCAAATTTTCAGCCGACAGATAGCTCATGACGTTCTTCCTTACAAGGCCCGCAGGGCCTGGTGGGGGTCCAGCCGGGCGGCCATCCAGGCCGGATAGAGGCTGGAGCCCAGCCCCACCGCCAAGGCCATTACCAGGGCTCCGCCGGCCAGCCAGGGATGAAAGCCCAGGCTTGCCCCGTGTCCCTCGCTGAACAGGGGCAGGGAGAGCTGACCCGCCCCCATGCCGGCCAGATAACCCGCCAACCCGGCCGCCAGCGACAGCAGCAGGGCCTCCCAAAGCACCACCCGCATCACGTGCGCCCGCCGGAAGCCGATGGCCCGGAAGACCCCGATCTCGCCGGTGCGCTCCTTTATGTTGCCCATCATGGTCACCAGCACGACCAGACTGCCCAACAAGGCCACCAGGGCGCTGATCCCCAAGGCGAAGGAGCGGAAGTGACGCACGGTCTCCAGGCGGCCCTTGACCACAGACTGGATGGCCATGACCTTGGCCCCGGGCAGTATCTCCGATATTTGGCTCACCATGTCGTCCACCGGGCAATCCTTGCACAGGGCCGCCACCTCCACCATGGAGACCAGCCCCTGCTTCCCAAGCGTCTCCTGGGCGTCGCCCAGACGCATGAAGAGCAGGCCGTCGTCCTGGGAGCCGGTGGCCTCCAGCACCCCGCTGACGGGCAGGCGCTTGCCGTTGATCTCCACCTCCTGGCCGGGGGCCAGTCCCAGGACCCGCGCCGCCTCGTGGCCGGCCATGACCTGGGCCGGCTTGGGCCACTGGCCTTCGATCTTCCACCAGGGCTTGAGCACCTCCGAGGCCTCCAGGTCCACCCCGGCCAGGAGGGCCTGCTGCGCCTGCTCCGCGACTTGTCCAACCCGCACCGCGCCTAGGACCAGCGGCCCCACCGCAGCCACATTGGAGGCGTTCTTGATGCGCTCTATGCCCTTGAGGTCCTCCTGCCTGATCTCCCGGGACTCGAAGACGAAGCCGCCCAGGTTGAGCCCCTCGTAAGTGAGGGCCAGTTGGTCCGAGCGTGGGGTGATGAGGATGTTGGCCCCGTATTTTTCCAGCTTGTGGTTGATTTGTTGGGTCAGGGCCTCGGCCAGGCCCACCAGGGCCACCATGGTGGCCACGCCTATGGCCAGCCCGGCCAACACGAAGGCCGCCTTGCCCTTGCGCCGACGCAGGTTCAGCAGAGCAATGTCGCGCAGGTTCATGAGCGTCGCTCCCGGCGAAGGGGAGTCAGGTCGAAGAAAGGCTTGCCGGCCAGGACCTCGCTGGTCTTGAGCACCACCTGCCCCTGCTCGAGCCTGGGCTCCAGGGGCGAGGGATTGCAGCCTCCCCGTACCTGACCCACCTGGAAGGTGGAGAAGCGCCGGCCGCAGTTGCGGCACACCATGTTCTCTCCCTGCTGCTCATAGCCCAGGCCGGCCCTCCAGCAGACCTCGCAGGCGTCCAGGGCGGAGTGGACCTGGCCGCGCGAGTCCTGCACCAGGAAGTAACGCACTTTGACCCCGCCGGGCGCCTTGACCGCGAAGAAGCGAGCCTGGCCGTCGCCCAACTGGACGGCCGGGAACTTGAGGTACTCGCCGGGATCGCTGATCTCGGTGGCCGGACTCAGGGGACCGGCGTGGGCCTGGCCGAACAGAGAACCTCCCCATGCCCAGAAGGCCAGCCCTCCGGCCGCCACCACCCCCAGCAGGGCCAGGAGCCGCCCCTTGGGCAGGCCCTTATTCTTCTTGTCTTGTCGCAACACCGCCGCCTTCTTGGACGCGGCGAGATCCATAGCCTGCTCGCGATCCTCCATCTTCCTTGCCATATCCTTACATTCCCTATGATTATAATTGACAATGCCGTCGCGGCCACCCTTGGGCGCGGGCATGGACGTGTCTGTCCGCCCAAGGCCAAGGCCCTTACGCGTGCTTCACGGATTTCTGTCTCTAGATCAGCAGGGACAGATGGCGCAGGTAGAGGGGCTTGGGGGGCCGCCAGGGGGCCTCGCTCGCGGCCTGGGCCAAACGCACCCTGCCGGGAAAGGCGTTGCGGGCTTCGGCTAGGGCCAGACCGGGCGGCGCGGGCTGCCAGGCCTGGGCGGTCAGGGCCTCCAGGTGGGAGCCGGCGGGCGCGGAACTGACCTGACAAGGGGCGTCATCGCCGCAGGCGCAGGGGGAAGCTGTCTCTTGCTTCGGCATGGCCTGACCATGACAGGCCATGGGCCGGTCTGTGGCCTGGCAGGCCGCGCCGGGGGCGTGGTCAGTCTCAGGCCAGGCCAGGGCCCAACCGGGAGCGGCCAGCATCAGCGCGGCGAGCAGGAGGCTGAAGAACTTGCGAAGCAACGGCGCTCCACCCAAAATGGGGCAAGTTGCCACTAATACCAAATTTGCTTTCAAACTAATAGCTTGAGCGCTAACTGGCATGCGGGCCAAAGATCCACCCCAGCCAACAAGTTGGCCGGGGACCCCGGCGGATGGTCCGCAGAGCGCGCAAGCGCTCGCGAGGCCGGGCAAAACCGGGGGTCCCCACAAAGCTTGCTTTGTGGGGTCGAACCACGCTTTGGCCCGACCGGCGATCATTCAAAGCCATGGACGGCTTTGAATGCAATTAGGCATAGGTTAGCATCGGCCAGGCCTAAGATCAAGTATACTGGTAGGATATAAAATTCATCGTCAACATTAAGATATGAAAATAAGATGCTGTTTTTTATAATCATGGCATGCGCTATCGACATACCGCCTGCGGCGCATTTTTCACCTAGCTTGTCTCCGGCCACGGTTTAGAATTACCTCCGGCCCCTGACGCCGGAGCGGACCTTGGCTGATTCGACAATCGAACCTTGCCTCACGGGAGGGCCCTGCTTGCGATTGGATGTCAGACAGCTCAGCCGGCCCGAGGAATTCGAGCAGGTCATCGATTTGCAGAACCAAGTCTGGGGTCTGCCCCCGCGGGACACCATGTCCCCCATCACCCTCACCGCCCTGGCCCAAGAATATCCCCGCACCGGCTGGGTGCTGGGCGGCTTCCTGAAAGGCAGAATGGTGAGCTTCGCGGTGGTGCTGACCACCAGCGAGCCGGACTTGGTTTATGGCCACATGCTGGGGGTGCTCAATCAATTCCGGGACAACGGCGTGGGCACCCGGTTGCAGGGCAGGGTTTTCGCCCTCCTTGAAAGCCAGGGCGTCAGACGCATCTGTTGGACCTTCGAGCCCTTGGAGTCGCGCAACGCCCACGTTTACCTGAATAAATTGGGCGGAAGGGCCATCGCCTATCACCGGGCCCATTTCTATCTTGGCGAGGGCCTGGCCCAAGGCCTGCCCCTGGACCGTTTTCTATACAAGCTTGAGTTTGCCGAGCGGCGGGATCGCAGCCAGGAGCTGGAGCCCCTGGGCCAGGCTCTGGCCGCCTACCCCCTGGCCGAGCCCGGCCAAGTGCCCGAGGCAGAGGCCGTGCTGGTGGAAACACCCTGGAATTTCCAAGCGCTGCTGGCCATCGACCCCGATGCGGCCCGGCGCTTGCGCGCCGACACTCGCCAGGTCTTTGAGGAATGCCTGAACCGGCGCGGCATGGTGGTTGACCGGCTTTACTCCGGCCAGGTCGAAGGCCAGCGGCGCAGCTTCTACCGGGTGCGCCGGTCCTGAGACCGGACCAGTTTCCCCAGTCTCCATGCGTTTTGGCGCGGGCCAGAGGCCAGCCTCGAAGTCGATTGACGCGCCCAAGCAGGGTTCACATCATAAGGGAGTCAGCGCGTGCTCAGCCAGGAACAGGTCATCCAAAAGGCCCACGATTTGGAATTCGCCGACGTGGGCTTCACCACCGCCGAACCCTTCACCCACCAGAAGACCATCCTCGAGGAGCGGCGCGAGGGCTACGCCTGGACCAAGGCCGCCGGGCTTGATCTCATGGCGGGTCTCGACCCGGGCCAGATGCTGCCGGGAGCCCGCTCCATAATCGTGCTCATAGAAGCCTACTTTAGCCAGGCCTTCCCGCGCGCCTTGGAGCCCTTCTTCGGCCGCTGCTATCTCGATGACGACCGCGTCACCAAGAGCCACTTGGCCCCGCGGGTGAGGGCCTTCCGCTCCTTCCTGCAGGAACACGGCCTGACGGTGAAGCTCCCTCCCCACCTCCCCCACCGCCTGTCCGCCGCCCGGGCCGGCCTGGGCGACTTCGGCAAGAACTGCCTCTTCTATTCCAACCGGGTGGCCCGCCGAGGCTCATGGGTGGCGCCCATCGCCCTGGTGGTGGACGCCGAGTTTACCCCCGGGGAGCCCTGCGTGAAGGTGGGCTGCCCAGACTGGTGCAAGAACGCCTGTCTGACCGCCTGCCCCACCGGCGCCCTGCTGGGCCCCCGCAGGATCGACCCCCGGCGCTGCGTTTCCTTTCTCACCTACTTCGCCCCCGGCCTGACTCCCCTCAAGCTGCGCGAGCCCATGGGGCTGTGGGTCTACGGCTGCGATCGCTGCCAGAACGTATGCCCGCGCAACGCCCCCTGGCTGGCCGCCGAACTGCCGCCCAACCCCCGGGTGGCGGCCAAGGCCGGCGACTTCGAGCTGCCCAAGCTCCTGCACATGGACGCGGCCTATTTCAAGGAGCGGATACAGCCCCACATGTTCTACATGGGAGCGCGGAACCTGTGGCGCTGGAAGATGAACGTGGCCCGGGTCATGGGCAACACCGGGGACGAGGCCTACGCCGCCGATCTCATCCGGGCCTTGGCAGAGAACGGCGACGAGCGGGTGCGCGCCATGTGCGCCTGGGCCCTGGGCCGGGTGGGAGGCGCAAGGGCTCGCCGGACCCTGGAGGACTTGGGCCGGCAGGCCCAGGACCAGGTCGCGGCCGAGGCCGTCCTGGCCCTGGAATACCTGGGCTGATCGGTATTGGTTTTTATCACTCTAATCGGTATTAGAAAACTGCCTCGGCGAATTCGCGGGGGTCGAAGACTTTCAGGTCGTCCATGCCCTCGCCAAGGCCCACGAAGAGGATGGGCAGCTTCATCTCGCCGGCGATGGCCACCACCACGCCGCCCTTGGCCGTGCCGTCGAGCTTGGTCAGAATCAGGCCGGTCAGCGGCACCGCCTCGTTGAAGAGCTTGGCTTGGCTGATGGCGTTCTGGCCGGTGGTGGCGTCGAGCACCAGCAGCACCTCATGGGGCGCGCCGGGCAGGCGCTTGGCGATGACCCGTTGGATCTTCTTCATCTCGTCCATGAGGTTTACCTTGGTGTGCAGCCGGCCGGCGGTGTCGATGATGACCAGGTCCGAGCCGCGCTTGACCGCCGCCTCCACCGCGTCGAAGGCCACGGCCGAGGGGTCCGAGCCCTGCTGCTGGCGCACCAAATCGCAGCCCGCGCGCTGGGCCCAGACCTCCAGCTGCTCGGCGGCGGCGGCGCGGAAGGTGTCGGCCGCGCCCAGGAGCACCTTGTGGCCCTGGCCCTGGAAGTAGTGGGCCAGCTTGGCGATGGTGGTGGTCTTGCCCACGCCGTTGACCCCCACCACCATGATCACGTGGGGCCGCTGGGTGCGTTCGGGGGCTGGGGCCACCCCGGCCAGCACCTTTTCAATGCCCTGGCGCAGGGCGGCCTTCAGGGCCTCCACATCCTTGAGTTCCTGGCGGCGCACCTGGCCCCGGATCTCGGAGATCAGGGCCAGCGAGGTCTTTACCCCCAGGTCGGCGGTGACCAGGGCCTCCTCCAGTTCGTCGAGGACCTGGTCATCGATCTTGCGGCCCGCGGCTATTACCTCTATGGCCCCGCTTATCTTCTCCCGCGTTTTGCCCAGGCGCTCGGCCATGCGCGAGAAGAGGCCCTTTTTCTTGGCGGCCTCCGGCGCGGGCTCGTCAGGGGTTTGGCCAGGCTGGTCCTCAGCTGGCGGCTCCGGCGCCGAGGCCAGTTCCGGCACCTTCTCCAAGGCTTGTTCCTGGACTTGCTCCTGAACCTGGTCCTGGGCCTGTGCCTGTCCGGAGGGGGCCTCTGGTTCGGGGGTGTCCTTACGGTTGTCTTTTCGGCGCCAAAAAAAGGCCATCGTTTTCTCTCGCAAGGCTGCCAAGCGGCTGCCGGCTGAGGGTGTGCCGGCATGTTATGCCCCACGAGCCTATTTGTCAACCATTCGATATCATATGATAATTATAGCCGAAGCCGCCATTGGCGATGCTTTACTGCCCGCCCCTGGCCTGTTTTGCTCCGGCCGGAGAGCCCCAAGGTGAAAGCCTTGCAATAAGCGATACCACCGGCTAAAATGACCGAAATTATTCATCTCGGACGCCTGATATGCTTGCCCCTGGTGGCCGCCTGGAACCATAAAAGAGGTAATCATGAAGACCATAAAAACTCGTTGCTTGCGGGTGGCCCTGACGGCCTGGCTGGTCTGCTGCCTGGGACTTGGCCTGGCCGGAGCGGTCTGGGCCTACACCGTGGCCGCCGTGGGCGACAGCCTCACCGAGTACGGCTACGCCAGGTACATGGACGCTATCTGCTCAGGCAACACCACCTATGACTGGAACGTGATCGAGGACGGCCTTCCCGGCTTCAAGGCCCAGGACGTATACCGCTATTCCGCCAATCACGGCTGGAAGAACCAGGGCGCGGACATCGTCCTTCTCATGGTCGGCACCAACGACATGGTGCACGGCACCGACAGGGACCGGGATTCCTACGTAGCCAACGTCATAAACTGGGTGCAGAGGATCGTCGACTACTACACATTTGACAACGCCGACGAACGTCCCCGGGTGATAGTCTCGGCCATCCCGCCCTCCACCAATGGCGCCATCACCGAGTTGGCCCAATACTACAACAGCGAGTTGGAGAACGCCCTGCAGGGCTACGGCGTGGACATCTTCATGACCAGCAACTGGATTGACTTCTACGACTCCTCCTCGGGCAACGCCAAGTCCTCCATGTACTCCGACTACCTGCACCCCACCCAGGACGGCTACTACGCCATGGCCGAGAACTTCTTCGACGCCATCCGGGCCTTGTTCCAACCTGAATACTTCACGACGGACCCCACCTTGCACAGGATGCCCGACTATATGGGCCTGTAGGGTCGCCAGCGGACCCGTCGCTTCCCATATCACCTGGCCGCGTACAGAGCCAGCCCTCCACCCGGAGAGGCTGGCTCTGGCTTTTTCGGCCCGCGCCCGCAAAGCCCCTGTCAACAACCCTCCGGGCGGTGGCCCTGCTCCTGTTCTGCCTGGCCCAGCCTTCCCTGGCCCAGGCTCCCGGCGATGCCTACGCCCAGCTGCGCCAGGCCATGGTGCGGACGCAGATCCAAGCCCGGGGGGTCACCGACCCCAGGGTGTTGGAGGCCTTAAGAGAGGTCCCCCGGCACCTCTTCGTACCCTGGCCCTGGCGGGCCCTGGCCTACACCGACGGCCCCCTGCCCATCGGTCACGGCCAGACCATCTCCCAGCCCTTGGTGGTGGCCTTGATGACCGAGGCGCTCAAGCTGCGCGGGCAGGAGCGGGTCCTGGAGATCGGCACCGGCAGCGGCTATCAGGCCGCGGTGCTCTCCCTGCTGGCAGCGGAGGTCTACAGCATCGAGATCGTGCCAGAGTTGGCCCGGGAGGCCGAGCAGAGGCTCAGGCTGCTGGGCTATTCCAAGGTGCGGGTGCGGGCGGGCGACGGCTACCAGGGCTGGCCCGAGGCCGCGCCCTTTGCCGCCATCGTGGTCACCGCCGCGCCGGAGAGCCTGCCGCCTCGGCTGCTGGAGCAGCTGGCCCCGGGCGGACGCATGGCGCTGCCGGTGGGTCCCGCAGGCGGGGACCAGAGCCTCACCCTGGTGGAGAAGGACGCCGAGGGCCGGATCAAGACCACGGTTCTGGAGCCGGTGAGATTCGTGCCCATGGTGAAGGAAGCGCGATAGGCGGAACGCAAAGGCAATCCTTCGCTGACGAGGGCGGCCAGCCGCCTGAGGTCGAGCCGGACTGCGCGGCCTTGGGCGCTACCCGGCGGAGGGAGCGCCCCGCACCCAGGCTCAAGCGTTGGGGCGAACCGGGCCGGCGCCAACCAGGCTGGCATCTCGCCCGGGAGCTGAGAGCGCCGCCGCTCAGGCCGCTTGGGCCTCGGCGGCATGCAGGTTCACGGCCAGGACCTTGCTCACCCCCTTTTCCTCCATGGTCACGCCGTAGAGCAGGTCCATGGTTTCCATGGTGCGCCGGTTGTGGGTGACCATGAGGATCTGCGAACGGGCAGAGAGCTGGCGCAAAAGATCGTGGAAGCGGCCGGCGTTGGCCTCGTCCAGAGGCGCGTCCACCTCGTCCAGGATGCAGAAGGGGGCCGGGCGGATGAGGAAGAGGGCGAAGAGCACGGCCACGGCCGATAGGGCCTTCTCCCCGCCGGAGAGCGCCTCCAGATTCTTGACCTTCTTGCCCGGCAACTCCACCAGGATATGCAGGCCGGCATCCAGGGGGTCGACCCCCTCTTCCAGAACCAGGGTGGCCTGTCCGCCGCCGAAGAGCACCGGGAAGACGGCGGTCAGCCGTTCGTTGACCTCTTCCAGGGTCTGCAGGAAGAGGCCCCGGCTGGTCTTGTTGATCTTGCGGATTGCCGACTTCAAATCCTCCAGCGAGGCCTCCAGGTCGGCCTTCTGGCCCTCCAGGAACTGGTGGCGTTCCTTGAGCGCCTCGAACTCGGTTATGGCCTCCATGTTGACCGGACCGAGGTTGTTGAGGCGCTGGCGGAGCTTGGTCAGCTTCTGGCGGGAGATTTCTGGGTCGAAGGCCCCCTCGGGCAGGTGGGCCTGGTGGTCGGTGGTCAGGTCCACCCGGCAGCGCTCCATGACCTGGTCGCAGAGGCTGTCGCGCTGCATCTGCAGCTCGCGCTCCTTGAGGGCCAGGTCCTGGCTCTCGGCCTCCACCCGGCGCAGTTCGGCTCGGGCCTGTTTCAAGGAGGATTCCAGGTCCGTGGAGCGCATCTGGGCCTGGCCGTGCAGCTCGCGCGCCTGGCGGTAGGCCTCCTCCTGGAGGTCCATCTCCTGGTAGAGCCCGCCCAATTGGTTCTGCTGCTCCTCGCGGCGTGTACCCAGGGAGGCGATGGCGTCCTGGGCGGCCTGCAAATCGGCGCTCAAGGTGAGCAGGCGCTCGCGGGCGGCGGCCATCTCCTGGGTCAGGCGCTTGCTCTCGCGGGCGGCCTGCTCGGCCTGGGCCTGGGCCGAGGCCGCGGAGAGGCGAATCTCGCCCTCGCGGCGGCGCGCATCTTCCAGGGACAGGCGGGCGTCGGCCAAGCCCTGCTGGGCCTGGTTCAGGGCCCGCTCCAGGGCGGGGGTGCGCGCCTCCAGCTCCCCGGCCTTGGCCGCGATTTCGGCCAACTGGTTCTCCACGTGGGTCAGCTCTGACCATATCTGGTTGGCGTCGAATTCCAGACCCTCCAGCTGGCGCTCCTTCACCCCCTGGGCCTCGCGGGCCCGGAAGAGTTGCTGCTCGGCCTGGCGCAGGGCCCGTTCCCGGTCCTGGCGCGAGCCGCGCAGGGTCTGGTGCGCCTCCTCCAGGCCGGCCAGGCCGTCCTCGGCGTTCTCGCGGTCAAGCTTGGCCTGCTCGAGCGCCTCCTGGGCCTGGGCCGCTTCGTCCTGCAAGCGTTTAAGGTCGTTGCGTCTGGCCAGGACCGATACCGCGGCCTGACGGCCCAGGGTGGCCGCTCCGGCGCGGTCCACGCGCTCGCCTTGGGCGGTGACCAATGCCTGCCCCGGAGCCAAGGAGGGGGCCAGGGCCAGGGCGTCCTCCAGGGTCTCGCACCAGCCCGTGCCGGCCCATAGCTCGGCCAGGGCCTCGAAGCCCGGCTCGGGCCGCACCAGTTCGGAGAGTGGCCGCGCCCCCGCCGGCCAGGACGGGGCGGCCGCGCCCCCTCCCAGGGCCTCCAGGGCCAGAGACCGGAAGCGGCCCAAGTCGCGCCCGGAAACCAGGCCGGCCAGCTGTTTGAGGGCGGCCTCGTCGCGCACCAGCACGGCCTGGAGGTCGGGCCCCAGGGCGGCCTCCACCAGGGCCTCGCGCCCGGGCTCCACGCCCAGGCGCTCGGCCGCCACCCCCAGCAGCTTCATCCCCAGCTTGCCCTGGGCCGACTCTGCCAAAAGCTTGCGCACCCCGGCCTGGGCCCAGTCGTATGAGGAGAGCGCCGTGGCCTGGGCCCCGGCCTTGGCCGCCAGCTCGGCCTGGCGGCGGGTGGCGGCGTGCTCGGCCTGGCGCAGACCGGCCAGCCGCTGCTGCTCGTCCTGGCGGCGGCGGGAAAGCTCGGTGAGTTGGCGGTCGACCGATTCGAGCTGCTGGCGCAGGCCCTCCAGGCCTTGCTCGGCCTGCTCGCGATCGGCCTCCAACTCGCCCAGTTCGGCTTCCAGGGCCTCGCGCCGGCCGCCCAACTGCTCCTGGCGGCGGGTCAACTCCCCCTGGCTGCGCTCCAGATCGGTCAGGCGGTTGTGGGCCTGGGTGATGGCCGAGAGGTGATCCACCAGGGCGTGCTTGCCCTGGTCGGCGGCCCGCTCCAGGTCGCCCAGGGCCTCCCGGGCATCGGCCACATCCAGGGCGGCCTCTTCCACGGCCTGGTGGCTGGCGGTCAGGCTGGCGGCGCTCTCGTCGGCCAGGCGGCTGGCCCGGTTGAGTTCCCGCTCCTGCTCCTTGAGCTTGACTTCCAGTTCCTGGCGCTCCTGGGTGAAGCGTTCCTTTAGCCGGCGCTGGCTCTCGACCTCGCGTCCCAACAGCGAAAGTTCGTTCTCCGCCTTCTGGATGGCCCCCTGGGCCGCCAGCCGGCGCTCGCCGGCCTGGGCGATCTCCTGCTCGGCGCCGACCAACTGGATGCGCAGGGTCTCCAGATCGGTTTCCTGGCCGGTCACACGCTGGTTGGCCAGGAGCAGCTGGGCGCCCACCGCGTCGGCCTCGGCCCGAAGCTGGGCCATGCCGTTCAACATGCGGGCGTACTCGTGGCTGGCGATGGAGAGGTCCAGATCACGGATGCGGCCGCGCAGCTCGCGGTGGGCCTGGGCCTTCTTGGACTGCCGATGCAGGCGGTTCATCTGGGTCTCGACCTCGTGCATGATGTCCTGCAAGCGGTCGAGGTTCTCCTTGGCCCCCTGCATCTTGCGCAGGGACACCTTCTTCTGGTTCTTGTAGCGGGTGATGCCGGCGGCCTCTTCTATCCAGAGGCGGCGGTCCTCGGGCCGGGAGTCGATGAAAGCCGCCACCCTGCCCTGCTCTATGATGGCGTAGGCCCGATTGCCCAGGCCGGTATCCATGAACAACTGGTGAATGTCCTTCAGGCGGCAGGGCATCTTGTTGATGAAGTAGTCGCTGTCGCCGGAGCGCAAGAGCCGTCGGGTGACCATGATCTCGGTCAGGTCG
>JAJZPI010000228.1 GCA_021811275.1 Deltaproteobacteria bacterium
CAGTTCTCCCGCCGTGGCCAGGACATCTTCTCTAAAATACTGGGCGCCGCGCCAGATATGATCGTCGTCCTTGATGGCCTCGCGCAGGGCAGCCAGGGCTTCCCCTTGCGGGTGATTGAGGAGATCATCCCATGTCAGCTCTTTCAGGATGCCCCACAGGTTCTGGTGGCGCTCCAAAATTTCGTGTACCTCTGGCGACCAGGGCTTGTCCAGGACGGCGCGCAGGCGCAGACCTTGGGCATGCATTTCATTCCGTAAAATCCAGAGGTCCTTCTTCCTCGTTTGGTATAGCTCGTAGTTCATGGGTTCAATCCTAGCATTGATTGGAGCCCAGGCGCAGGGCGCACTGACCCACCGGCCGGGGAGGCCCGGCGCCTGGGCTTTACGGGTTATGGTCAAGGGATAAGTGGGAGATGGCCGAGGGGCTTTAGACCGCTAAAGTTGCCGCCTCAGGCTCGCTGATACTACTCAACAGGATACTGTGTCAGGCCTGCTCAGAAGGGTATGTCTTGGCTTCCCTCCTCCTCGGCCTGGCTGTTCCCAGTAAGGCCATTCTCCTGCCCGTCCTTTTCCAGATCGGCCAGCACTTTCTCCACCCGCATGCGCACCTGGTAGATGCGCTGCCGGCAGAAGCGGATGAGGCCGGCCGCCCTGACCACCATGGAATCCAGGAGGTCGACGTCTACCTCGGGAGATTCCAGCTTCTTCATGATCTCGTTGAGGTCCTTACGCGCCTGGGAATAGTTCAACGGGGTGGTGTCCATGCCTAATCTCCTTTTCTTGGGTCGGTTGATTCGACGCGGCTGACCGCCTGACCGTCACGAAATTGCAGGTTCAGCCGTTGACCCGGCTGGAGCCGGGCCGCCTCCTTGATCACCTGGCCGGTGACGTCACGGGCCAGGACCAATCCTCGTTTAAGCTGGAGCTGGGGATCAGCCTGCGCCACCACCCGCGCGGCGGCTTCCAGGCCCTGAAGCCGGCCGTTTAGGCCGCCCTTGGTTTTCCTCGCCAGCTCACCCGATAGGGCCAATATCCGGGTGTTAATCTGAGCTAAGGCCCGGGGACAAATGACGGCCAGAGCCACGGCCTGACCCGGGGCGGCGGCCTCATGCGCCAGGTGGTTGCGCGAGGCCATGACCACCAGAGAACCATGGTGCGCCAAGGAAACCGAGGCCGGTCCCTGGGCTCGGCTGAGGCTCACACCGACTGCTGCCACGTGTCCGTTTTCCGATGTTAGGAAACGCCTGAGCGAGACCAGCGCCGCGGGCATGGCCTGCAAACGGGCCGTGACGGAATCAAGCTGGCCAAGGCCCCGGCTGGCCATCGCATCCCTGGCCTGGTCCAGCCGATGCCCGGCTTGCAGCAAAACCTTGGCGGCCAGGACGCCCATGACCTGCCGGCCCTGTCGACGCATGTCGCGCCAGGAGTCCAGGACCTTCTCCACCAAAAACCTGGCCGCGGCGGTGGGGGTGATGAGCGCACGGTAAGCAACCTCGTCCACCACGCTCACGTCGGTCTGGTGGCCCACGCCGGTTATCACCGGCGCCCGGCACAGACAGACCGCCCGGGCCGGCTCGATTTGGTCAAAGGCGGCCAGGTCGCACCGCTCGCCACCCCCGCGGCAGACGACCACCGCATCCAACGGCTGATCTGCCATGACACCCAGGGCCCTGGCCAGCAGGCCGGAGGCCTGGGCCCCGCCCAGGGGGCAGGGCAGATGACGCACCTGGAAGGCCACGCCGCTCCGCTTGAGCTCATGGAGGAAATCCGCCAGCCCGGCGCTGCCCTCGGGGGCTATCAGGCCGATGCGCAGGGGAGCCTCGGCCAGGGTCAAGCGCTGGTTCCGTTGGAGGGTGCCCTCGGCGCGCAGGCATTCCAGGACCTGCTGGCGCTGCGCCGCCCGGGGCAGCCCCCTGACCTGCATGCCCTGTATCAACAGGCGGAAGACCCCGCTGCGGGCCTGCAGGGACGGACGCCCCCAGGCTGTCACCGCGGTCTGGTCAGGCAGATCGGCTCCTTTCAAGGCCGGGGCCAAGCTGCGCCAGGAGTTGGTGGGAATCAGGCCCTGCAGACGGACGGGATATTCCTCCTCGTCCATGAGAATGAAGACCACGAAATCACCGTTGATGGTCTTCCAGCCGCTGACCAGGCCTCGCACGGCGACGGGTTCGGGAAATCCCTGGCGCAGGGCGCCGGCCAGGGCCTGGTGCAACTCGCGGACCGAATAGGCGCTCTGAGGGTGGCTTGTAGGCATGGAGTTCTCCTTTACTGAAGGGGATGAGGCGATGCCCCTTGGCTAGCCAAGGGGCATCGCCTGACTTGTCCTGCTAGGCATTTCAGAAGGGGGCAGCCGTGGATCGGCTGATGGTCAGGGCTGGGATTCTGCTCAATCCTGGGCGGAGCCGCAGATGTCCGCCATTTGGCCGACCGCCTGGGTAGTCTCTTCCAAGTCCACCTTGTTGTAGCGGTCAAACATCTTGTCCGTCTGATGGCCCGTGACCTTCATGATGATGGACCGCTCCACTCCCGCCCGGCGCAGCAGGGTGACAAAGGAATGTCTTAGATCGTGGATCACCGCTGCCGGGATGCCCGCCCTCTGGCAGGCCGACTTGAAGCCCTTGCCTAGATTGCCCAAGGGCTGGCCGTCGCGCTGGAATACCCATCCCTGGGGATCAGATGAATCCTGCTTTGCCAGCCACTCCAGCACCGGCCCAGGAATGGGCACCAGCCGGGGTTGGTTGGTCTTGGTCTTGGCCCGAGGCAGGTCAAACATCCCCGTTGTCTGGTCCACCTGAGCCCAGGTCAAGGAGAGGACCTCCCCAATGCGCATGCCGGTGAGGTAGGCGGTGAGAATGGGCATCCTGGCATAGGGGGCCAGCTCCCGGAAAAGGGCGCGAAACTCCTCCGGGGTCACTACCCTGTCCCGCTGGTTGTTCTCGGGCAGGGCGCGCACCTTCCAGCAGGGGTTCCTTTCCTGTAGGCCGTCCCGCTGGGCCAGGTTGTACATGCGCTTGATGGTGTCCATCAGGCGATTGACCGTGCCGGGGGCATAGGGCCGTCCGAATGAGCTCTTTTTCTGGAGCATCCTGGCCCGCCAGTTGGTCAGGGCCTTGGCGTCAAGCTCATGGGCCATGAGGCTGCCCAGCTCGGCCTTGATCATCTTCACACGCTGCACGTCATCCTCATAGGAGCGCTTGGCCCTCACCTCGGGCAGGGACAGATACCAGTCGGTCAGCTGGGCCACGGTTTGGGGCTTCACCCTGTCCTGTCCCCTGACCTTTCGCTGTTCCCACTCCAGCAGCATCTTGGCCAACATTCTCTGGGCCACCCTCTTGGAGGGACCGGCCGTGCGGGTGGTGTAGATCACTCGGCCGGTCACCGGATCGCGGCGGTGGGGATACTGGATCAGCCAAGGGCCGTGAGGACGGCCGTTCTTGTCCTTGAAGCGAAAAATGCCCATGGTTTCTCTCCGAAAAAGGCGCGGGGCGACAGGATCGCTGTCGCCCCGGAGGTTGGTTCTGGGCTGAAGGGCTGGTTCAGTTGGCGTATGGCGTTAGGTGGGCAGAGAGCGGATGAATTTATCCACCTCGTCGCTACGCCAACGGATGGCCCGGCCCAGGCGGCGGGGCGGCAGCGGGAAGGTGCCGCTGCAGAGCTGGTTGCGGATGGTCTGGGGGGCCAGACCCAGGCGCTGGGCCAGGTCCTTGAGATCCAAGAGATGCAGGTTGTTGGTCTTCATGCTTTTCTCCTTTCAGGGTGGTTAAGGAATTCGCCCAAAAAGGAGAAAGGGGGTGTTAACGCCCCGCCCGGAGGGCACGGCGCGCAAACAGCCGCGAGGTGGCTTTGCTGGTCTGATGATGCTGACTGCGATAACGGCGGGGCCCGGCCTCCAGGCCGGG